>JALYPI010000191.1 GCA_030856445.1 Bacteroidota bacterium
GCTATCAAGTGCGCTTTCCGCAAACCAGAATGGGGGTTGAACAAGTTTTTTATGACGCATTTACAAGGGCTAAAGAATATGAGTTGGAATGGAAGGCTTATAATAATCAAAAACCTAAAGGCAAAGGAAAAGAGAAAGACAAAACAGCAGGACCAAGAAAGGACTTGGAATTAGAGGCGCTGGTTGAAATACTTAATAAAAAAAGATTCATTAGTTGTCATTCTTATGTTCAGTCAGAAATAAGTATGCTTATGCATGTGGCAGACTCTATGGGCTTTAAAATAAACACCTTTACTCATATTTTAGAAGGGTATAAACTAGCTGATAAAATGAAAGAGCACGGTGTAGGAGGATCTACTTTTTCAGACTGGTGGGCCTACAAATATGAGGTAAATGATGCAATTCCTTACAATGCTGCAATAATGAATGAAATGGGCATTGTAACGGCTATTAATTCAGATGATGCGGAAATGGGCCGAAGATTAAACCACGAAGCTGCAAAAACGGTTAAATATGGTGGTGTTTCAGAAGAAGATGCTTTAAAAATGGTGACTTTGAATCCTGCCATTTTACTTCACCTTGATGATAAATTAGGGAGTATTAAAACAGGCAAGGATGCCGATTTGGTACTTTGGTCAGAAAACCCTCTTTCTATTTATGCTAAAGCAGAAAAAACCTTTGTAGATGGTATTATTTATTTTGACAGAAACAGGGATCTTGTATTAAGGGAAGAAATGAAAAGAGAAAGAGCAAGGTTGATCAATAAAATGATCAAAGCCAAACAAGAAGGGGAAAAAACACAAAAGCCAGAAATGAAAAAACAAAAGATCTATCATTGCGAGACTCTTGATGACTCAGAAGAAGATCATATTCACTAGTACAAAACATTTTTTATGGTGACTTTTTACTTTTAAAAATCAACCATTAATGAAAAAGATTATATTTTAATTATAAAACAAATGAGCATTATAAAAAGAGTAATTTTTAGCACACTGTTTACACTTGTTTCCACAGCAATTTTTGCTCAAGGAGTTCCAGCTTCTCCAGCTCCAGATCAAAGCAAAAGCATTCTGCTTAAAGGCGGAGTTGTGCATACAGGAAATGGACTTGTTATTGAAAACGGGGCTGTGGGTTTTAAAGAAGGCAAGATTAACCTGGTACTTAACCTGGATATTCATAAAATTAACGAAGCTGATTTTGATGAGGTAATTGATGTTTCCGGGAAGCATATTTATCCAGGCTTTATTGCCCCTAATTCAACTTTGGGGTTAACCGAGATTGATGCAATAAGACCGACAAAAGATTTTAGTGAAACAGGTGTTTTTAATCCCAATGTACGTTCTTTAATTGCTTATAATTCAGAATCAAGGATTATTCCTACCCTAAAGAACAATGGAGTGCTTTTAGCTCAAATTACTCCCAGGCATGGTCTTATTTCCGGTACTTCATCCGTAGTTGAACTTGATGGCTGGAATTGGGAGGATGCTTTATATAAGGAAAATGATGGTATTCATTTAAACTGGCCTGAAATGTTTTCTACAAAAGGTTGGTGGGCCGAACCAGGGCCAACAGAAAAAAGCAAGCAATATGAAAATAAGCTTAACGAAATAAATGCATTTTTTAATGATGCAAAAGCATATAGTGAAATCAAAGACTACAAGCAAAAGAACTTGAAACTAGAGGCAATGAGAGGGCTTTTTAACGGCACTCAAAAACTATATATAAATGCTGATTACGTTAAGGAGATTATGCAAGCGGTTAACTTTGCCAGAAATTTTGGAATTAAAAATTTGGTGATAATTGGTGGGTCAGATTCCTGGTTGATTCCTGAAATGCTAAAAGAAAATAATGTTTCTGTAATAGTGACCAGATTGCACAGCCTTCCCCTAAGACCTGAAGATGATATTGACCAACCCTATAAACTTCCATATTTATTGCAAAAAGAAGGGATTCTGTTTTGCCTTAATTATGAAGGAGACATGGAGGTAATGGGTACCAGGAACATTTGTTTTACTGCTGGTACTGCAGCAGCTTATGGATTAACCAAAGAACAGGCATTAATGTCAGTAACCTTAAATGCTGCAAAAATACTTGGAATTGATAAAACTGTTGGTTCAATAGAAACAGGCAAAGATGCAACCATTTTTGTTTCCACAGGAGATGCTTTGGATATGCGTTCCAACAATGTTGAGTTTGCTTTTATCAGAGGCAAAAAACAGGATTTGGACGATCACCAGAAGCAGTTATATAGGAAGTTTTCTGACAAGTATAAATTAATACGGTAATATCAGGCAGAATAATAAGAATATAGGAATTAGTAGTTTAATGCCCAGGTTCATAAATCACTCTTAGGAAAGTACTGAATCTTTGATTTTCTCTTTTAACAGGTATTCCTGCAACTATACCAATTAATAATTTCTCTGTAATTCCCACTCTCATTTGAGGCCTTATGGTCAAGTCAAAGTCATTATGACTTAGCTCCTTATTAAATTCAATTCCTATAAAATTACGAGTTCCGCTAATCATATAATGAATATTGGAGTTAATTTGCCAAATGGTATGAAATGAGTTGTCAGAAAAATGATGGAAAACTTGTGGCCCGGTATACAAAAGAGTATGAAAGTTATTTCCCCATCTTTTTGCGGCTATAAAAAAGGGATTAAATACATTTCCTTCAATAATTTTTTCTTCCCCATAGTTCTTAAATTCTGTCAACTCAAATTCTTGTATATAACCTAAGGCCAAGGATGTTTTCATTTTTTCAGAAACCAAAAAAGTATATTGAGCAGCAAGCTTTAAACTGTTAATTTTGTTTTTTGGAATAGAATCTTTGTTTTTTTCAGGATTTGCTACCGGATAATAAAATGAAAATGGCACTTCTACTTCAAGTCCCAATCTGTCAATCGGAGCCCATTCATATTCTATGAGGGCTTCATACTGGTCAAAATCCATTTTGTCAATTAAACCCATGCCTACATTCCATTCTTTTTCACCTTTTCTTACCCCTAAATCTCTTATCAGATCAATATATAAGGGTTCAGCATGTAATATTTTGATAGGACCTTTTTTTGCTTCCACCTCTTGGATATACAGACTATCTGCAATGTCTTTTTTAATTTGAGTATAATCTGTTTCCTGTGCTTTTGCATTAAAAACAGCTGTAATAGGTAGGACAGTGAAAAGGATTAATTTTAAAGTTAAATTCATGCATGGAAACATTTTAAAAAGATAAAAAAATTATTTAGTTTAAGTAAAACTAAAAATGGTCTATAGTTTTTTGCTAACATTTAATTCTTTACAGTTAAAGTCAAAAACTTTTTACTAATTAATGAAACTAATTACATTGCTTCGGCAACAACTTCTTTTACCTCAGGAATCATTCTTTTCAACAAACCTTCAATACCTGCTTTTAATGTCATTGAAGAAGATGGGCATCCGCTGCAAGAGCCTTTAAGAGTAAGGGTAACAATGCCTTCCTCATAAGATTTAAAATAAATTGCCCCACCATCCTGTTCAACTGCAGGCCGGATATATTCTTCAAGCAGATCAATTATTCTTGCCTCTGATTCGGTTTTTGGTTCCACATGAGTAACCCCGTGATCCAAAGGCCCATGAGTAGAATCATTTGTTTGTTGCTCGGGAAGTTCATTTATAACTACTTTGCCCTCATTAAGATATTGTTGTATATATTCTCTTAATTCCAGCGTAACATCATTCCAATTTACAAGGTCACTTTTGATTAATGTAACGAAATTTCCAGTAACAAAAACACCTTTAATAAAAGGAAAATTAAAAAGTTCAAGTGCAAGAGGAGAGCCTTTAGCCTCTGCTTTATTATTATATTCTACAGTGTTTCCATTGTTTATAAGTAACCTGTTGGCCACAAACTTCATGGCTACTGGATTAGGAGTGCTTTCAGCATATATAACTGCGGGTATTTTTCTTGTTTCCATAGTACTTTAACGGATAATGATTTGTTTTATTTACTGCAAAATTACCAAAAATAAGAACAATCAATATTAATTTAAATATCTACGTTGCTTATTAATATCTTTGTTTTATAAGAAGGCAGAAAAAACTTAATGCAAAAACAAACAGATTTTTTAATTATTGGCTCAGGAATAGCGGGATTAAGCTATGCCCTAAAAGTTGCTGATTACGGTAAAGTTACTATTTTGACAAAATCAGATCCTGAGGAATCCAACACAAAGTATGCTCAGGGAGGAATTGCTGTTGTAACAAATCATACAGACAACATTGAAAAACATTTAAAAGACACTTTAATTTGCGGTGATGGTTTGTGCAATGAAGAAGTAGCTCGAATGGTAGTTTCACAAGCGGCAGACAGGCTTAAAGAATTGATTGATTGGGGCACTAATTTTGACAAAACTGCCAATGGT
>JALYPI010000212.1 GCA_030856445.1 Bacteroidota bacterium
ATAGATACAATAGAAGGGGACATATGGAGGCAATCTTTAATTTACTCCTGAAAAGAATGGTTGATAATGAGCCAAAACGCTTATAATCAAAGAGTTTTGATTGTGATCTAAACGCCTATACCAATAAAATTTAATTATCCTAGATTAAAACCTTTTAGGTAAAAGAATAATATTAATGAAAATTAAAGCCCCGGTAATTCAAATTACCGGGGCTTTAAATGTATTATTCTGTTTAAAAAACTGCCAGTTCTTTACAAACTAACTTTAATTGATTAGTAAGTAACAATCTTTTTTACAGTTTTTGCTTTAGAGCCTTCGTTAGCTACAGAAAGCAAATAAATACCTTTGTCAAAATTTGACAAATCAATAGTTTTTATCAAACTTCCAGTGCTAGTAACTCTTTCAGAATAAACTTGCTGACCTAACATATTGGAAACTGAAATCACATAAGTACCTTTAACTTCATTGTTCATTTGCAACTGGAACTCTCCATTGTTTGGATTTGGATAAACATCAACATTAATTGTTTTAGAAATTTCCTTAACAGAATTTGGAGCAGGCATTACATTCAACCTAATCATTGGTGTATTATTTGTATAGTACATTGTACCTGCACCATTTCCATAACAATCATTATTATCAAGTATATGTGAAGTAGAATCAACAGAAGTTCCAGATGTACCAACATAAACTGTTTGAGTTGCATGCTCAAAACCTTCAACCGAAACACGATAAAAATTACCTGCTGTTAATTGTGCATTCTCAATTAATGGAATAGTTTTCCATTTATTTTTATCTGAAGCACTTATTCCAACAAAATCAGTTGATTCTAAAAGATCGTAAGCCTGAGTTCCAGTATTATATACATAAATACGAGCTTTTATTTCCGCCAATGGACCACCAGCTGAAGCATTAGATATAAAAGCACTGATTGAAACAGCTTCTTGATCAGCAAAAACATCAAACAGATTGCTTACTTCTAGACCTCCGCATGCTACTCCTAGCTCAGTTGAACCATCTACAACACCTCTATCTCGTGCATATACAGAATCTGAAACTTGAAACGATTTTTGCTTAATTGGAGTGGTAATTAAATCTGAAGTTAAATGCATTGAAACCTGATAAGTTCCAGTATCAGTTGGTGTGAATGTAGCATTAGTTCTGATTGTATCAAATTGTAAGGATAAAAGAGTTCCTAAGGAAGTAGTATTTGTATAAACAGGACTTGCAACCCCTGCTGCACTAACAGAGGAAACTAATTCCACATTTGTTCTGTCATTGTTACCACCATTTATCACAGCAGCTTCAAAAGTAAGTGGATTTGCCATTGCTTGCTCTAAAGGATAAATAGAACATTCCAGATCCGAATTTTCCCATACTTTCGCATAATTGACATCAGTTAAATAAAGAGTATCATCAGGATAAACAATGTCACAAACAGTACAAAGCACATCGTCTATTTTTAAATTAAACCAATCTGATGAATTATGATGACGAAATGCAATAAATACACTATCACCAACATAAGCGCCCATTGGCAATGTTATTTGGCTCCATGCACTACTTCCTGCAGGAAGAGTTTGAGTGTGAAGGGTAACAGTAAAATCAGAAACCGCATTTCCAGTTGTGGATAACATTACACTGTAATTCTCCGAAGACCAGTCTGGATCTTGAGCTGCAACATAAAAAGTAAGATCACCAGCAGTTGTAACATGTACCTGAGGTGTAATTATATAGTTGTTAGGATTTAAAGCTCCCGCTGAAGCATCCCATGATGCAGATCCGGCACTAAAATTCCCGGTATTTGGAGCAGGAGTATATTGTCTCCAATTACGCCCATCCCCGTCTTGGTCAACAACAACCCAACCTAATGGAGGAAACGCTCCTTCAAAACCTTCTTCCAAATGAGAGGTTCTCTGAGTGCTAAGATAATTAGTTGGAATAGGGATAGCGGCCTTTTCAGTTCTGCTAATAGAAACTAAACCTTTATTTTTTTGTAAAACTCTTTCTTGCTGGAGATTCTGAGAACTCACAACTGATGCCGAAGCCAAAAGCAATAGTGATAATACGTAGTTTTTTTTCATCGTGTCTAATTTAATAATATAATTATAAAATTTTAAGAAAACAAAATTACAAATTTATAAAACACAATTACAACTCTAGAAGATGTTTTTTTTCATTCAGCATTGCACTCCTAAAAACTTTGCGCTTTTTATTTAATTATATAGATGCAAATTATTGGAAAATCATTTCTTTATTTAATTAAACCGTAAAAACTAAAGAATTAACAAAAAACTATATTAATCTGGTGTTTTAAAGAAACAATATTTATTGTGAATCGTAAACTTGAAGATTAAATATTTCATTTTCCAAAATCCCTATATATATTTCTTTTAGGAATGAAAGAAAATTGACATTTAAATTAACTAGAAATTGGAATATAAGTTTAATGAAACCAAGTATTTTATAATGTCATTTATTTGATATCAGATACTTGACTTTTACGATCAACAACAAATTGTCAACAACTTGTTTAATAATGAGTTTAAAAAGCTACAATCATTTTTAAATTTGCCCATTAAGCCATACTTCGGTATTGTTATTATTGATTCGAATAAATTTAAAAAAGAATGTTAAAAACAGTACTATTTACACTTTTTATTGCTTTCATACTATCTGTGAATACTTTTGGCCAGCCAGCTGAGTACAAAATGAGCAGGAAAGAGTACATTGAAAGATACAATGAGGAAGCAATTAAAGAAATGTTAGCTTATGGAATTCCAGCCAGCATCACTCTTGCCCAGGGAATTCTTGAATCAGGAGACGGCAATAGCCCGTTGGCAAAATATGCTAACAATCATTTTGGCATTAAATGCCATAAAGGATGGAATGGACCTACATTTATTCAGGATGATGATGAAAAAAACGAATGTTTTAGAAAATATTATGCAGTAAAGGATTCTTATCGTGATCATTCTGAGTTTTTGAAAAACAGGCAATGGTACAAATCCTTATTTGAGCTCAAAGTTTCAGATTACCAGGGATGGGCTCATGGATTAAAAAAAGCAGGATATGCAACAAATCCAAGATATGCAGAATTACTAATTAGATTAATAGAAGACAATAAGCTACATGAATATGATAAACTAAGCGAAATTCCTTCTTTTACTCAAAAACCCGATCCGGTTTCTTCAACCACCCCCTTAGGTAAGCCTTTAAATATTTCATTGAAAAACAATGTAAAATTTATTATTGCCAGAGAAGGTGATACGCCCTTTAAAATTGCCAAAACACTTGATATGGCTCCATGGCAGATATTAAAATACAATGATTTAGGAAAAGCAGAACGAATAAAATCAGGTGATGTAATCTATCTTCAGCCAAAACGAAATAAAGCATCAGAACACTTTCACCTTATCAAGCATGGTGAAACTTTGCGCTCTGTTTCCCAGTTTTATGCAGTTAAATTAAACAAGCTTTTGCGCTACAATAATTTAAATCCTGGTGATGAGGTAAAAACAGGAGAAAAATTATATTTAAGGAAGAGGAAGTAATTTCCAAATAGAATATACTAATTTTCCCCCTATTAACTAAATGATATATATTATAGACTGTGGAAGTACCAAAACCCCTGCAATAAATTCTATGGTAAAGGAATATTATTCAGAGACAGAAGTAATTCTTTTAGATAGTATTCCAACAAAATTCCCTGAACATACAAAAGCAGTTATTATTAGTGGGGCTCCAGTACTTCTTTCACAAATAGATGCAAAACCGGTAGTAAATAAATTTTCATTTCTTAACACTGTAGTATTTCCTGTTTTAGGCATTTGCTTTGGCCATCAAATAATTGGAATCCATTTTGGGTCTTCCGTTTATTTAGGAAAGCCTGTAAGAGAGCCAGCAAAAATAGAATTAGTAAAACAAGAAGAATTATTTAAAAATATTTTTGAAAATCCAACTTTTGTTCAGGATCATACCGAAGGCGTTACTCTACCAGAAGGATTTATACATTTAGCAAAATCATTCGACTATCCTGTGGAAGCTATGAAACATCCGGAGAAAAACATATATGGAGTGCAATTTCATCCTGAAGTATCTGGAGAAAATGGAAGAACACTGATTAAAAATTTTTTAACAATTTTAAAAAATTAATAATTATTCTAAAATCTTTAAAATTAATTAAAATCATATTCGTAAATAATCCTAATATTTGTACTGGTTTATAAATAAGGCAAATCATTTTTTTAAATAACTATTTATATTCTCTTAAAAAATGGCATTAAATTACATCTGGATCGGCTTTTTTCTTGTTGCTTTTGTGGTAGCTCTTGTTCGTCTTATTGGATATTATTACAGGGAAAACATTGCAGAGATAACAGGTATAATTTTTGACAAAGCTGATGAACAAATATTCACTACCATTATTGAAAGCACCTTTAAAAGCGCAGAAACTGGAGTTACTATCTCTATTTTTCTAATTGGAGTAATGACGCTTTGGCTTGGAATTATGAGAATCGGAGAAGCAGGAGGAGCTATTAATATCCTATCCAGGTTTATTTCTCCTTTTTTTCAAAAGTTATTTCCTGAGTTGCCCAAAGATCACCCTGCAGGAGGTTCCATGCTAATGAATTTTTCAGCAAACATGTTAGGATTGGACAATGCTGCTACTCCCCTTGGATTAAAAGCCATGAATGAATTGCAGGAATTAAATCCTAATAAAGAAACTGCTTCCAATGCTCAGATCATGTTTCTTGTCCTTAATACCTCCGGCTTAACGGTTATTCCTGTTAGTGTAATGGCTTTAAGATCGGGAGCTGGGGCAGCAAACCCTTCTGATATATTTCTACCTATTTTACTGGCTACTTATTTTTCTACTCTTGCCGGTTTAATTTCAGTTTCTATCTACCAAAAAATAAATTTGTTTAATAAAGTTGTAATAAGCTATTTGGGAACTATTACATTGCTTATAGCTTTTATTATCTACTATTTTAGCACTCTCCCAGCAGAAGAAGTTGGAAGAGCCTCAGGAATTGTTGGGAATTTAATTTTATTTGTAATTATAATCTCCTTTTTGTTAATGGCTGTAAGAAAAAAAGTAAATGTTTTTGAAACATTTATTGAAGGAGCAAAAGATGGTTTTGGAATTGCAGTTAAAATAATTCCATATTTAGTGGGAATGCTTGTTGGCATAGGCATTTTTAGAGCATCAGGAGCACTGGGTTTTCTAGTAGATACTATAGCTTATATTGTAGGCTTAACAGGTGTTGATACAAGATTTGTAGATGCTTTGCCTACTGCCTTTATGAAGCCTTTAAGCGGCAGTGGAGCAAGGGGAATGATGGTAGAAACCATGTCTACATTTGGCGTAGATTCCTTTGCGGGGAAACTTGCTTCTGTATTTCAGGGATCCACAGAAACCACATTTTACACTTTAGCTGTATATTTCGGTTCAGTTGGAATTAAAAGATCACGCTATGCAGTTACCTGTGGCTTAATTGCTGATTTCACAGGAATAATTGCAGCTATATTCATAGCTTATTTATTTTTCGGCTAATAATCCTATTGCAACTATAAAAACCCATTTACTATTTTAAGCAGACTTGGTTTTTATAAATTCCAAAGCTTTATTTAGTGCTGAATTTATACCCGAAACATTACTTCCTCCAGCGGTTGCATAAAAAGCTTGTCCTCCCCCTCCTCCTTGAATTTCTTTTGCAAGATCGCGAATAATTGCTCCTGCATTAAATCCTTTTTCCTGCACTAAATTTTCAGCAATCATAACCGTTAAATTAGGTTTGTCCTTAATAACTGAACCCGCTACAAAAAACAAATTATCAATCTCACTCTTTAATTGAAAAGCAAGATCCTTGATGGCTTCAGCAGAATCAAATTCGGTTTTTTCTATTATGACATTAATACCATTTATGTTTTGAATTTTATTTTTGAGCTCAATTTTAACAGTTTTTACTTTTTCCCTTGTCAGTATTTCAATCTGGGCTGTTAATTCTGCATATTGCTGTAATATATTCTCTGTGCTCTTAATAACATCCTTTGATTTTAGCAGATCGCGTAGATTACTAAGTACATTTAATTCTGTATTAATGAATTCTTCTGCTTTTTCTGCCGTCAGGGCTTCTATTCTTCTAACACCTGCAGCAACTGCACCTTCTGAAGTAATTTTTAAAATCCCTATTTGCCCTGTTGCTGAAACATGAGTACCTCCGCAAAGTTCAATGGAATAGTTCTTGTCAAAACTAACTACACGCACGGTTTCTCCATATTTTTCTCCAAAAAGAGCCATTGCACCCAATTCCCTTGCCTTGTCTATTGGTAATTCCTGAACATCCAAAGCTATATTCTCTCTTATCTTTACATTTACAATTTTTTCAATTTCAGCAATCTGCTGCTCAGTTACTTTTGAAAAATGTGAAAAATCAAAACGTAAATATTCCTCATTCACCAATGATCCTTTCTGCTCTACATGCGTTCCCAATACTTTCCTTAAGGCTGCATGCAAAAGATGAGTGGCAGAATGGTTGTTTTGGGTAAGCATTCTTTTTTTTCTGTCAATTACCGATTTAAAGTTGCCAGCTAATTTTTGGGGTATATTTTCAGTATAATGAACAATAATGCCATTTTCTTTTTTGGTA
>JALYPI010000226.1 GCA_030856445.1 Bacteroidota bacterium
GAGAGCGACTGGATGTCCAAATATTTTTTTACAGGGGGAATTATGCCTAGCGATGATCTTCTGTTTTATTTTGACGACCACTTCCAAAAAAACAAGCATTGGAGGGTAAATGGCATCAACTACAGCAAAACCGCAGAGGCTTGGTTGGAAAATATGGATAAAAACAAGAAAAAAATTATACCCATCATGAACAAAACCTATGGAAAAGACAAAGGAATGCTATGGTTGGCGTATTGGAGGATATTCTTTATGTCGTGTGCCGAGTTGTGGGGCTTTAACGGAGGAAATGAATGGATGGTAAGCCATTATCTTTTTAACAAAAAACCTTAACGGAAATGGGGAAGTTTTTAATTATTATCGTTGCTTATGCATTAGGCCAAGCAACCGGCTTAAAAACAGAAACGTATTCAGGCTATGCATATGAGATAGGTTCCAAAAAATTTATTTACAAAGAAACACACACCGAAATGTTTGAAAATGGAAAACATGCCGGCACCGAAACAAAATATTATGATTCCAAAAATAAATTGATAGCTCAGCGAAACCTTGATTTTTCAAAATCCAGGCACACCCCCGATTTTAAAACTTCCGATCTGCTAACAGGATACCAGGAAGGGGCAATTGTGAACGGAAACAAGGTGAGGCTATTTGTAAAATCGAATGAGAAGGAGCCAATCCGTGAAAAGACCCTAACGGTGCCGGAACCTTTTACTGTTGATGGTGGGTTTAACTATTATATAAAAGACCATTGGTCGGAGTTGATGGAAGGGAAGGTGCTCGTATTTAATTTTACGGTGTCATCCGAACTTAATTATTTTCAATTAAGGGCAAGGTTAGTAAAGGATGGTTCTGTTGGTAACGATAAAGCCAAGGTTATAGTAGAACCGAACAATGTAATGTTCAGGTGGCTTTCAGACCCTATTTCCATTACTTATGATATGGCAACAAAGCGGATATTGATTTATGAAGGAAAATCCAACCTGAGCAATAACTCGGGAAAGAATTACCTGGCACGGCTTATTTATCCTGAACAAGGCCCCTAAGCTAAAATCATTATACATAAATTTTCTGTAAAAATCAGGAAATCAATATTTACAAACACAATACATTGCAAAAACAATTATGGAATGAACAATTCCATGTGACGGTAAACGATTATTGCCCATGAAAATAAAAACAGCGATTATAGGAACAGGAATATCGGGTATGGCTTGTGCACATTTCCTGCAAGACGATCAGGAGATTACCCTTTTTGAAAAGAACAATTATGTTGGTGGCCATACCAATACGATAGACGTTAATGAAAATGGAAGTAATATACCTATTGATACTGGTTTTATGGTCTTCAACAAAGTTAACTATCCAAACCTTCTTGTTTTGTTCGAAGAACTCGGGGTGCCTATAAAAAAAACAGCTATGTCATTTAGTGTTCAGCATCTTCCGAGTGGGTTAGAATACAGCGGAACAGGCTTTGATGGCCTTTTTGCCCAAAGAAAAAATTTTTTCAACCCTGGTCACTTAAAAATGCTGATGCAAATTAACCGCTTTAACAAACAAAGCGTGATTGACATGGAATCATCGGAATTCAGTAACGATAGCTTGTATGAATACATCAAAAAGAGGAATTATGGCGCTGATATGATGTTCAAATATTTGTTGCCGATGAGTTCTGCACTCTGGTCAACACCTACCGATATCAGTATGCAGTTCCCGGCAATCGCACTTGTAAGGTTTTTTAAAAACCATGGATTTCTCGGGCTGGATACCCAGCATGAATGGTACACGGTTGCGGGGGGAAGCAAAGAATACAGGGAACGGCTTGTTGCATCGTTTAAGGATAAGATTAAAATAAATGAAGGTGCAAAAAAAGTGATAAGAAAAGAGAATAATAAGGTAACAGTAATATCTGAAAGCGGGAACCATTATGAATTTGACCAGGTGATTTTTGCCTGTCATGCAGATCAGGTGTTGCCAATACTGGAGAACCCGACTAAACAGGAAACAGCAATGCTCGGCAATTTCAGTTACCAAAAAAACATAGCCACATTGCATACCGATTCTTCGGTAATGCCCAAAAACAAAAAGACATGGTCTTCCTGGAACTACCGGATTGAAAGTAAAAAAGGCAAACTTTCTCCCTCCACTGTTTATTTCATGAACAGTTTACAGCAGGTTTCCCAAAATCAAAATTACTTTGTTTCTATAAATGATCCTGGAAATGTAGACCCCAAAAAAACAATCAAAGAGATTGAATATGATCATCCTATCTTTACGGTTAAAGCAATGGAAACCCAAAAAAGCTTGGGTAAGTTAAATGAGTCAGGTCCTGTTTTTTACTGCGGAAGCTATTTCAGATACGGTTTTCACGAAGATGCTTTTACAAGTTCCGTGGAATTATGCAAAAAAATCCTTGGCCAGGACCACCCGAAAGTGAAAAAATATGAAACTCCATTATTCAATAAAAGTTTAACCAGCGTTTAATGAAGAATTCCTGCCTATATAAATGTACGGTTATGCATAACCGGCTGAAACCAAAACAAAACAGGTTTCACTATAGTATTTTTATGTTTTATATAGACCTGGATGAGATTAACGAAATAACAAAAAAAATCCTGCTGATAAGTCGCAACCGCTTTAATTATTTTAATTTCAGGGATGCCGACCATTTGCAGTTTCCTGCAAAAAGACCCGACACATCAAAAAACACAAAAGAGCAAATTTCCGGCTACCTGAAAGAACAAGGGATTGATATTAAAGATGGCAAAATAATGTTGTTGACCAATCTTTGCACTTTAGGATATCAATTTAACCCCGTATCCTTTTATTACTGCTTTAACAATGAAAACCAACCCATTTGCACCATAGTGGAAACCTGCAATACCTTCCGTGAGATGAAGCCTTACTTTATAGGCCCTGAAAATTATATGCGCAATATTTTCCATCTAAACACCACCAAATATTTTTATGTTTCGCCTTTCATCGACCACGATACCCAATTTGATTTTAATTTAGGAGTCCCTTCTGAAAAATTAAATATCCGGATCGATGATCATAAAGATGGGGAACGTTTTTTTATAAGCACACTTACAGGAAAAAGAAAGCCTTTGACGAATTACAATGTTTTTCTCTTCGGCTTTCGTTTTCCACTAATCACATTAAAAGTGATTACCCTGATCCATTGGCAGGCAGTTATTTTACTGTTAAAAAAATTACCATACCATAAAAAATCCGCACATAAAGAATTACAACAGGATGTTTATCGTCCTCATCATCAATAACGCTAAATTATGAAATAGCCATGCACGAACCGTTCACAAACGCTAATGAATATAACATGGCTATACCATATGACAGTTAAAAAAATAAATTATATACATATGAAAGCTGCAAGTATTATTTTAAAAAGGAAGGAAAATATCTGGCAAAATATTGTTTTGCAGATTTTTCAAAAAATGCAAACAGGAAATTTAACAATAACGCTACCCAACGGAGAAACAATAGTTACAGGCAATACGGCTGAAACGTTACAGGCAGACATAAGGATAACAAGGCCTGAGTTCTTTAAAAAATGTGTTTTATATGGAGATGTGGGTTTTGGAGAAGCTTACGTGGATGGGGACTGGGAATCAACAAACATAACCAATCTTATCTCCTGGTTCTTGTCCAATATTGATAATGCACCCACAATTTCAGGAAACAAGCTGAATATGTTTTCAGTGAACGTGCTGAAATTTTTCAACATCAACAAGCATTTTTTTCGCTCTAATACATTAAATGGCTCAAGAAAAAACATCAGCGACCATTACGACCTGAACAATGATTTCTTTTCGCTGTTTTTGGATGAAACAATGACCTATTCCTCTGCTTATTTTAAAGAAGACGATATGCCTTTGAAAGAAGCCCAATATGCAAAATATGAAGCCCTTTGTAGGAGGGTTAAGTTAAAATCTTCTGATCATGTTCTTGAAATAGGAACTGGCTGGGGCGGCAATGCCATTTATATGGCCGGAAAATACGGATGCAGGGTAACAACTACCACTATTTCTGAGGAACAACATAAAATGGCTTGTGAAAAAGTAAACCTGGCAGGGCTTGAGGATAAGGTAACGGTTCTTCTCCAGGATTACAGGGAACTAAAAGGTTCTTATGACAAGATTGTTTCCATTGAAATGCTTGAAGCAGTAGGGCATAATTTCCTGGAATCCTATTTTATGCAATGCCATCACCTGTTGAAGAAAGATGGTTTGTTAGGATTGCAGGTAATTACCTGTCCAGATAGTAGATATGAGAGTTTACGGGGCAATGTGGACTGGATACAAAAATATATTTTTCCAGGCTCTTTATTGCCTTCCATTGCCGCAATCAATAAAGCAGTTAATAACACAAGCGATTTTACGCTTGTTAATCTGGAAGAAATGGGGCTTCATTATGCAAAAACACTTCGTTACTGGCTGGAGTCTTTCAATTCCAATTGGCACGGCATTAACCGGCTTGGGTTCAATGATACCTTTAAAAGAAAGTGGAATTATTATATGTGCTATTGCGAGGCCGCTTTTCTGATGCGTAATATCAATGTAATGCAAATGGTCTATTCAAGACCCAACAATCTAAATATGTAAATAATAAACCAATAATCATGACTATCCTGAAAATATTTTCCATATTTATAATGATAAATTATATTTTTCTTTTGAAAGATATAGATAATAATTTTGTGGCGACTAACAATGCCTCTTCCGTTTATGACATAGAATTAACAGATATAAAAGGGGAACCTTTTAAGTTGGGAAAATTCCAGGGAAAAAAGATATTACTGGTAAACGTAGCATCGGAATGCGGCTATACCAAACAATATAAAGATTTACAAAAGCTGCATGAATATTATAAAGAAAAGTTGGTGGTTATCGGGCTTCCCTGTAATCAATTCTTAAAACAAGAATCCGGGAACGAAGCAGAAATAGCCTCATTTTGTAAGAAGAACTTTGGTATTACTTTTATCCTGACACAAAAAATCAATGTAAAGGGAAAAGCTCAGCATCCGCTTTATAAATGGCTAACTGTAAAAGAGCTAAACGGACAATTTGATTCTTCTGTTAAATGGAATTTTCAGAAATACCTTTTAGATGGATCAGGTAAATTGATGAAGGTATTTTATTCGAAAACAAATCCTATGAGCAGTGAGTTAACAGAACTTCTTTAATTGAAAAAATATCTTCAGAAAAAACTGTTACAGCCGCTGACCCTATTGTTAAAACAGGGTATTTCTCCGTCCCGGCTTTCCCTGGCCGTTACTTTCGGAGCCATATTGGCCATAATACCTCTTTTCGGATCCTCTACTATCCTTTGCTTAATCGCTATTGCGGCATTCCGCCTGAACCCTTTGGCCATTATGCTTGTAAACCAATTGGCTTACCCCTTGCAATTTGCCTTTTACATCCCTTTTATGTTTTTAGGAGAAAAAATTTTTAATGCCTCTTCTTTTTCGGTTTCAATCGGTGATATCTTTGAACTGTTTTCAAAAGATCCGGCCCAGGCAATTTCCCTTTTGTTTTGGCCTACCCTTCATGCCCTTACAGCCTGGGTACTAATTGGAATACCACTGTTTTTTATTCTGTTTCATCTAATCAAAAGGATTATTTTAAAATTGGGTTTCTGATATCCATTAGAAGATTATTCTACTAAAAGGGAAATTAATTCCACATATAGTTAGAATATTTTCTCATTGTTTAAAAAATCAAAAAACTTGTCCTTAATATCCAATACTATAATAAAGGGGCATTGATGTTTTTGGCAAAGTGTTTTTTAAATGGGCATGATATTTTAAAGAAAAGTTTCCCCGGTAAAATCCAAACGCACTTTTTTATCGTAAGTATTTGAAAAGAATCATTATTTATTAATTAAAAAACTAAACTATTATGAGAAAACTTACCACTAAATTAATGGCGATTGCCTTTATTTGCTTCGCATATAATGTGAATGCAGGGCATTTAAGCGCCAATCTGCTGCTTTCGGCCAAACTGGAAGGTGCGCAGGAAGTTCCGGCTGTTGCCACCAATGCCACTGGTGTTGCCAGTTTTACACTTAATGCCACCAAAGACACCATGTGTGTAAATATAAGCGTAAACGGTTTAAGTGGCGATATAACAGGCATCCATGTGCATGAAGGGGCTATGGGCGTTAGTGGAAACGTTGTTACAGATCTTTCTACTTTTGTTGTGGGAAACCGTATTGCTGCTACTTTAACAGGGAGTGACATTACCCCTGCGATGATTGCCCAATATTTAAAAGGAATGTATTACGTGAATGTTCACACAGCAGCTAATCCGAATGGTGAAATCAGGGGGCAACTGATGTTGGAAACGGATCATGGTTTTACCGCTGATTTGAACGGAGGCCAGGAAGCGCCACCGGTAACTACATCAGCTTACGGGTTGGGCGTTTTTAACTTATCACAAAGCCAGGATAATTTAATGTTCCATGTTGTGGTACAGGGTTTAAGCGGTGCAATAACAGGTGTACACCTTCACTCCGGGGCCATGGGCGTTGCAGGAGGGGTTGTTGAAGACTTGGGGCCCTTTATGACCGGAAATGTAATAACAGGAGAAGTAGACCCGGCAGCTTATTTAAACGATCTTTTGGCCGGCAATGTTTATATTAACGTACATACTGCGGCTAATCCCAATGGTGAAATACGTGGCCAGCTTATAATGGGCAAGTATCTTATGCATGATGCCATGCTGGACGGGGCACAAGAAGTTCCTTCCGTTACAACAAATGCCATGGGTGTAGCTAGTGTTAAGCTTAATGCCACCATGGATACTTTATGGTATGATGTGGTAGCAAACGGAGACGAATTAAGTGGAGCTATTACCGGTGCACATTTTCATTCTGCTGCACCAGGAGTAGCAGGTGGTGTGGAAATTAATATTACCGACTCTATTAATGGTAACCGTATTAAAGGACGGGTTACCGGAACAACAACGCTTACTACTGCCGTAATTAATAAATTTCTTACCGGTAATATGTACCTCAATTTACATACAGCCGCCAACCCGAATGGTGAAATAAGGGGGCAGGTTTATCGCCTTGCCAGAGAAGGATATACTTTTTCAATGGACGGGGAACAGGAAATACCTGCTGTTGATACACCAGCCAAAGGCTCAGGCTTGGTAAGCATTGACCGTAATCAAGACAATGCCCATTTTATGTTTGTTTACAATGGATTAAGCGGTGCAAGTGCTGGTACTCATTTTCATGAAGGCAAGACAGGACAGACCGGAGGCGTAATTCATGATTTGAGCAGCTTCGTTACAGAAACAAGTATGGGGAATGGCGCAGCTTTCGGCTACTTAAAATCTACTGATGCTTCCCCATTTACCACTGCAAGCTCCTTGTTGTTCAGAAAAGACAGTGTTTATATAAATGTTCATACCGCAGCTAACCCTAATGGAGAGATAAGGGGTGATGTAATGAGAGGAAGCACTTGCTTTCAAATTGGGGTAGGTATTGAAGAAATCAACAACTCTACTTTAGGTAGTTTGGAATTGTTCCCTAACCCCGCAGCAGAAAAATTAAGTGTGCGTTTTGAATCGCCCTATTCCACCCAGGTGTTCCTTACGGTTTATGACATAACAGGTCACAAGGTATTCAACGAAACCCATAATGCCGCTTCGGGTATTAATCTTTATCACATGAACCTTGCAAACTTGGATACAGGAATGTATTTTATAAAAATCAATAACGGAACAAATCAAACAGTTAAGCGATTTGTCAAAAAGTAATTAATCTTTTTTTACCTTATAAAAGAGAGCGGTTAATAGCCGCTCTCTTTTATTTTGCCCAAGATTGAGTCCTTACAGGTATTATACCAATAGTATTTTAAAATAGCACCAAAGGATATTTGTAAATTACAATTCAATGTCGTTTAGTCAAGGCTTTAAACAGTTCAAATCAACGAGAAAGTCGTTGATCAAAAAACAAAATTAGAACAAAATTTTTTTTTAAAGAACTAAAATTTCGGAGTTGCTAACAACCTTATTGTCAATAACTTCAGGTATTATTCCTATTGCCTTTTTTAGGTATTTTAAATATTCGGGCACTTCATTTGTCTGGATACTCTTCTGATCTTTTGGCCAAGAAAGATTCATTTTATGATTTTTTGAACAATCCTAAAATAAACTGGAGGCAAATTGTCCGTATGTTTTCAAAACAGTTTGTCCGGATTGTTAAGCAAAAAGCTTTAAAGGACAATGAATGTCAATCTCCTCAATGCCTTATAATAGATGATTCTACATTAGAAAAAACGGGAAAAAAATTGAATTGATTGGTAAAGTTTTTGACCATTGCTCCCATACCTATAAATTAGGAATGAAATTATTGACAATAGGTTTTTGGGACGGCAAAAGCTTTCTGCCATTAGATTTTTCAATCCACAACGAGCAAGGCAAAAATCAGAACAGGGGATTGAAACCAAAAGATTTAAAAAATCAATACTCAAAAAACAGAAGTGAAGAAACTCCTGGGGCATTGAGGGTTTTGGAAGTTTCTAAAAGCAAAATTGAAATGGCATTGGCAATGATAAAATCCGCTTTGAAAAGTGGTTTTTCACCTAAATATGTTTTAGTCGATTCATGGTTTGTTACTGATTCTTTTATAAAAGAAGTCAACAGCCTGAAACGAAAAACGAAAGAAAAAATCCATTTAATTGGACTAATGAAAACAAACCGCATAGTAACCCTTAATGGGAGAAAAGTAAAAGCAGGATTAATACCTGAAACTAAACAAAAAAAAATTAAAAAAAACCGTAAATTCAAATGCAGTTATATCTCTATAACCATTGATTTCAAAGGGTCGGAGATGAAAGTTTTCTTTGTGAAAATGAATGGGCAAACCACGTGGAAACTACTTGTTTCCACAGATAAAACCCTAACTTTCACTAAAGCAATGAAATACTATCAGATAAGGTGGAGCATTGAAGTGTTTTTTAAAGACGCCAAACAAAACTTAAACTTAGGAAAATGCCAATCAAATGATTTTGATGCCCACATCGCAAGTATTTCAATTTGTTTTATGAACTATATGTTATTGGCTCTATCAAAAAGATTTGACTCTTATGAAACATTAGGCCAAATCTTTGTTGAGTTTAAAAATGAAATGCTGGAAGACACTTTAATTATCAAACTGTGGAAATTTTTTACCGAAGTTTTTATTGAAATTTTAAGCGAACTTGGGGTAGATTGGGAAGCATTTATAAAAAAATTCATATTCTCCCCTGACCTATACGAAAAAATAAAATAAACATTTAGTTTTATTTTTTCGGCAGACAGAAGTAAGCAAATGATAGCTGCTTAATTTTGCTCCGAAACTTTAGTTATTAAAAAATCAATTTAGTATGCAATTTTAAAAAAATAAAAATTTTATT
>JALYPI010000263.1 GCA_030856445.1 Bacteroidota bacterium
TTGTGGCAAGATTTTGTCCGCTTCTATTCCATCTGGAAACCCAATTTTTTCCACAATTATATGAAGCAAAAAGTCTGAGCTCATCATTATTCGATAAAGTTTTTTGTGCAAAAGCAACCTTGAAAGAAAGTTTTGCCGAAGTGCTTAGGGAAGATAGGTCTATAGTTGTGCTACTGATTTCATTTAATGCAGCCGCTGGGTTAGTTCTGTTTTTGATACTAATAGATTTAGAACCTGTGGCTCCAACATTGGCAATTTCCCAAGTATTTACATCCCCTGGATTAAAAACAAACCATTCGCTGCCAGGAACTGAAGAAACAGATTCAAAGCTTTCTTGTATAGATATCGGAATTCCGGTTGAGGGCAACACAGTAATATAACCACTCTTCACTGTGCTTTGACTTGAAACTCCATCGCTTACCTGCAATTGAACATTGTATTGCCCAGGAGTATTATAAACAACAGTTGGATTACTAACAGTTGGAGAAGAAACAAAAGCAGCACCTGTAAAAGTCCAATTCCAACTTGTGGGATTATTGTAGGAAGCATCATACAATTGAACTGTTTCTCCCACACAGACTTCTGTTTGGCTTGCATTAAAATCAGCTACACATAAATCATTCGTGCCGGTTGTTCCTGTCAATGCCAGATTTGAAGGCTGCCACAAATTACTCCGCTGGGCTATGGATGACTCAAGAGCAGCTCTCATTCGAGTGGATTGCCCTTGGGTAAACATACGATCACAATAAGAATAATCCATATAATTCTGCACATTGTCAAGACTACTGCAAGTATTCCCTGCCAAATTACAAGATGTCCATCCAATAGTATTTGGAGTATCTGTAACACCATCGTCCCCATTGCAATTATTGGGAATTTCAGGATTATTTGAATTCCCCCAGGTATGAGCAAGATTTATCCAATGCCCAATCTCGTGAGTCAAAGCTCTTGAACTAGTATAGTCACCTGTACCTATGCTTCCAACATAACTGTTTAAGATCATAATACCATCAATAGAAGGAGAATTATGGAAAACACTAGGGTAATTAGTGTAGCCGGCAGCACCGCTTGAAATTTGTTTTACTACCCAAACATTCAAGTAATTCGCTCTTGGCCATCTGCTAACATTGGAAGTAGAAGGTGTTTCACCCTTATATGTTTCTTTAGATGCAACCCTTATAATTCCATTAGTACAGTTTCCAAATGGGTCTTTTTGAGCCAAACGAAACTCTATTTCGGAATCTCCAGCAATAGCTTTAAATGCAGCTACTATATCACTTGTGTCAGCATTTAATTTTCTAAAATCTTCATTGATTATTCTAACTGCATCACGAACCTGATCATCAGAAATATTTTCCAAACCATAATCATGAATAATATGAAATACAATGGGAACTATATAAACATCACCTCTTCCATTAGTCTTTTGTTCAACAAACCCTCTAGTATGATTTTCTAACTCCTCTGCCTTTTCAAGGTACAGTTGGTAATCTTTTGGATTTTCAATCCTCATTTTTTCCAGTTCTGTGGCCTGGCCGCAGAACTTTCTTTCTTGCGCTGACACTGTAGTTGAAAGGCAAACAGAAGCTGCAAACATTGAAACGATAAAGGTAATTCTTTTCATGGGACGTAGGTGGAAAGGTGTAATTCGTAAGTTTTGTCTTTTAATTATAAACAAGGGATGCAATTTAGCAATACAAAAGCTTTATTGCAACTAATAAAACCGGCATATTCGGAATCCTAATTAATCACTTTACCTGTTGATTTCCACAAATCTTTCAATATCAGGGGATCTTCCAAACACAACAATAGTATCAGATTCATACAGCAGTGTAGTGGAATTCGGAACTCCGATAATATGCTGTTCCTTAACCACTTTGCCTTCTTTATTTACCTCAAATTCTCGTTTTAAAGTAATAAGATTTAGCCTGTATTTGTTTCTTAATCCAATATCCTCTAATGTACGATTAGCAATTCCCGTAGGGGTTTTAATTTCAACAATTTCATAGTCATCAGGCAACTGTAAATAGGAAATAATATTGGGATTAATAAGTTTTTCTGCAACCGCGGCACCAAATTCATCCTCGGGAGAAAGAATTTCGGTAATACCGATTTTCTCCAGTATCATGCTTTGATGCCTTCCGCTGGCCCTTGCAATTATTCTTTTTATGTTTAATTCCATTAATAAAACACAGCAAAGTATCATGGCTTCAAAATCTTCACCAATTGAAACTACTACTGCATCTACCTCATGTATGTTCTGAGCACGAAGCGCTTTTATATCTGTGGCATCAAGGGCAACTGCAAAAGAAACCTCGTCTTTCAGGCTTTCTACCCTTTCTTCGCTGCTATCAATAGCCATAACTTCAGCACCTCTGGCAGCCAGAGTACGGGCAATGGCTGACCCAAATTTACCAATGCCAATTACTGCAAATTTGTTGTTACTAAGCATAAAAAAACATATAACTTATTTTAACGCGTTTTCAAGATCCATAATCAAATCATCAGCATCTTCAACTCCAATGCTTAATCTAATAAGACTGTCTACTACTCCTGTTTTTTCTCTTTCCTGTTTTGGAATAGAGGCGTGAGTCATAGTTGCAGGGTGTCCTATCAGAGATTCCACGCCACCAAGTGATTCAGCCAGGGAAAATAAATAAGTTTTAGATAGTATGTCCTGAGCATCTTCCATTTTATTTCCTTTTAATGTAAATGAAACCATTCCTCCAAATCCTTTCATTTGCTTTTTTGCGATATGATGATTAGGATGAGTTTCAAAACCTGGCCAATATACCTTATCGATTTTAGGATGTGTTGTTAAAAACTTTGCAATAGCTTCCCCATTTTCACAATGTCTTTGCATGCGCAGATGCAATGTCTTTATCCCTCTTAATACAAGAAAACAATCTTGAGGTCCGGGAACTGCTCCACAACTATTTTGTATAAAATAAAGCCTTTCAGCAAGCTGCTCATCTTCAACAACAAGCGCTCCCATTACCACATCTGAATGACCGGCAAGGTATTTTGTAACAGAATGCATTACAATATCAGCGCCCAAATCAATAGGTGTTTGTAAATAAGGAGAGGCGAATGTATTGTCAACGCCTAAGAGTATGCCATGCTTTTTAGTGATATCTCCAATGCTTTTGATATCAATAATATTAAGCATTGGGTTAGTAGGTGTTTCAACCCAAACTAATTTTGTATTTTTATTAATTAATGCTTCAATTTTAGAAACATCATCCATTGCAGTAAAATGAAATTTTATTCCAAATGGTTCAAATATTTTAGTGAAAATCCGGTAAGAACCTCCATATAAATCATTAGTAGAAATCACCTCATCACCAGGCTTTAAAAGCTTTACAATTGCATCAATAGCAGCCATTCCACTACCAAAACAAAGACCAAATTTACCATTTTCAATTGCTGCAAGGTTTTTTTGAAGGGCATCCCTTGTTGGATTTAAAGTACGTGAGTATTCGTAACCCTTATGTATCCCTCCTGCTTTTTGCACATAGGTTGAAGTTTGATAAATAGGAGTCATTATAGCCCCCGTTGCACTGTCTGGCTCTAAACCCGCATGAATTGCCTTGGTTCCAAATTTCATTTTGTAAGAATTTTATAATTAAAAAATCAATAATTTCACCCTGTATTATAATTATTTATAATATCAACAGAGCTATTCAATCCTTTTACTAGTTGTAAAAAAACAATGGCCGCAAGTTATAAAATTTAAACCATTTCCTCATCAAGCTTTTCTTGTTTGGCATAAACTCTTCTTATCCATTTTGGAAGTATAACTGCTCCTACAAATAAATAAGGGTAGTAACTTACCAACCTCCAAATAACTGCAATTACGCCTGCAAGACCAAAGGTAAATTCGTCAAGAAAACCTGAAAAAGCAATTTCAGCTACTCCGCTCCCACCAGGAGTTGGGCTAATTAACATGATAATCCACATAACCAGCTGGCGTCCATAAATTGTAAAATGATCGGAAAAAGATAAACTTGCTATTGCAGGAATAAAAGCAAGAATTAAAAAATTCACCACCCAGTATCGTGCAGTCCAAGAAAAAAAAGTTGCAACAAAGGCTTTAATCCAGTAAAGAAAAGGTTTTGTCCTTATCTCCTTAGAAGCTCCCATTATTTCATTTCCTGTTTTTTGAGCACTAAACCTCCACTTCTTTAAAAAAGAAATTTTAAACAGCTTTAATAGTAACCATTTAAACCCTCTTGGTTTAAAAACTAAAGCGTAAGTAATTATTAACACATAAAATAATATAATGGCATAACTGATCCAAAAAAGCATTTTAATCCATTGAATACTTTCAAAATACCCTTTAGCAATTAATGCTGAGGGAAATAAATTTTCTGCACCAATAAAAATATATAACATTGGTACCATAAGCACAAAAAACAACTCATCCATTAAAGCTGTAATAAGAACTACAGCGGAACTTTTTCCCAGATTTAACCCTTCTTTGTTTATTACAAAAACAGCCACTGCAGAACCTCCAACAACTGAGGGAGTAATAGCAGATGCAAATTCCCAAAGCATAATCACATCAAAACTTTCTCTAATTCCTATTTTCCCATCGCCAAGAATATTAATTCTTACCATATATCCCAAATCGCGAATGAGCATCATAATTAAGGCCATTAGTAACCAAAAGGAGGAAGACCAGGTCCACTTGATAGAGGCAATAGCTTCACCATCAATATTTCTCCAAAGCAGGAAGGAAGCAACAGAAAGACCTATTAAAATAGGCCAAATCACTCGTTTAGGCTTAAAAATATTAATTATTTCGTTGGCTCTTACTGACATTTTCTAATTAAACAGTACAAATTTATACTTTTGTAGCCTTTTAATAATATGAATTCATGAAGAAAATATACTACCTGAAAACTTGTTCTACTTGCACAAAAATTATAAAAGAGCTAAACTTAACTAATTCTTTCGTTTTTCAGGATATAAAAACAGAAAATATTTCACCTGAAGCTCTTGACCATCTTGCACAATCTAAATCTTATGAAGAATTATTCAATAAACGTGCTCAAAAATTCAAAGCTATTAATTTGAAAAACAAGCAACTAAATCAGCAAGATTACAGGCAATTAATTCTTCAGGAATATACCTTTCTAAAAAGGCCTGTTTTTGTAATTGAAAACAAGGTTTTTGCAGGGAATTCCAAAGCAGTTATTGAAAATGTAAAAAAGCAGCTTGAAAAATTAAATGGATAAAAGCTATCTAAAAGCACATTTGGCCTTACTTGCCGCTAATTTAATTTACGGAATAAATTATTCTGTGGCAAAAGATGTCATGCCTTTTTATATAGGACCATCAGGCTTTGTATTATTAAGGGTAAGCGGGGCTCTTATTTTATTCTGGCTTTTGGCTGGTTTTTTAAAAAAAGAAAAAATTCAGAATAAAGACATTATTAAATTAATGCTTTGCGGCTTGTTTGGAGTTGCTATAAATCAACTCTTGTTTTTTGAAGGCCTCAGTCTTACAACTCCAATAAATGCGGGTATAATTATGGTTACAACCCCTATTCTTGTGCTTATTATTGCTAGTATTTTAATTAAGGAGAAAATAACAGGTATAAAAATAACAGGGATTTTAACAGGGATTTCGGGAGCATTAATTCTTATTCTTTTCAATAATCAATTAAATGGGTCCTACTTAAGTAATTCTATTGGAGATTTATTTATTTTTTTAAATGCAACTTCTTATGCAGTTTATCTTGCTATGGTTAAGCCATTAATGAAAAAATATCAAACCTTCACAGTTGTAAAATGGATATTTTTGTGGGGATTTGTTTTTGTTGTTCCTTTTGGTTGGACCCAAATATCAAATGTATTATGGACTGCAATACCATTAATAATATGGTATAAAATCTTTTTTGTTGTTTTAGGAACTACCTTTCTGGCTTATCTTCTTAATACCTATGCCCTAAAAGTTGTTACCCCCACAGTTTCCAGTATCTACATTTACCTTCAGCCTTTATTTGCAGCATTTGTTGCATTATTACTTGGGAAAGATGAAATAAACTTGTTAAAAATAATTTCTGCCGTTTTAATTTTCACAGGAGTTTATCTTGTCAGCAAACAAACTAAAAACAAGGAAGAATTGGCTAAATCAATATAATCTAATACTTGGAATTTATTATTTTTTGATTTATCACTAATTAAAAGCGGCAAGGCCTTTACTATACAAATTTTGACGATTACACTATAAATCTAACCCTTACAATCGAATTTTAGATAGAATATTTACTGCTATTTTGGTAATGAATGTCCAGTTCTAAACATCTTTTTATAAAGCTTAAAGATTCATTTACCGCATAAATGGAAGCATTATAGGCAATTAATTCTTAATTTAGCCCGAAATTTAATAAAACCAATGATAAAGTCAATGACAGGTTACGGGAAAGCTGTAACTGAATGGGAAAGCAAAAAAATCACAGTTGAAATACGTTCCTTAAACAGCAAGCAACTTGATTTAAACCTTAGGGTTCCTGGAATATACAGGGAAAAGGAATTGGAAATACGTTCTATTGGAATGAATCAGGCCGAAAGAGGGAGAGTAGATTTATCAGTGTATATAGAATCTGCAGAAGAGGAAAGAAATGTAAGAATCAATACTGAATTAGCCAAAAATTACTATAATGAATTAAAAGAATTGGCCCTGGAAGTAGGTGCCCCTCAAACTGATTATCTTGCACTGGTTATGAAAATGCCAGACATATACAGTAAAAAGGAAAAGGCTGAATTAGATGAAAAGGAGTGGAAAACTGTTTCAGCAGCAATTCACAATGCATTTATTGAATTCAATAAGTTTAGATCGGAGGAAGGCAAATCACTTGAAAAAGAATTAAGTGACAGGGTTAATAACATAATGCAATTATTAATAGAAGTTGAGTCTTTTGATCCTATTCGTGTAAAACAGGTAAAAGAACGTTTGCAAAAACATTTGAATGAATTAACTGAAAAAGATTCTATAGATAATAATAGATTTGAACAGGAGCTTATTTATTATCTTGAAAAACTGGATATAACCGAAGAACGTGTAAGGTTAAGAACGCATTGCAATTACTTTTTTGAAACAATGACAAACAATAGCGCGGAGGGTAGAAAACTTGGCTTTATTTCTCAGGAAATAGGAAGAGAAATAAATACCATCGGCTCAAAAGCCAATGATGCAGCAATTCAAAAGCTAGTTGTACAAATGAAAGATGAATTAGAAAAAATAAAGGAACAATTACTGAATGTACTATAGTATAGAAATTATTATTAATAAAAGAGAAAACACTCTGATATAATATTAAAGTCTAAATAATTATTCAACATGGCAGGTAAATTAATTATATTTTCAGCGCCTTCTGGAGCAGGCAAAACAACTATTGTACAGCACTTGGTTAAACTAGCGCAGTTCAATCTGGAGTTTTCTATTTCAGCCTGCTGTCGACCAAAAAGAACAGGAGAAGAAAGTGGAAAAGATTACTATTTTTTTTCAAAAGAAGGTTTTATTGATAAAATAAATAAGGGAGAATTCTTAGAATGGCAGGAAGTTTATAAAGATCATTACTACGGAACTCTTTATTCAGAGGTCGAAAGGATTCTTTCTTATAATAAAAATGTAATATTTGATGTAGATGTAGAAGGTGGATTAAATCTGAAGCAAAAATATGGCGACAACGCCTTGGCAGTATTTGTAATGCCTCCCTCTATAGAGCATCTCGAACAAAGACTTAAGACTCGCTCCACCGAATCACCAGAGAGCATAGCTCGCAGAATGGGCAAAGCAGAAAAAGAGCTTCAGGTTGCTAATGAATTTGATGTAATTCTTTACAACGACAATTTGGAAAAGGCACTGAAAGATGCTGAAAAAATTGTTGAGAATTACCTGCAAAAAAAAGAAGCAAGCAAAAACTAAAACAGTTGTTTTAAATCCAGTTAAACAGATACATTTTTAATCAGAGAAATGATGGATTCAAAAACAATTTTTCCATCAATGTTGTTTAACTCCTCATCTGCAGCTCTTTCAGGATGAGGCATCATTCCAAAAACATTTTTTGCAGCATTACAAACGCCAGCAATGTTTTCTACAGAACCATTTGGATTTGCTTCTTTAGTTAAATTACCATCTTTATCACAATATCTAAAAAGGACCTGCCCATTTTCATTTAATTGCTTTAAAGTTTTCTCATCAGCAAAATATAATCCTTCCCCATGTGCTACTGGAATTTTAAGGGCTGCATCCAAATCGATTTTTGCAGTTAAAATTGAGTCGTTATTTTGTGCTTTTATAAAAACGTTTTTACAGTTGAATTTCTGATGTTCATTATGCAACAAAGCTCCCGGAACCAATCCTGCTTCACATAGAATTTGAAAACCATTGCAAATACCCAACACATTACCACCTTTATTTGCATGATCTATTACCGCATTCATAATTGGAGAAAAACGAGCTATTGCACCTGATCTTAAATAATCACCATAGGAGAACCCACCTGGCAAAACTATGAAATCACAGCCTTTTAAATCGCTGTCCTTATGCCACAAATGCTCCACTTTCTGGCCCATTTTTTCACTAAGCACATAAATCATATCCTCATCACAATTAGAACCCGGGAATGTTACTACTCCAAATTTTGACATATTATCTTGTTTTATTAATTATTTGGCAAAAATAAACTATTAATTAAAAACGAATTAAAAATCTTAATGTTATTTTCAATAAAGATCCCTATACCGTTTTTCAAATAAAGAAATTCACTATTATAAACCCTAACAAACCAATAAGAATCAACTCAGCTAACCATTTCCTTTTTAAATGAAGGAAGTAATTTCCTGTAAAAACAGCAAAAGGGATAGCAGCAAGGGCAATGGTTTGTAAATTTCTGCTATTATCAAATAAAATTGCAGCTATACCTGTAAACAATAACAGGACTAATCCTTTTAATAAGTATTGAATACGCAAAACATTATTTGAAATAATCTTAAACATGGTTAAAAGTGATAAGCCAAATAAAATTAAAAGAGAAACAACAAGTGCATAGTCCGTTGGTATTAGTTCTGGCAAAACAATGTTTGCAGGATTTAAATCAGAGGAAAATTTCTCTTGTATTAAATTAAACAATTGACCTTTCCAATAATAAAAAGTTGCAATAAAAATGTAGGGCAAAAGTAATCCAATCAGAGCAATTATGTATTCCCTCCAAATAAAAGTTCTTGTAACAATAAGGCTTCCCCAAATAAAGAGAAAGAAAACAATTGCAGGAAAATAAAAAAATGAAGCTACAGCAATGAGAGTTCCTGCATCAAACATATGAGAGTAAACTGTTTTTTGCAAATAAACCTTACTAATCCTTTGAACTGCAAAAAGAACAAAAAGATTGGCAAAAATTACAGGATGCATCATTTGTAATTCAGTAATACAGCTCATAATAACAATATACATTAATGCAGGCAGATTAGTGCGGGGCTTAAGCATTTCATTATCATTAATAATCTTATTCAAAAAAAGAGCTTGTATGTATACCAGTAAAAGGCTTATAAGGTTGGATAAATAAGGGACTTTGGAAGTAAAATAAACTAGTCCATCATAAAGTGGCATAGTATTTTCAAAGGTAATTGGGAAAGGATATTTAATAAATCCTGGAATCCAAAGCAAAAGAGCAAGTATAGGTAGAGCAGCTATTAGAGTTGCAGGTTGATTTGGTTTAAAAAAGCTTATCAGCATTTTTTCGGAATTATAATTTTTTTATTTTACTTTTGCTCTGTTTTAAAATCTAAAATCACATGAACGAACTAATATACGGACTAGGCGAACTATTTCAAGAATCATTTAAAGTTTTGGAAGCATTGGGAAACATCCCTAATTATATTTTTATTGTTATTGGCTTTATACTTCTTTTTTACTGGATCAAAGAAATGGCAAAATACAATCGTGAAGCTGAAGAAAAAGGCACTTTAAAATAAATCATGCTTTAACTGGGCATGAGGTCTTTTCCAATGTCCTTTCTGTAATATTTACCGTCATAATTTATTATTTCGGCATTTTTATATGACAACTCAAGTGCATCTTTAATATTTGCACCAAGTGAAGTTATCACAACAACTCTTCCTCCGTTACTTAGTATATCTCCTTCTATTTCTTTAGTCCCTGCATGGTAAACGAAACTTTCGGATATATCTTTTAATCCGCTGATTATTTTTCCTTTTTCATATTCTTCAGGATATCCTCCTGACACAAGCACTACTGTAGTTGCAGTTCTATCATCAATTATTAATTCTTGCTTGTCCAGTGTTTCCATTGCCACTGCTGAGAGCAGATCCAAAAAATCTGTTTTAATTCTTGGCAAAACTACTTCAGTTTCCGGATCACCCATTCTTACGTTATATTCAATAACATAAGGATTATCATCTACTTTAATTATACCTATAAAAATAAAACCCTTATAAGTAATGCCATCTTGTTTTAAGCCTTCAATGGTTGGAATGATGATTCTTTTTTCAACAGCATCCATAAATTCTTTCCCCGCAAAAGGAACTGGTGAAACAGCCCCCATTCCTCCTGTATTTAAACCAGTATCGTTATCCCCTATTCGTTTATAATCTTTGGCTTCTGGCAAAATCTTATAGGAATTGCCATCAGTAAGAACAAATACGGAAAGCTCGATTCCTTTTAAAAACTCTTCAATAACAACTTTTCTTGAAGCTTCTCCAAATTTGGCATCTTCCAGCATGGCCTTTAATTCTTCCTTTGCCTGCTGTAAATCATCCAGAATTACTACACCTTTCCCAGCTGCTAGGCCATCGGCTTTTAAAACATAAGGCGGTTTCAACGTCTCTAAATAGCTATAACCTGCCTGTATGTTCAAAAGATTAAACGATTTGTAACCTGCTGTTGGAATATTATGGCGTTGCATGAACTGCTTGGCAAAATCTTTACTTCCCTCCAATTTAGCACCATCTCTGCCCGGTCCAATTACCGGAATATTTTTAAGTTCTTCATTGACCAAAAAATAATCCGTAATCCCATTTACCAAAGGGTCTTCCGGACCCACTACTACCATAGTAATATTAAAATCAGTAACAAATTTTTTAATTGCATCAAAATCAGTTATGGACAAGGCCACATTGTGTCCAAACTCAGCTGTTCCGGCATTCCCTGGTGCAATATATAGTTTTTCACATTTTTCACTTGCTGCTATTTGTCTTGCAAAAGCATGCTCTCTTCCACCTGATCCTAATATAAGTACTTTCATTTTTTTCTTTTGTAATTTTATTTTATAAAGGAATATTCCCGTGCTTTTTCTTTGGAAGCTTCTCAGCTTTATTTTCCAACATTTTAAATGCCTTTATTAACTTTTCTCTTGTCTGTTCTGGTTTTATTACCTCATCCACAAATCCCCTTTCTGCTGCCCTATATGGATTAGCAAAATGGGTTAAATATTCCTGTTCTTTTTCTTTCAGTTTTTCTTCGGGGTTTTCTGCTTCTGAAATTTCTTTTTTAAAGATGATTTCAGCTGCACCTTTGGCTCCCATAACTGCTATTTCAGCAGTTGGCCAGGCATAATTCATGTCTGCACCTATGTGTTTTGAGTTCATAACATCATAAGCGCCACCATAGGCTTTGCGGGTTATTACTGTAATTCTTGGGACAGTAGCCTCACAAAAAGCATACAGTAATTTTGCACCATGCATAATTATACCATTCCATTCCTGGTCGGTACCTGGTAAAAATCCTGGCACATCTTCAAAAACAAGTATTGGGATATTAAAACTATCACAAAATCTCACAAAACGCGCAGCTTTAGTGGAAGCATGTATATCAAGCACACCAGCAAGATAAGCTGGCTGATTAGCTACAATTCCAATACTTCTTCCAGCTAGTCTGGCAAAACCAACTACTATATTAGGAGCAAAATCCTTATGCACTTCTAAAAACTCATCATCAATTACTCCATTAATAACTTCTCTGATATCATAAGGTTGATTCGCACTGTCAGGAACAATAGAATTTAATGTTGGCCTTAACTCACTGGTTCCTGCTTCATAAGGAAGCATTGGAGGCTCTTCTTCGCAATTCTGGGGAACATAGGATAATAATTTTTTAAGATAATTAATACATTCTAGTTCATTTGCACAGGCAAAATGAGTAACACCTGATTTATTAGCATGGGTATTAGCTCCACCTAATTCTTCGGAAGTCACATTCTCATGGGTTACAGTTTTAACAACATTTGGCCCTGTAACAAACATATATGAGGTGTTTTCCACCATTAAAATAAAATCTGTAAGTGCAGGAGAATATACAGCACCACCAGCACAAGGACCCATGATGGCCGATAATTGAGGAATAACTCCTGATGCCCTTGTATTGCGATAAAAAATATCTGCATAGCCACCCAAGGAAACCACACCCTCCTGTATACGGGCACCACCTGAATCATTTAACCCAATAACCGGGGCTCCGTTTTTCATTGCCAGATCCATTATTTTGCAAATTTTTTCAGCATGCGTTTCAGAAAGCGATCCACCAAAAACAGTAAAATCCTGTGAAAAAACATATACTAATCTCCCTCCAATAGTACCATAACCTGTTACCACTCCATCACCCAAATATTTTTCACGTTGCATACCAAATTCATTGGAACGGTGAGTAACAAACATTCCGATCTCCTCAAAGGAGCCTTCGTCCATTAAAAAATGCAATCTTTCCCGGGCTGTTAACTTTCCTTTTTTGTGTTGAGATTCAATTCTAGCTTTTCCTCCGCCCAATTGAGCTTCAGCAATTTTTTCTTCTAATCTTTGTATTTTATTCATTTGTGTATCTATGAAGTATCAAGAGTAACAGACTTATTTTAAAGGGGTAAAATTAATAAATTTTAAAGTAATTGCGGCAAACTTAAGCCAGTATTTAAATGTAAAAAAATTAGTTAATAAATCACTGTTGCAACATGGCCTTTATACTTCCTTTTGCTATCTATTACACAAAGATTATTCTGCAGGCTATAATTTACTTGTTATCCAATAACCTAAAAACATACCATCCTGATAAAAATCATTTTTTATTCGTTCGTCTTATTTGTAAATTTGCATTCTATTCATTCACAAACATCTTACAATATGTCTGTTTATCATAAATTAGGAAATATACCTCATAAGCGCCATACCATTTTCACAAAACCTGGGGGAGGATATTATTACGAACAATTATTCGGTACTGAGGGTTTCCATGGAAATGCTTCTTTGCTTTATCATACCCATAGGCCCACTATGGTTAAAGAAATATTAAGCAGTTATGATGTTTCTCCTAAAATTGCAGACCCTAAAAATTTAAAATCATTAAGGCTTAAAGGCTTTGATATACCTGCAGAAGATGATTTTTTAAAGAGCCGCAAAGCACTGCTGGTTAATAATGATTTACACTTGGGCTTGGCTGCACCCAGAAAGTCAATGAAAGATTATTTTTATAAAAACACGGATGCTGATGAATTGCTGTTTATCCATAAAGGAACAGGAAGACTGCGTACATTAGTTGGATCAATTGAATTTGTTTATGGTGATTATCTTGTAATTCCAAGAGGAATGATCTATCAGATAGAATTTGATACAGAAGATAACAGATTATTGTTCGTAGAATCATTCAGTCCCATATATACACCAAAAAGATACAGGAATGAATTTGGCCAGTTACTTGAACATTCCCCTTTTTGTGAGAGAGATTTCAAGCTGCCGCAAAATTTGGAAACTTATGATGAAAAAGGAGATTTTCTAATAAAAATAAAGAAACAAGGTGTAATGCATGAATATGTTTATGGATCTCATCCATTTGATGTTGTAGGCTGGGATGGATATAATTTTCCTTATGGCTTTTCAATTCATGACTTTGAACCAATAACAGGAAGGGTACATCAACCACCTCCTGTACACCAGAACTTTGAAGCCCATAACTTTGTAGTATGTTCATTCTGCCCAAGACTATATGATTATCATCCACAGTCAATTCCTGCTCCTTACAATCATTCAAATATTGATTCAGATGAAGTTCTTTATTACGTAGATGGGGATTTTATGAGCAGAAATGATATAGAACAAGGGCAAATCACATTGCATCCGGGTGGAATTCCTCATGGGCCTCATCCAGGAGCAATGGAAAGAAGTATTGGCCAAACAAAAACAGATGAGCTTGCCGTTATGGTTGACACTTTCAAACCTTTAATGGTAACGGAAGAAGCTATGAGAATTGATGATGGCAAATACTATAAGTCCTGGCTGGAGTAAAAACAGCTGAAATTTTAAGCAAAACAGCTGTTTTTATAGCTTAAAACCTTTGAATTTCGTACTTTTGCATAATTGAACATTCCGTTATTATACTATTTTTAAAATTTAAATTATTAATCATGTCAACAGATACAAGTTCGTTAAATTTAGAAAAAATAAACCCTGAGGCAGAAGATTTTTTACCCCTTTTAGGAACTGACTATATAGAATTATATGTGGGGAACGCCAAACAAGCAGCTCATTTTTATAAAACTGCTTTTGGTTTTCAATCATTGGCTTATGCAGGATTGGAAACAGGAGTAAAAGATCGTGCATCTTACGTTTTGCAACAAGGGAAAATCAAGCTGGTTTTAACTACTCCACTCAATGCAGACAGTCCAATTAACGAGCATTTGCGTCAACATGGAGATGCAGTAAAAGTAGTTGCTTTATGGGTAGATGATGCTACCAAATCCTATGAAGAGACAGTAAGTCGTGGGGCAAAACCATTTATGGAACCCACACGTGAGGAAGATGAAAATGGATTTGTAGTGCGTTCGGGAATTTATACTTATGGTGAAACTGTACATATTTTTGTAGAAAGAAGTAATTATAAGGGGGTGTTCCTTCCAGGATACAGAAAATGGGAATCTCATTACAATCCTGAGCCAGTAGGCTTAAAGTTTGTAGATCACATGGTAGGAAATGTAGGCTGGGGAGAAATGAATAAGTGGATTGAGTTTTATGCTAAAGTAATGGGATTTGCTCAGCTTATTTCTTTTGATGATAAAGATATTTCTACTGAATATACTGCTCTTATGAGTAAGGTAATGAGCAATGGAAACGGCAGAATTAAATTCCCTATCAATGAACCGGCAAAGGGCAAAAAGAAATCTCAGATTGAAGAATATATAGATTTTTATAATGGAGCAGGCGTGCAACATATTGCTGTTGCTACTGATGACATCGTTAAAACTGTAAAACAACTTAAATCACGAGGAGTTGAATTTTTATATGTGCCTGAGAGCTACTATGATGATATCCTTGACAGAGTTGGCAAAATAGAAGAAGATCTTGCTCCTCTTAAAGAACTTGGTATTCTTATCGATAGAGATGATGAAGGGTATTTACTTCAACTTTTTACCAAACCTATTGAAGATAGACCAACCTTGTTTTTTGAAATCATTCAAAGAAAAGGTGCTAAATCTTTTGGAAAAGGAAATTTCAAAGCCTTATTTGAAGCTATTGAAAGAGAGCAGGAAAACAGAGGAACTTTATAGATTTTAATAGATGTTTGCTTGTAAGTTGACACTTTGGTTTTTAAATTTCCAATTTATCGGAAACCCACTAAAGTTTCAACTTACCAGCAATTAAACCAGTTTGTCAATTTCGCCAGCAAGTTTTCTGTCCATTTCTGTCACTTTATTACCTTCAGAATGTGTGAACAGGTCTATATCAACTTTGTTGTATGAATTACTCCAGTTTGGATGGTGATTAAGTGCTTCTGCAATTAATGCTACTTTAGTCATAAATCCAAATGCCTGTACAAAATTTTCAAACTTAAAGCTTCTGCTTAATTTATTGTTTTCTTCTTTCCACATGATTTATCAAGGTTTAAATTATTCTAATTTACAATTCTAAACACTATTAAACAAATCGTTTTTTATAAACAATTATTAATATACCTTTTCCCCTCCAATAAAAGTATTAACAACCTTAAGTGATGGAACTGATTCTATTGGCATAGTAATTATATCATTTTCCAGGATTACAAAATCCGCAAATTTACCTGGTTCCAAACTTCCTTTTTCTTTTTCTTCGAAACTGGCAATTGCGGCCCAAATAGTCATTGCTTTAAGAGCTTGTTCTCTTGTAAGAGCATTCTTATTATTAAATCCGCCTTCAGGATAACCTTGCAAATCTTTCCTGGATACTGCCGCATAAAAGCCTAATAAAGGGTTGATGGATTCAACTGGGAAATCACTGCCTGATGCTATAAAGCCGTTTTGTTTTAACAAATCATTATAAGAACTGGAATATTCAATCCTTTCTTTACCCAGGCGATCTTCTAGCCAATACATATCAGAAGTAGCGTGTGTAGGTTGTACAGAAGGTATAATGGTATATTTTGCAAACAAGGGTAAATCATCTGGATGTACTACTTGGGAATGTTCTATGCGCCATCTAAGATCATTACTGCTCTTTAAAACGTCTCCATAAATATTCAACATCATTCTTACGGCTGAATCTCCAATGCAATGTGTATTCATTTGGAAACCTTTTTCATACAATTTCTGGGCGCATTCTTTATAAAACTCCTGTTCATGAATCATTAATCCATAATGATCAGACTTATCAGAATATGGCTCTAACAGCAATGCTCCTCTTGAACCAAGTGAGCCGTCTCCATAAAATTTAAATGAACGTACGTTTAAATAATCTGTTTTATAATGGCCCTTTGAAAGATAATAATCAAGATTTTCCTTATTTGCACTTATCATTGCATAAATACGCATTTTAAGGATCTTTGCTTTTTGAAGAGAATCTATCATTTCAATAACATTTCTATCAAGTCCTGCATCAACAATACTAGTCAGACCTACTTGAAAACAGTTGTTTTGAGCTTTATGTAAAGCCTCTATCTGCTGTTCTTTTGAAGAAGGTGGAATTATTGCCAGCATTTGATCTGCGGCATTATCTATTAAAACTCCTGTAGCCTTGTTTGTTCCTTTAAAAACTTCAACAATTCCTCCAGGAATTTTTGAAGCCCCTGTAATACCTGCTATTTTTAATGCTTCAGAATTTGCTAATACAGCATGGCCATCAATCCTTTGCAAAATCACTGGCACATTGGGAAATAGTTTATCTATTGCTGTATTATCAGGATATTTTTTTCCTGCCCATTCATTTTGATCCCATCCTCTTCCTACAATCCAGCGATCAGGATTAGCTTTATTCCAAGCTGTTAATCGTTCCAGCACTTCGTCAAAAGAATTTGTTTCACTTAAATCAACTCTGAAAAGATTAGTTCCATATCCGTAAAAATGACAATGGGCATCAATAAAGCCGGGGTAAATATATTGCCCGTTGGCGTTATATAGCTCTGTTGCTTTGTATTTGCTCATCAACTTTCTGCTTGGACCAATTTCAAGAATACGGCCATCCTTTACTACAAAAGCCTCTGCCATGGAATTTTGGGCATCAACTGTATAAATCTTCCCATTAAAAACAAGAAGATCTGCTGTTTGTTCCTCGGTTGGGGAGCAAGAAAAAAGAAGGACAAAATACAATACTGGCAGATATTTCATTGGAATTAAATAAGTGTAAATAAGGAATAAATAATATAAATTTATTATTTAACTATAACATTTTTGATAGAATGATTATCACTTTAATTATTGCAATCAAAGTAATAATAGTGGGAAAAACAAATCAAAATTAAAATATTGAAGGGAAGAATTACTGTTTATTTTACAATTTCTTCCACTTCATTCAGTAAGGGTGGGTTTTTTTCTCTGTAATTTTTTAAATGGTTTTTGAGTTGTGTTATGTTTTCGTTCATCATTTCAATTTGCTGTTCTATGAGTGCCAATTCTTCATGGGTTTGGTTGTTCGATCTGGCTTCTCTTCTGGTCTTGTCATTTAACTCTTTTTTAAGCTCTTCTTTCATATCATCCATTCCTCCAATTATAACACCAATAAACAAATTAATTACCACCATTGCACCGGTAATAATAAAAGAAACAAAATAAATAGCCGATGCAACAGGCATTGCATTGGGACTAGTACATGGTATGTGGGAACCATCATATCCATAATTATCGCAACCATACATATTTATATACATCAGGTCGGTCCAGTCCTCAAGCGTAACAGCCCTGAACAGGGAAAGCATTGACATTTGAAGGTTCCGAAAGTGCACAGGGTCATTGTCTGAAAACAAAAAGGTGCCCATAACACCATAGATATAAAAATGTATAACCAGCAATAAAGCAATATAACCCATGGAGGGAATGCTTTTTAAAAGACTGCCAACAATAATCTGCAATTTGGGAAGGGCAGTAACCAGTTTAAATGCCCTTAATATCCTGGCAAGCCTCAATACTGCAACATATGCTGCGTTTACCGGCATAAAACATACTGCAACAATCACAAAATCAAAAACATTCCAGGGATCTTTAAAATACAACCATGGTTTTTTTCCATAAGAGCCGATTTTTATTACAGCTTCTGCAACAAAAATCCATAGGATAAGCTGATCAACCAGGTGAAGCAAAGTGCTGTATTCTTCAGCAATCCCTTTATAAGTTTCAATTCCTACCACTATTCCAGCTGCAACAATTACAAAAAGAATAAATATGTTAAATAACTTTGAATCAGCTATTGCTTTCATTTGTTGTGATATTAAAAATAATAGTATTTGTTAAACAAGGAATATCATTGATTACAGTCAATTTCCACTAAATTTTAGGCCAGGTGCAATTCCTTGCTGTCAACAGGACCCAGGGCTACTCCTTTTACATCTGCTGAAACTTTTAAGAAATAACGGGATTTTTCATTGTCAGCAAAAGCTGCAACTTTGCCCAAAGCCCCCAGTGCTCCTCATTTTTCTTTCAAACTCTCATTGTTTGACTTTATAATATTGAAGGAAGATCAAATACAATTTCCTTGTTTTCACCTGTTTTTATATCAAACAACTGCTGTTTTGTAATTCTTCCAAGTTCAAATTCCTTATTCTCTTTATTATCCCCACGCCCTGTGGTAAGCTCCTGGATTAATTTAATTTCAAATGACTGAACTGTTTTGTCACTTTGTGCTGAGATTTATTTTTCCGCTTATTACTCCATCTGTTTTAGGAAACTGAGGAGCTACATCCAATTTGATTTTCACACCACCAATACCTAGGGTGTCTTTTATTTTTGTAAAAAAACTCATCTCTTTTTGTTTTAGATTAAAAAGCAAAAATAAAATAAAATTCATTTATTGCAACAGAATTTACATAAATGGATTAATCTATGAATCAAAATATTAAGAAAATTATATTTAAAAAAAAAGAAAAGAATTAGTCCTGTGAAAAGTCCATAAGTACATTCCTATAAGCAGAAAACATTTTGGATTTAGAGATAAAACCCTGGTATTTTCCTTCTTCCAAAACGGGTAAATTCCAAGCTCCGGTTTCTGTAAAAAGATCCATTACATTTTCCATTGAATCGCTAACGGATAAATGTGCGGGAGCCAAACTTAAAATATCATCTACTTTAATAGAATCATATTGTTCAGGGCTAAACATTATCTCTCTTATATCATCAAGCAATACTATGCCAAGAAAGTGATTCTGGTCATCCACAACTGGAAAAATATTTCGCTTAGAACGTGCTACCACTTTAATTAGTTTACCTAAAGAATCTTCAGGGTTTACTTTTTCAAAGTCATCTTCTATAACTTCTTTTATTCTCATTAAGGTTAAAACGGCCTTGTCTTTATGGTGGGTAATTAATTGTCCTTTTTCAGCTAATCGTTTAGTATAAATTGAATGTGGCTCAAAATATTTTGCTGTGATCAGAGAAATTCCAGAAGTGATCATTAAGGGCACAATAAGTTCATATCCTCCGGTTAATTCAGCTATTAAAAACATGGCTGTTAATGGAGCATGTAAAATACCAGCCATTAAACCAGCCATTCCAGCTAGGGTGAAATTTGTTTCAGAAATAGTAAATGGCAGATGCATCATATTAATTACTCTGGCACATAAAAACCCTGTGATCCCGCCCATTAAAAGGGAAGGGGCAAATACTCCTCCAGACCCTCCACTTCCAATTGTAAGGGCGGTAGCAATTGGTTTTATAAGTATGGCTAATAATAAAAAAGCAACAACAATATATTCATTTTGCCGAAGGTGGAATACGAAGCTATGTTCTAATAAACGCCCTGGTACTTCAGCAATTAATAATGAAATACTGTCGTATCCTTCTCCATATAAAGGGGGTAATAAAAAAATAGTTAAACCCAATAACATACTACCAACTAATGCCCTTACATAATCATTCCTTACCAGTTTTATTTGCTTTTCTATAAACATTTCAGTTCTGGTGAAATAAAAAGAGACAAGTCCGCAAAGCAAACCTAAAATGATAAAAAATGGAACATCTGATGCAACAAAAGCATCTTGTATTTTAAAATTAAACAATATGTCTTCTCCAAAAAACAATTTAGCAGTTACTGTACCTGTAATTGAAGACATTAAAAGAGGAATAAGAGAAGCCATGGTTAAATCCAGCATCAGCACTTCCAGAGCGAAAACTAGGGCAGCAATGGGGGCGTTAAAAATGGCAGCAATAGCACCTGTTGCACCACAGCCTATAAGCAGTAGGATATACTTATATTCCATTTTGAAAAACTTGCCAATATTAGAACCAATGGCAGACCCTGTGGAAACAATGGGAGCCTCAAGCCCCACTGAGCCTCCAAATCCAACTGTAAAAGCTCCTCCTATAACAGAGGAGTACATTTTATGTCTCTTTAAAAAACCTTTTCTTTTAGATATGGCAAACAAGATGCTGCTAACTCCATGGCCTGCTTTTTCTTTTATAAAATATTTAAAGAATAAAACAGTAAGAAGAATTCCTATAATTGGAAGAGCAAAAAACAAGTAGTTCTCATTAGGGTCTTCATAGTTTTTTACTATTTTTTCCCGAATATAATGAGTAAGGGTTTTTAATATTACGGCCGCTATACCAGCGCACAAACCAATGAGAATACTTAAAACTAATACAAAAATCTTATTACTTACATGGAGATTACGCCATTTAAGGAATTTTAACAAAAGGGGTTTCATTTAATTTATATCAACATCAATAATCTGTAAACACTTATAACTTTTAATGACTTCTTATATTTCCACAAATGGATAAAAAACAATTAATTTAAAATTACAGTAACACAACTGAATTTCCTATACTATTTAAAAATCACTTTATAATAATTCTGCCCAATTGTACAGAAAGTACTTTTTGAATATTTAATAAACCGCTTCTTTCATTCAAAAGAATAGTAGTTTCACCCTCGGACATATCCTTACGAAATGCCTGCTTGTTTTTTTCGAGCATTTGAGTAATCTTTTTTATTTTCAATGCGTAAATAGCACCATGAACCAATCGCTGGAGTTTTTCCTGTTCATCAACAACAAATATCTGGTGTTTTTTCCATCCATCGCTCAATTCGTATTCAAGACTCAGTAAATTAATACTGGCAAGGCTTACAGCAGTGTCTGGATTAAATGTAAAAACTGCTGGTTCAGGTACTTTTTGTTCCTTATTAAATTCCTCTTTGAATAGGTTGTAAATCTTTTGATATTCAACGGTTTCAAACTCAATGGAATCTATCTCAATTTCATCAATGATCATTTTTGCAACAGATGAAATACTGACTATTGGCTTTTCGTTTTCGTCTTTTTCCTCCATTTCCACAGAGCATGCTCCGTAATTTAATAATATCCGGATTACATCCTTTTCCTGGTGAGCGCAAAAAGTTGCAGTGTTTTCTTCCTGTATCTGCTTTTGCTCACTTATTGATTGTTTTACACCAGGGTTCTCCTCTAAAGCAGGCTCTCCTGAATCTTTATTTATTTGTTTTCTTCGGATCTTGTTAAGTTCATTAATTAGAGTCTGCTCAGCAACCCCCAAAATGCTGCTGGATTCCTTAACATAAACAGAGCGAATAATTGCATCGGGAATAAGGGCAATTGTTTGTATGATTTCCTTTATCAGCTCTGCTCGTTTAATTGGGTCGTTTTGAGCATCTTTTAAAAGCAGGTTTGATTTGAAATTAATAAAATCTTGTCCGCTATTTTCGATAAATTCTTTTAGTTTTTCAGGCGAATTTTTTTTTGCATAGGAGTCCGGATCTTCTCCATCAGGAAACAAAACTACTTTAACGTTGAGTCCTTCCTCCAAGATAAGATTAATTCCCCTTAAACTTGCTTTGATACCGGCTTCATCACCGTCAAATAAAATGCTTACATTATTTGTATAACGCTTTATGAGTTTTATCTGATCCACAGTGAGTGATGTTCCTGAGGAAGCAACCACATTTTCAATACCGGATTGATGAAAAGATATAACATCAGTATAGCCTTCAACTAAATAGCAATTATTTGCATTGATAATAGCCTTTTTAGCCTGCCATGCCCCATACAACACTTTGCTTTTTGAATAAATGTCAGTTTCCGGGGAGTTTATATATTTTGCTGCTTTTTTATTTGATTGTAGTATTCTTCCACCGAATGCAATTACTCTTCCTGATAAATTATGAACAGGAAACATTACTCTGCCCGCAAAACGGTCAAAAAATTTATCGGTTTCTGAAGTGGCATTGTCTTTTTCAATTAACAATCCTGCTTTTACCAGGTAGTGAGGCTTATACCCCTTTTTAACCGCTTCTTTGGTTAAGGCAGTTCTGTTTTCATGGCAGTACCCCAACTGGAATTTTTCAATAATATCGCCTCTGAATCCTCTCTCTTTGAAATAACTTAAACCTATTGATTTACCCTCTTCTGTATTGAGTAAATTATCAGTGAAATATTTTTTGGCAAACTCACTTACTATGAAAAGGCTTTCCTTTTCATTAATTTGCTGTTGCTGTTCAAGGCTGTAAGTTTCAACTTCTTCTTCTAATTCAATATTGTATTTTCCGGCTAGGTAACGCAGTGCTTCAGGATAAGAGTACTGCTCATGCTCCATTACAAAATTAACCGCATTTCCGGCCTTTCCGCAACCAAAACATTTATATATGCCTTTAGCGGGGGAAACAGTAAAAGAGGGTGATTTTTCATTATGAAAAGGACAATTACCAAGAAAATTCACTCCCCTTTTTTTCAATGATATAAAATCACCAATTACTTCATCAATACGGGCAGTATCAAATATAATTTCTATTGTTTCCTTTGGAATCACATCTTTAGATTAGAACTGGTAAAATTACAAAAATCATCTGTTTTATACGGATTGCAAAGAGATATATTATTGGTTTCAAAAATAAAATTAAGTGAATAAAAAAACAAGGGTATAAGTGTAGGTTTTCCTAATCTTAACAACCTTGTTTTTTATTTATTATCAAACTATAAATTCGGCACTTTATTTTATTGCTTTTCCATTACTTCCTTAAGATTGGAGAGTCCTGTCTCCAGATCTCCACCAATCATATCTTCCATATCCATTATCAAAAGGAAAAAATTTGAAGGATAATCCATTTTTCCAGTAAAGCCCCATTTCACCTTTGTTTGATTTTCAGCAACAGGTTCAGTAATCATATAAGCATCGTCTTCAGCTTCAAAGGGAATTAGGAACTTAAGGTGAGTATCTATTCTTTCTCCTTCAGTTATGTTGGTAATAGTTTGAGTTCCTTTTCCGACTTCTTTATTTTCACTATCCCAATGAGCAATAAAACCGATAGTTCCATCAGTTCCAGTATAAGACTTTTTCATATCAGGATCCATTTTATTCCAAACACTAAAATTATCCTGGTTTTTCAAGTATTTCAAATAATTGAAAACTTCATCAGAAGATTTGTTAATTACAATTTCTCTTTCAACAGCATACTCTTTTTTTATGCCTAAAGCAATTAAAAGAGGAATAGCAATAATAATTGTAAGGGCTATTAAAACAATTTTCAAGATTTTCATTTTTTTGTTTTTAGATGTATTGCAAAAATAGCAAATTTACTAGCTTTTAGTTGACAAAAACCTTTAAAAACAGGATGATTTTTTACTCTATTAATGATTTTAATTATACTTTTAAAAAAAAATAATTGTTTGTATATCTATTATACCTTGATGTTATTTTTCGTTTTTTTAATTTAAACCTATGTTTGTGAAACAGCTTTTCATATTCCCACTTTTTTTTATTGCTTTAATGCCATCAAGTGCAATTCTGGCTCAATCTGATGTAAATATTCATATTATTCCTACCATACACGGCTTGCATCAAAAAAACATCAACTACAATTATGACACGCTTTATTCTGTAATAAAAAAGATAGATCCTGATTATATCATTGTTGAAATACGGCAGGAGGATATGGGTCAGGATACAAGTTATCTTAAAAAAAATTATCCTGCTGAAATGTGGATAATGCGTTATTGGTTCAGCCAAAAAAAGCATTTTGGAATGGATTGGTTAGGCAAGGAAATAAGTGGCAAGCCTATTCCTGATAACTACTGGACAGAAAAAGCAGCTATAAAAAAATGGGAAAAAGAATTAGATGCAGATCTTAGTTTAGCTGCAGAATTGCAAGTATGCGAGGAAATTCAGTTCACCCGAATTCCTGGGCTTACAGAGGGAAGTTTCTCAGAAATTACAAATGGGGAGGATGAAAAACTAACACTTCAGTATTATCAATGTCTTGACAAAACACTGGCAAACACAGTGCATAGCAGGATTACCAGTTTTTATCATTTAAGAAATTATTCCATGGCAGAAAGAATTGCGGAAGTGGTCAAGAAAAATGGGAATGGAACTTATGTGGTAGTTACAGGAGCTGATCATGTACCTTATATAAAAATGTACCTCTATAAAATGGGTTTAGGGCAAGCTATAAAATAACCTGCCCTTTTTGTAAAACCATTTAAAAATATTAATTTCTCATAAATAGAAAATGCAAAAAATTTATTAATAAAAAAAGAAAGTAACAGCTGCCCATTCTTTCTTTACTCCATTAGCACTGCCTATTTTGCTTCCACTTGCATTACGCAAAGAACCATCTGATTCAACTTTTCCTATTTTTGAACCGCTATCATTACGAACAGTTCCATCAGAATCCAATTTGCCTATCTTACTACCACTTGCATTGCGAATAGTGCCGTCAGAATCAATTTTCCCAATCTTGCTTCCACTTGCATTTCTTATGGTTCCATCTGAATCAATTTTGCCGATTTTCGAACCATTATCACTTCTTACAGTGCCATCAGATTCAATTTTCCCGGTTTTACTTCCGCTTGAGTTACGTAGCTCCTGAGATTTTGCACTATTATTTACAGATCCAAAAATTACAATTACTGCTAAAGTTAAAAGTTGTATTGCTATCTTTTTCATACTTGTTTTTTTAAAATTCATGATAAATATAGTATATATACTTAATCCTAAATGAATAATCTTGAAAAAAAGTGGCAAAAAAAATGCCTGCAACTTTGTGCAGGCATTGTAAGTATATCAATAAAAAAAATAGAGTTTTTTTAAAAAGATTATTCAACGGTTACTGATTTTGCCAAATTCCTTGGCTGATCAACATTGCAACCTCTCATTACAGCAATATGATATGCAAGTAACTGAAGTGGAACTGCCGAAACCAGGGGTACAAGTATTTCATCAGTTTCAGGAATTTCTATTGTAAAGTCAGCCAGTTCTTTTACTTCTGTGTCTCCTTCAGTTACAACGGCTATAATTTTACCTTTCCTTGCTTTAACTTCCTGTATATTACTTAGCACTTTTTCATAGGAAGTTCCTTTAGTTGCGATTACAACCACAGGCATTTCTTCATCAATAAGAGCGATTGGGCCATGCTTCATTTCTGCAGCAGGATATCCCTCAGCATGAATATAGGAAATCTCCTTTAATTTAAGTGCGCCTTCTAAAGCAACAGGGAAAGTATAGCCCCTGCCCAAGTATAGAAAGTTACGGGAATCTTTAAAAATATCAGCAATGAATTTTACTTGGCTATCTGTTTCAAGTACTTTTTTAACTTTCTCCGGAACTGAATGCAGATCATACAAAAGTCTGTTATAGTTGGATTTGGAAATTGTTCCTCTTTTATATCCTAAAGAAAGAGCCATTAAAGTAAGTACAGTAACCTGGGCAGTAAATGCTTTTGTAGATGCAACTCCAATTTCCGGACCAGCATGAGTATAAGAACCTGCATGAGTTACACGTGGTATGGATGAGCCTACTAC
>JALYPI010000266.1 GCA_030856445.1 Bacteroidota bacterium
GTATAAGGTCCTGCTGTGGAGGATGGAGAAGGAATTGTGGAAATTAAAGTAATATTATCAATTGCAGCAGCTGGATTTGTTCCACCTGAACCATCATTTTTCCAGGTAAAAATTAATCTCATTGTACTTGATCCTGTGCAATTACCTGCAAGTAAAGGAGAAATAACAAAATTTGCAGTTTGCACAGTTGTGGAGTTAAATGCTCTGCCTATTTCAATAGCAGGAGCAGCCAAGGAACCAGTATTTAAGCTTGTTGCAGATGCTGTTGGAGTATAAGAAACAGGAGCTAATGAGACAATTATTCCATCCCAAAAACTTGCTTCTCCAACAGACCGCCAGTCAAAGCTAAGATCAATTGAAGTTTCACCCGCAGGAAATGTAACATCTCTGTAAAAATGTACAACTGAGATAGAATTATTCGTATAGGAATTAGTCACCCCGTTGTCATTACTAACATAGGCACTAGTGCTAGGGAAAACTGCAGGGACAGTGCCTAAATGCCATTGATTGGTCACGGATCCATTTTCCACAGTCCATCCATTATCGGCAAATGTGGGACCATTAGAAAAGCCTCCATCTGCGGCTGGATGTATTAAAACTGTTTGAGAATTTGCAGAAAAAATCATCATAAAACTCACTGCAATTGCAGCTAGTGTTTTTAAAGTGTAATTTTTTTTCATATAGCTTGGTTGATATATTAGTTTTAAAAAAACAAATTTAAATCAAAAACAATTTACTTGTTAGAAAAGTCACATAAAATTTGCCCAATTTAAATTAATGTACTTCTATCGGTAATAATTAAAGTATCAATTTTTTGTAAATAAGAATATTCAAGTAGAGAAAAGCATGAAAAGTGCCCAATAATCTAATTTTCTTTGCAAAAAAAAGGCTGAATCATTTGATTCAGCCTTTTTTTTTGATTTTATAAATTCAGATTAATTCGTTGCCAAATAATCTTTTACTCCCTTGTTATTTGCTTGCATTCCAGCTTCCCCGGCTCTCCATTTTGCAGGACATACCTCGCCTTTCTCCTGATGATATAACATAGCGTCTAATGTTCTTAGTGCTTCATCAACGTTTCTTCCAATAGGGAAATTATTTACCAATTGATGCTGAACAACTCCGTTCTTATCCATAATGAATAATCCTCTGTAAGCTATCATTGGACCTGTTGCAGATAAATTGCCTTCTTCATCATAATCATATTCTCCTGCAAGTACACCATAATTGGTTGCTATAGTTTTTGTAGTGTCAGCAACAATTGGATAAGTTACACCTTGTATACCACCCATTGCTTTTGGGACTTGCAACCATCCCCAATGTGAAGTTTCTGTATCTGTTGAACAAGCTACAACAGCAGCACCCCTTTTTTCAAATTCAGGAAGCATTTCCTGGAATGCATGAAGTTCTGTAGGGCAAACAAACGTGAAATCTTTTGGATAAAAAAAGAATACAACAGGTTTTTTGCCTATAAATTGATCTAAAGAAAAATCAGGAACAATCTCTTCTCCGTTTATAACTGCTTGTGCTTTAAATGATGGAGCTTTTCTCCCTACTAAAATTGACATATTATTTTATTTTTAAGTTTAAAATTTAAAATCTTTTCCGATGCAAAAATAGGAAACATTAAGCATAATCGGAAAGAATACAGGTATAAAAACGATTTTCAGGTAGAAATATTTCAGCTTATAACAATCTCATTTAATATTAACAGTGGAGAAAGAATTAATATTTAAAGCTTTTCAGCAAATAAAATGAGTCTTGGTGATTTTTCCGGATCAAAGTCCTGCATTTGATAATTCCCTTTTAGAGTTTTCAATCTCATTCCGGCCTGCTCAAAATAAATTTTAAAATCCTCAACAGTTAGCAACCTTACTTTTTCGCTATAATGATGGTTTTTACCTTTTTCATTAAAATCAATTTCTTTTACAATAAAATTATCTCTAATTGTTTTTACTATGTGAAAGTCAATGCCACAAATTGATTTCATGTCTTTAGCAATAAGCTCTTTTTTTATAACATTAACATTAAAAAAGTCAATAACCATAATACCACCCTTTTTTAAAGCAGTAGCTGCATATTTTATTGATTGTGCATGTTCTTTATCTGTATTAAAATAACCAAAGCTGGAAAAAAGGTTAAGGACATAATCAAAATAGTTAGTTCTGAAAAGCCTTCTCATATCATGTTTGTAAAAATGCAGCTTTTCATTTTCAAATTTTTTCGCATAATTTATACTTTCCTCAGAAAGGTCAAGCCCTGTAACATCAAAACCTTCTTCAAATAATTGTAAAGCATGTCTTCCTTTTCCACAAGCCAGGTCAAGCACTTTTGAATTTACCGGAATATTTAAATAATCCCTTAAATTTTTGATGAAACCTGCTGCCTCAGTATCATCTCTATGCTTATAAAGAATGTGATAATATGGAGAATTAAACCAGTGTTTATACCATTCGGGGTTTTCATTCATTTTATTTCTTTTTTTTGCAAAGGTAAAATTTTAATGCTCTTATCTATTTAAACAAAATATATGGTATCAAGTATTTTTTTAAATTTACAAATTCATTTTTTCATCAATAAATTAACAGTGTTAAAGAGAAAACATATATTTTTTCTGTTTTTAATCATCACGCATTCTCTTATAGGGCAGAATATTAAATTTAAACGCCTTTCACCAGAGCAGGGGCTTTCTGTAAATGAAGTTAATTGCATTGTTCAGGATTCAAAAGGTTTCTTGTGGTTTGGAACTAAAAATGGTTTAGATCGCTATGATGGAAAGAAAATAGTTACCTATAAAAATCATCCTGATGATTCAAGTACTATTTCTGATAATGATATTTTAAGTTTGTTCATTGACAGGGATGGGGATATGTGGGTAGGAACTGATGACGGAGGGTTAAACTTTTACCAAAGAAATGAAAATCGTTTCAAATCTTACCGATGGTTACTTAATTGTTCAAATTGCTTGAGTAATAATACCGTTAGAGCAATTACACAGGATCAGGAAGGTCTAATATGGATGGGTACAGATTCTGGTTTGAATTCTTTTAATAAAACCACAGGAAAAATTAAGAACTATACATTCGATTTAACTAATGGAGACTTTCTGTTTGAAAATCAGATTTATGCTTTGCATGAGGATAAAGAAGGGGTTTTATGGATAGGAACTGTTAAATCAGGCCTAGCTTCCTTTAATAAAAGTACAGGGAAATTCACCAGCTATGATCAAAAAGGAGACTTTAATCAAAGGATAAGGTGCATTTATGAAGATTCCAGAAATAATCTCTGGGTAGGAAGTGATGGAGGAGGCCTAAGTATTTTTGATCGGAATACCTTGAAATTCAAAAACTTTCTACCAGATGGAACAGAAGGGTCAATAAGCAATAGAAGAATATTTTCAATTTTAGAAGATAAAAAAGGTAAATTATGGATAGGTACACTTGGGGGCGGTGTGAATTCATTTGATTTTGAAACAGAAAGCTTCAAATCATTCAAATTTGATCCTGACGATAGTTATAGCCTCTCAAGTGATATGGTAAGATTCCTTTATGAAGATAAAGCAGGATCAATATGGATAGCAACAAATACTGCCGGAGTAAATGTTTATCATTTAACTTCTAATCAGTTTGGATTGTTGAAAAAAGAATCTAAAGGTGCAAATG
>JALYPI010000046.1 GCA_030856445.1 Bacteroidota bacterium
ATAAAAATGAAGAAATCTGTTTCTGGAATAGCTATGGGCTTGGTTACTGATGAAGCTGGTAAATACGTTGTGTTATCGGATATACTTGGAGATGAAGATCATTTAGGTGATATGGATTTTAAAGTTACTGGAACATCAGATGGTATTACAGCATGCCAAATGGATATTAAAGTAGACGGATTACGTTATGAGGTGCTTGCAGAGGCTTTAGAACAGGCAAAAGCAGGAAGAATGCATATTCTTGGTGAGATGGAAAAAACACTTTCTGTTCCAAGGGCAACCTTTAAACCTTTTGTTCCAAGAATAGTTCAATTGACTATCCCTAAAGAATTCATTGGTGCTGTAATCGGGCCTGGTGGAAAAGTTATTCAGGAAATGCAAAAAATGACAAATACTGTTATTTCAATAGAAGAAAAAGGAGAGTATGGTATAGTTCAAATTTCTTCAGAAAATGTGGAAGGAATTGAGGCTGCGGTTGCTAAAGTTAAAGCAATTACTACTGTTCCTGAAGTTGGTGAAGTATATACTGGAAAAGTTAAATCAATTATGCCTTTTGGTGCATTTGTTGAAATTTTGCCAGGTAAAGATGGTTTGCTTCACATTTCTGAAATAGACTGGACTAGACTTGAAACTGTTGAAAGTGTTCTAAAAGAAGGGGATGTTATCGAAGTTAAATTAATTGAAATTGATAAAAAAACCGGAAAAATGAAACTTTCCAGAAAGGTATTGCTTCCTAGACCTGAAAAGCAGGAACAAGCCAATCAATAATAGTATATAATTTTATACAGAAAAAGCCCGGCTATAACCGGGCTTTTTTTTTGAAACATTTTTTAAGATTATCAATAATCTTAAATCATTACTGATCAATAGTTACTAAATCTTCTAATGTATTAACCTGATTATTTCCTGTAATATCAACATCCCTGGTAACTGTAATATCGCTGGAAGAGCCTGACGGATCTTTTGAATAAACAAAAACCTGATAACTTCCTTTTCGTAATCCTTTGAATTCATAATTTCCATCATAACTTGTTCTGATTCTTTCACTAAAAGAAGTTTCATTCCCATATTTTAAATAAACTTCTTTATCAAGGGCATAATATTCTTTTATGATTTGTGAAAAATTGGAATTATATCTATGAACATAAATTCGCCCTTTAATTGATGAGCTCCCATCTTTGTCTGCTTCTTTAAACACTGTTAGATCAATTTCAACCTGTTGTTTTGAATCTGTAATTTCAAAAGTTTTCACAATAGGTACCATTGGTGCTGATGCTGCTTTTGCTGTATCTAAGGAATAAGCAAATAGTTTATAAAATCCTTTTCTTAAAAATTTGAATTCAAACGATCCATCGTGGCTTGTCCTTTCATCATCATCATAAGCATTCTCTTTTTCTCCATATACAAGATATATTCTCTCATCGGCTTCTCCATCCTCTTCATTAAGTATAACTCCTGGGGAATGGTAATTGCCAGAATATACTTTTCCCTTAACACTGGCTTTACCTCCTTCTCCGGATTCTTTTTTGCATGATATTATTAATGCAGTAGTAATTATTAATAAGAAGTATATTTTTCTCATGGCAAGTTTTTTTTGTTTATTTATGTCTATTTCTATTTCTATTTCTATTTCTATTGCAATCGTACCTTTAAAATATTAGGGCTTTGTTTTTTTTCTTCATTTGAAAGAAAAATTTCTCCATTTTCTGTAAATGCAATTCCTTCAGTTTTAGGGAATACCTTTTTATTTAAATGAATGAGTTGCTTTATTTCCCCCTCTTTATCTAAAATAACCACCTGTGCATTCTTAGCATCAATTATATATATGTTTTCTGTATAAGGATGAATGGCAATGCCAGATGGAATTAAGGATTCCTTTTTTTTCTTCTTTTGTTTTTTTTTGGTTAGCAATTCATGATTAAGGTCAATTTTGTAAATAGGTTCTTTTGAAAATTCTCCTGTTATTAAGTTATAACTATATATGCCTTTGTAGGTACTGTCTGGAGTATCAAAAGTTCTTGGTAAAATTAAAAGGCGATTGTTTTTTTTGTCATAACATATACCTTCTAAGTTTTGTTCTTGATTAAAATTTAGTTGAATATCCTTTACATCTGGTTTACTGCTTTGGAAATTCTCAACCTGAAATAGTTTCCCATCACTTCTTAATACCCAAGCATCTTCACCTGCTATTGTTATTCCTTCATAATCGCCAGCCTGAGCAAATTTTATTTCATTAATTATTTCAGATAAGGTTAAATCATAGATATATATTACTCCGGATTCATCCTGTACACATGCCAGTATAGTTGTGTCTATAAAAGCAATTCCTGAAATTTCAGATAGGACAGGAGGTAAAATCCATTTTTGCAGATAGGTTGAAACTGTTGAATCCTTTTTGTTTTTTCTTTTACTATTGACTTTCTCTAAAGTATAACAATTCTTAAGTGAATTGTTTGCAGTAAGTCCTTTGATAGAAATTGATGTGGAAAAAAACAGAAACAAAAAAAACACGCATGCTACTTTCATAGGTATATAATTTGTTTTTCTATTGGCATCCCGATATCTCGGGATGCCTTGATATCTTCATCATTGTTTTCCGATAAATCGGGACAAGTAGTGCACCTTAGTGCATGGCTATATCAGCAATGTTATTTATCAGTGGCTTTCATCAGTTCTCCTGTAGGGTCATATAGTAGTTCTGTTATTTTTCGTGCTTTTACAACTTTTATATAATAAAGGATTTTATAGTCTGGGGTTTCAACTAATTCTATATCATCTATCATCCAGGAATTAAATTCAGATTTATTATAGGAATCTATAACAGGAGTGGGAAGATCTTTCTTGTTAATATTTTTGGTTGTTTTTTTCCAGGTTCCATCAAGATTATATTTGGACTCATGCTTTTTATTTTCAACATAAAATTTCACCTCGTAATCTCCATTTTTTGTTTTCCATGATCTGCTTTTTGCAGTAGGATACTTCGCTAAAAAATTATCCTTTATTTGTTTTGGAACTGACGTTTCCTGAACGTTTTCTTTTTGGGCATATACTGCGCTTGAAATAAAAAGTACTATTAATAATAAATGTATTTTTTTCATATGGATATAGTTTGTTTTTAATGTAATATGGTATAGCCATGTTATATTCATTAGTGTTTGTGAACGGTTCGGTGCATGGCTATTTCATATGCATATAATTTGTTTTTTAATATTAATATTTAATTAAAAAGCATACCAATAATGTAAGTTTTTAAATTTTCATATAATTAGTGGTTTTTAACTTTAAAAAGGATCAATTCGATTGTTGAAAAATTAAATGCTGTAGAATTTTTTGCTTTTTCTGAGTAAAATGTTACTATAAATAAAAAGGGAGGACACTTTAAAATGCCTTGTAAGTGTAGCTGAAAGCTACCTGTATTTCAGTCGTAGTTAAAACTACGCCCCACATCAAAAAAAAGAGACAACTCATTTTTGAGTTGTCTCTTTTTTTACTGGATTTTTATTTTTGAATCAAATATAATTAGCAATAATATTCAGCAAATGAACAAATTACTTTATCAATATTCTTTGCGTGGCTTTATAATCTTCTTTTTGAATAGTTATAAAATATATTCCCGGAACTAGATTCTGAGTATTTATTACCATTCTTTTTTTAGTACGAGAGCTTATAGAGGGTTGAATACTTTTCCCTGTAATGTCCAGTAGTTCAACTGTACCTCCCTCAAGTTGCTCATCCAGGTCAACATTAAAGAAATCATGGGCAGGATTTGGATAACATTTAAATAAAAGATTTTCAGTATCTTCCTCTTTATCATCATCAATACCTACTGTTACAGCGGATGGTTTATATTCAATAACCAGTTTAGCTGCGTTTATACTTGAACCTTCATAAGCAAAAGCTGTTCTTTTACCTGTTCCATTTATAATAAACGCCATGCTATTTAAAGAGTCCCAACCCTGGCGATCAGTAATTTCCTGAACAATTGACTTTAAGTCAGGTGTTTGTTGACCAGTTCCTGATTCTCCAATTGTTGGCCAGCCAGCAGGATTCCAAGTAGTTTTTGCTACTGTTTTGCTACGGGATGATACATTATTATTTGAAGTGGTAAAAGCAGGAGCATTGTCAGAGGCTTCTCCATTTATTGATAAAGAGGTAGTGCTTGTTGTTGCTTCATCAGTAGTAAACTGAATATATGCATTTTCTATTACAGCTCCCTTTGGAATTCCAATTCCATTGAATCTTAACCCAACTATTTGATTTCCTTTAGCTGCTCCATCATTTACTAATTCTAAATCTGTACTGTTCAAGTACATCAAGCCATTTGCTTCTTCTTCAACATCGTCATTGCCAGTTGCTATTACAGAAGTTATTTTTCCATCTCCTGGGCCAGAAGGATTTCCTGTACCTCCTCCTGTACCTCCAGTTCCACTTCCTGGATTTGGATAAACAGTCACAACAGGACCATTGCTTGGGTTCCAAATATCTAAATTTGCAGGTGGTGTGAAAATGTCTGCATCGTTAACAGTAGCAACATTAGCTACATTATCAATTTTAACATAACGCACCTCAATTTTATCCTGACCAACAAATATCCAGGTGAAATGGTTAAACTTATCGCTGTTGCGTGTCCAACTTTTAGCATTATCAACTGTTCTCAATGGTGCTCCCCAGCATCCCTCTCCAATATAGGTAACGCCTCTATCCTGATCTCGTACAAACCCGTTATCATTACCTGAAGCACTAGAAGCTTTTATAGGATAAGTTGATTTTACACAATGTGCATCAGATTCAACTACTAACTTTACTCCATGCTGATAAAATAAAGGTTCCCAGTTGGCAACAATATCATTTCGGTCAACTTTAGATGAAACATGCGGTCTCATTGGTCTGTGGTATTGTGCTATTTTCCATTGAGTACCGGTATGAGCTTCAAGATCACTTTTAAGCCAGGCAGCTTGATTTCCAGCTGTTGATATTTCACTATTTAGAGTATAAACCCTTAATAAAGAACCACCCATGCTTAAAGCATAAGTTACTTCCGGGCTTGGAACATCAAAAAGATTAACCATATCCGGATTTTTATCATGATTGCCTCTTTCAGCAATTACAGGTATCATTCTTCCGTCTGCTCCAGTTGTTAATTGCCAGTCATCCAACCATTCTTTCCATTCTGCATCAGTACTTTTATCAGTCATATCTCCTCCAAACAATATGGCATGAGGACGTAATTTTGCCACCATCCTGTTTGCATTTCTTCTTGGAGTGGCATTGTTTCTTGAATCTCCTCCTGCAATTAAAGAGAGTCTTTGTGTTGGATCGTTAGGTGCAGTTTTAAACCAGAATCTTTTGCTGGTTCCATCACTGTCACGAATAACAAAATAGTAAGCAGTATTAGGAGTTAAACCCGTTAAACGTACAAAATTATGGTTCATTCCTTTATCAGTTACAGACCTGTCTGGAACTTGAGAACCTGAGTATAATTGGTAATTTACTCCATGATCAGTTGTGCCATAGTGAACAGTTGGAGAATTGCCGCTTACCTGTACCCAGCCTATT
>JALYPI010000055.1 GCA_030856445.1 Bacteroidota bacterium
GCAAGGACAGTATTTTTTCACAGAGTTGCACGGAGAAGGCACAGAGGACCACAGAGAGGTTCAGAAATTGAATTAAAGTTAGGAGAAGGCACAGAGGACCACAGAGAGGTTTGGGAATTGAATTAAAATTTTGGGAAACTCTGTGCCTCCTCTGTGGTACTCTGTGTAATTTAAAATGCAGAGTCAGAGCAAAAAGCAAGGACAGTATTTTTTCACAGAGTTGCACGGAGAAGGCACAGAGGACCACAGAGAGGTTCAGAAATTGAATTAAAGTTAGGAGAAGGCACAGAGGGCCACAGAGAGGTTTGGGAATTGAATTAAAATTTTGGGAAACTCAGTGTAACTCTGTGCCTTCTCTGTGGTACTCTGTGTAATTAAAAATGCAGGGACAGAGGACAGTTATTGTTTCACAGAGTTGCACAGAGAAAGCACAGGGACCACAGAGAGGTTGGGAATTTTATGAAAAAAAAGGTAATAATATATTCTTTATTAATTTTGGGCTTATTGCTGGGGCTTGGGCTATTCAGGGATTTTCTGTTTACTAATATTAATTTTTGGTTGTATGAATTGTATTACCAAAGAGGGGATTTTGAGCTTCCTGCCTCTCTTAGCTCATTCAATAGCTTTAGTTATGCACAACTTTATTACTTTAAATGGGTATTAACTGTCCTATTTAGTTTGTTGTATTTATTGGTTTATTTATTGGGAATATGGGTTATTTTCAGACAGAAAAAATTTTTAATCTGGACCATTGCTGCTTTTGTTTTTATTTATGTTATAGCAGGTTGTTTTTATATTTATGGATGGGCGTTTAATGATTTAAAACAAGGATATCAGTTTGCCCGCACCTTTATGGGTTTTGTTCAATCTCCATTTCTACTTATGCTGTTGATTCCGGCTTTTATGTTGGATAAAAAAATGCAACTTTAATAATGGTGGTTCTGGTTTTGAAGGAACTCTAGTTAACAGATTCCTCACTACATTAGGAATGACGGGTGCTCTTAAAGCTCACTGCTTTTGGAATGACGAGGGCTCATCGGGAAAAATAGTTTGAAAAGGCGCGGACGAGTCTGCACCTTTTCAAACTCCCTTTAATAAAAGAAGCAGTAGTCATTCCGAACGTAGTGAGGAATCTCGATCTAAGTGCAGTGTAATTTAATGAAAATCCCATTTTATTATTAAAAAATGCAACTTTAAAGTCTGGTGGTTCTGGTTTTGCATGAACTCTAATTAACAGATTCCTCTCTACGTTCGGAATGACGGGTGCTCATAAACCTCTCTGCTTTCGGAATGACTGCTTCTCTTAAACCTCATTGCATTCGGAATGACTGCTTCTCTTAAACCTCACTACGTTCGGAATGACGGGTGCTCATCGGGAAAAAGAGGGTTCATTTCATTATTAAATCGTTTCTGTTAATATTCTATAAGTTAAATCAAAGAATACAGTTATACTGTCATTTGTAATGTAAGTACCATTCATGGCTGTTGGTGGTTTAATATTAAAGTCGGTCATATTAAAGGAAGTGCTCCCTTGAAAAAACAATCTTGAATTTTTTGTCCTGCCGATTGCATCAAATTGTATAGACCTGCTTTGACCGGCAACATTTAAAATCCCTGAAACACTTAATAAAGTGGAATCTGCTTGATGGGTTAAACTTAATACTTCACTTAATCTAAAAGTGATGTAAGGATATTCAGTATAATTCAGAGCTTCATAAGCATTTGCATCCATTTCTCTATTTCCACTTTTAAGACTTTCTGAGGGTATTATTACTTCAAGGAGGTTTATGTTTTTTATTCTATCTTTTTGGAAAACCACAGTGGCTGTTCCTGATGCATTATTGGAGGTCATTTGCCATACATTTACATTTGAAGTTCCTTTAACTGTTATAAAAGCTACTTCTATTACACTAACTCTTTCTTGCTCCTGAATATTAAAGTAAAAATATGCCAGTATTACAAAAATCACAGGCATAAATAAATAATAAAGTGCTCTTTTATTAAACATTGTTGTATAAATTTAACTCCTTACTAAAAATACGATTTTTTTACTTTTTTCTCTAATATCAAAGCACAGAACTTTAAATATAAATTTCTGCCAGTTATTTCACTGATTTTCAAAGAGAAGGCAAAGAAGACCACGGAGTTTCCATAAATCTACCTGTTAACTCTGTAAATACTTTGTGTTCTAAGTATAAAATGAATAGAACTTTGAATAAAAGATTCTGCTAATTATTTCTTAGAGTTACGTAGAGAAAACACAAAAGATGGCAGGGTTTCCCGAAAGATTTCTATTAAAAGAGAATATTTTTTGAAATGTCTATATAGAATTACTAATTTTGAAAGTCAGGAAATAAAGAAGAGAATTTAAGTATACATACAATAGAAAAACATGAAAAGAGATACCTTGATTTTTGATTTGATTGAAAAAGAACGTCATAGACAGACTTTCGGGATAGAGCTGATTGCTTCAGAGAATTATGTAAGCAAGCAAGTGCTTGAGGCAGCCGGATCTGTACTTACTAATAAATATGCCGAAGGGTATCCTTTTAAAAGATATTATGGTGGTTGTGAAGTAGTAGATCAGGTAGAGCAAGAAGCTATCAACAGGGCAAAAAAACTTTTTAACCTGGAATGGGCAAACGTTCAGCCTCATTCGGGCTCACAGGCTAATGCTGCAGTAATGCTGGGAATTCTAAATCCAGGAGATACCATTTTGGGATTTGATCTTTCTCATGGTGGGCATTTGACCCATGGTTCACCGGTAAGTTTTTCAGGAAAATTATACCGCGCTACTTTTTATGGTGTAGAAAAAGAAACAGGAAGAATTAATTACGATAATGTAGAACAAATAGCCATTAAAGAAAAACCGAAATTGTTAATTTGTGGTGCTTCTGCCTATTCAAGAGATTGGGATTATCAAAGGTTAAGAGCAATTGCAGATAAGGTAGGTGCTCTTTTAATGGCAGATATTGCTCATCCTGCAGGATTGATTGCTTCAGGCTTATTAAATGATCCTGTTCCACATTGTCATATTTTAACTACTACCACTCATAAAACTTTAAGAGGTCCAAGAGGGGGAATGATTATGATGGGCAAGGATTTTGAAAATCCTTTTGGAATAAAAACTCCTAAAGGCGATATTAAAATGATGTCAGCCGTGCTTGATGGAGCAGTATTCCCTGGAACTCAAGGAGGTCCATTGGAGCATATAATTGCAGCCAAGGCTGTGGCTTTTGGAGAGGCATTAACAGATTCCTTTAAAAATTACGCCATTCAAACTATTAAAAATGCAAAAGTAATGGCTGATTGTTTTGTAAAGAAAGGCTATCATGTTATTTCTGATGGTACAGAAAATCATTGTATGTTAATTGATTTACGCTCTAAAAACGTAACTGGTAAACTTGCAGAAAACACGCTTGTAAAGGCTGATATTACAGTAAATAAAAACATGGTTCCTTTTGATGATAAATCCCCATTTGTTACCTCGGGAATTAGAGTTGGAACAGCTGCTATTACTACCCGCGGATTGACCGAAAATGACATTCCTGAAATTGTTGAATTAATTGATCAGGTTATTGTGAACAACGATAGCGAAAAGGTAATTTCAGATGTAAGGACAAGAGTAAATCAAATGATGAAGGATTACCCATTGTTTGCTGGTGATGTGAAAAATGAACCTGTTATATAATTAATTGGGTCCATGGGATTGGTAGTGCAAAATCTATTTCACAGAGTTGCACAGAGAAGTCGCAGAGTTGCACAGAGGAGTTATAGATTTCACAGAGAGGATTTGAATAGTTTAAAAAATTAAAAAAATTAAAATGAATGAGTTAAGTAACCCGGATTTAATATCCTGGATAGAAGTGAAAAAGGATTCTGATTTTCCGATTCAAAATTTACCCTTTGGAATATTTAAAACTTCAGAAACTGCACCACGAGTAGCTAGTATTATTGGTGACTATGTAATTGACCTTGCAAGTGTAAACAGGCTTGGTTATTTTGATAATTTTAAACTGGAACAAAAGATATTTAACAATAAATCACTTAATGATTTTATTAGTTTAGGAAAGCCTGTTACTAATGCAATAAGAAAGAGGATTTCTGAACTTTTAAGAAAAGATAATCCAGAATTAAGGGATCAATCTGAACATAGGGAAAAAATATTTCATAAAGCTACTGAAGTAGAAATGTTACTGCCTGTTGAAGTTGGTGATTATACAGATTTTTACTCCAGCATTGAACATGCAACAAATGTAGGAACCATGTTTCGTGACCCTGAAAATGCCTTGCTTCCAAATTGGAAACACATTCCAGTAGGTTATCATGGCAGATCATCTTCTATTATAATCTCTGGAGTTGATATACACAGGCCAAAAGGCCAGTCAAAAGCTGATGATGCAGAATCTCCTACTTTTGGGCCATGTAAACTTCTTGACTTTGAACTGGAGATGGCTTTTATAATAGGAAAATCCACTAAAATTGGAGATTCTGTTTCCACTCAAAATGCAGAAGATCATATTTTTGGAATGGTACTATTTAATGACTGGTCAGCAAGGGATATACAAAAATGGGAGTATGTACCCCTAGGTCCATTTTTGGCAAAAAACTTTGCATCTTCAAGCTCTCCTTGGATAGTGACTATGGAAGCTCTTGAGCCCTTTAAAGTAAAAGGCCCGGAGCAAAAACCTGATGTACTTCCTTATCTTGAATATAAAGGAGAAAAAAACATTGATATTAATTTAGAAGTACTTATTCAACCAGAAAATAGTGAAGCTCATAGAGTTTGTAGTTCCAATTTCAAATATATGTATTGGAACATGAATCAACAATTGGCTCACCATACTTCAAATGGTTGCAATATCAGAGTTGGCGATATGATGGCCTCTGGCACTATCAGTGGTTCCACTCCTGATTCATTTGGTTCAATGCTTGAAATAAGCTGGAAAGGCACAAAGCCGATTAAAATGCCTGATGGCTCGGAAAGAAGGTTTATTCTTGATAGAGATACAGTAATTATGAGAGGTTATGCTCAAAAGAATGGAATAAGAATCGGGTTTGGAGAAGTAAAAACAAAAATTCTTCCCTCACGTTAATACTATATAGACCTTTTATCTCCAAAAATTAAAGAATATTACTTTTTAAATATGCCCATGCCTGTTATTGATATTGAAACCGAAAAAAAAGAAATTATCAGGAGATATAGAAGTTTGCTACGAAGCTGCTCAAAAATCACTGATAAACAGGATAAAGCAAATATTCGGAAAGCGTTCGACATTGCCTTAGAAGCCCATAAAGACACCCGGAGAAAATCAGGTGAGCCTTATATCTATCATCCTATTTCAGTTGCTCAGGTTGCTGTGAGTGAAATAGGTCTTGGCGCTACTGCTGTGGTTTGTGCTTTGTTGCACGATGTTGTTGAGGACACAGATATTTCTCTTGATTATATTGAATACAATTTCGGAAAAAAAGTTGCCACAATTATAGATGGTTTAACAAAAATTGCAGGAGTTTTTGATCATACCTCCTCTCTTCAGGCCGAGAATTTCAGGAAAATGCTCTTAACTCTTTCCGATGATGTAAGGGTAATACTGATAAAGTTAGCTGACAGGCTAGACAATATGCGTACTCTTGATTATATGCCGGTTCAAAAGCAACTTAAAATTGCCTCTGAAACCCTTTATTTATATGCTCCCCTTGCCCACCGCCTTGGGCTGTATAATATAAAAACAGAGTTAGAAGACCTTGGTTTAAAATACACAGAGCCGGAAATATACGAATCTATTACTCATAAGCTAAAAAAGACTCAAGCAGTAAGAACCAGGTTTATTAATAGTTTTGTAAGTCCGATTAAAAGATCTCTTGATGCGAATCATTTTAGCTACGAAATAAAGGGTCGTCCAAAATCTTTGTTTTCCATTTGGAACAAAATGAAAAACAAAGGCATTCCTTTTGAAGAAGTTTATGATCTTTTTGCCATCCGTATCATTATTAACACCAGCCAGGAAAACGAAAAATCTGATTGTTGGAAAGCATATTCAATTGTAACTGATTATTACAAACCAAGTCCTGAAAGACTTCGTGATTGGATTTCAACTCCAAAGGCCAACGGTTATGAATCTCTCCATACCACTGTGATGAGCCCAACAGGAAAATGGGTAGAAGTGCAGATAAGAACAAAAAGAATGGACGAGATTGCAGAAAAAGGCTATGCTGCACATTGGAAATACAAAGAATCAGGTAATGAAAGCAATCTTGATGAATGGATTAATAAAATAAGGGATTTACTGGAAAAACCAGATGGGAATGCCCTTGATTTCATGGATGATTTCAAACTCAATTTATTTGCCGAAGAAATCTATGTATTTACTCCAAAGGGAGAGCTTAAAACCCTTCCTAACAATGCAACTGCTTTGGATTTTGCTTTTGACATACATACTGATGTAGGTTTAAAATGCATAGGTGCAAAAGTAAATCAAAAGCTTGTTCCTTTAAGCTACATGCTAAAAAGCGGAGATCAGGTAGAGGTAATTACTTCCAAAAAGCAGGAACCAAAGGACGACTGGCTTAAATATGTAATTACAGCCAAAGCCAAAGCAAAAATCAAGGATGCCTTAAAGTCAGAAAAAAAGAAAATTTCCAAAGAAGGAAAATTGTATTTGGAAAAAAAACTTCATAGTTATAAAATCCCGGCATCAGAAGAAAACCTCAAGCAAATACTGACATTTTTCAAAATAAGCAATCTTCAGGATTTATTTTATCGGGTAGCTGTTGGCAGTCTGGAGCTAAAAAAGCTTAAAGAGCTTAATCTGGTAAATGGCAAACTTGAAGTAAAACCATTGCCAGACAAGAGCGATAAAAAGAATTTTGAAAAACTAATAAATTCTGTTACCGGCTTAGATTCTAGTATGCTTGTAATTGGAGAGAATCTTGATAAAATAGAATATAAACTCTCCCCCTGCTGTACTCCTATCCCAGGAGATGATGTTTTTGGTTTTGTTACCATAAATGAAGGTATAAAAATTCACCGTATTAATTGCCCAAATGCAATTGAACTGATGTCTAATTATGGCTACAGGATTGTAAAGGCGCGCTGGACAAGCCAGGAGTTAATTGCATTTTTGGCAGGAATAAAAATATCGGGTATTGATAATGTGGGTATTGTTAACAGGATTACTCAAATTATTTCTGAAGAACTCAATGTAAATATGCGTTCCATTGGTTTTGAAAGTCATGATGGAGTATTTGAAGGAATCATTATGGTTTATGTTCATGATACGAATCATTTGAAAAATCTTACTGCCAAACTCAAAAAAGTTTATGGAGTAACAAATGTTGATCGGATTGATTATAAATAAAAATCAAGTATTTATGTTTGATTTCAGCCAATTTGATTAATTTTACAGACCTTATTGATTTACACCGATTTTCATACTAATGTCAGGCATATTAATTAGCGATAAAGTAAAAAATATTTTTTGTTCTTATCTTGAAGAAAAAGGACACAGGAAAACTCCTGAACGCTTTGCCATACTCAATGAAATTTATTCCAATGAAGGCCATTTTGATGTAGAATCACTTTACATTTTAATGAAAAACAAAAAGTACAGGGTTAGCCGCGCTACGCTCTACAATACAATCGAATTACTACTTGACAGTAACTTGGTACGCAAGCACCAGTTTGGAAAAAACCAGGCTCAGTTTGAGCGTGCATATGAATTTAAACAGCATGATCACTTAATTTGCATACAATGTAGTAAAGTTGTAGAATTTTGTGATCCACGAATTCAAAATATTAAAACTTCCACAGGTAATTTTTTTGATTTTCAAATTCATTATCATTCCCTTAATTTATTTGGTATTTGCAAAAGCTGTTCTAAAGAAGATCCTAAGGTTAATTCAAGATTGAAATCAGCAGGTTTACAGAATAATTCTAACTAAAAATACAAATGGATTTCAATTATCAAATAGTAGTAAAAAAGGATATAATAATTGTTTCATTAGCCGGAGAGCTTATTGAAAAGCATCAGGCTCAAAATCTTATGGATGAGTTATCTATTAGGATAGCGGAGACCAATAAAATTTTATTGAATCTAAATGATCTTAAATACCTGAATAGTGTTGGACTAAATGTAATGATCAATATTCTAACTAAATTTAGAACTGCAGGTGGTGAGGTTGCTGTATGTTGC
>JALYPI010000059.1 GCA_030856445.1 Bacteroidota bacterium
CCATTGTACTTACCATTTTATTTCTGTTACTAGCTTATCGTTCACTCTTTGGCGTACTGGTTCCATTGCTTATAGTGATTCTTTCAATCATTTGGTTATTTGCATTTATGAGAATAACAGGAAAACCAATTGATTTAATGATAACTCTTATCCCTACTATATTGTTTGTGGTGGGTATGTCGGATATTATTCATTTGCTCTCAAAATATCTTGAAGAACTAAGGCAGGGAAAAGAAAAGACAGCCGCTTTAATAATTAGCATCAAAGAGGTGGGATTGGCTACATTTTTCACCACTCTTACAACAGCAGCAGGTTTTTTAACCCTATTAACAGCTGGCATTAAGCCTGTCAGAGAGTTTGGGCTTTATCTTGCAGTTGGGGTTTTTATAGCATTTATCCTTGCTTTTACTATACTTCCATCTATACTTATCAACCTTAAAACACCCAAAATAGCTAAGTATTCCTCTTTAAATAAAGTATGGAATAAATACCTTGGAAAATTATTGATCCTTGTATTTAAAAATTACAAAACTGTCCTTTTTATATCTGTTTTAGTTTTAATTGTTTCTGCTTTAGGCATAAGTAAAATAAAAGTTAACAATTATCTGCTTGAAGATTTAAGCCCAAAAGTTCCACTAAAACAAAGCTTCGATTTTTTCGAAAAAGATTACGCAGGAGCAAGAGCTTTTGAGATGGTTATAAAAGTTGAAGATACTACTGCATCCATTTTAGATTACAAAGTGATGAAGGAAGTGGAAAAGATTGAAAACTATTTAAAAAATGAATATAAAACCGGACATATTATTTCTCCGCTTCATTTGATAAAATCTGCACACAAAGCATTTAATGGTGGAACACATAAAGCCTTTATTTTACCTGAGAGTGAAAACTACAGTGAATTGATATCTAAAATATCTAATTTTAAAAAACGTAAGGAATTTAAGGTATTAATTTCTGAAGATGGAAAATCAGCAAGGCTAACTGGGAAAATGCCTGATTGGGGAAGTTTTATTGTAAATGAAAAGAATGAAAAACTGGATAATTTCTTTCATTCACAAATTAACACCTCTATTCTTAGTTATAATTTAACCGGAGGAGCTCATTTAATTGATAAAAACAATGCTCAGCTATCCAACAGTATGTTGCAAGGCTTGTTAATTGCATTCTTAATAATTGCCTTTATAGTGGGTATTATGTTTAGATCATTTAAGATGATAATTATAGCCTTAATTCCTAACTTCTTTCCACTTTTAATGATTGGAGGAGTTATGGGATTTGCTGGTATTGATTTAAAAGTTTCTACTTCGATTATTTTCACCATTGCCTTTGGAATAGCTGTAGATGATTCTATTCACTTTTTAAGTAAATTAAAACAGGAATTAAAAAAAGGAAAAACATTACCTTATGCCCTTAAAAGAACAATTTTATCTACTGGAAAAGCAATAATTATTACCTCCATGATTTTATGCGGAGGATTTTTAACCTTAATACTTTCTGATTTTTCAAGTACCTTTTACATTGGTTTTCTAATCAGTCTTACCCTTCTTTTTGCAGTGCTTGCAGATTTACTCTTATTGCCGGCATTACTTCTGCTTTTTAGCCAAAAACCTAATCAGGAAACTGAATAGTAGTGTCTCATCAACCCGTCATAAAAGGGGCAAATGTATTTTAAAAACACAAAGTAACGATTGTGATAGTACTTAATTTCTTTAAATGATTGGGCATATTCATAATTTTCCAAATAAGGTGGAATATATCCTCTGTTTATGTCAAAAGAAATTTGTATCACATTATTATCATTGAAAAATTTTTTAAACAAAGGATCATATGCATACCATTTTTTATTTATAAAAATTTCTACAATAGTATGTTCTGAATTTAAATGTATTTCCCTATTTGGAAATGGGCATTCCCGGCTGAAATTTTGACTAATTCTATAGCAATCACCTTTTAATTCATCACTTATTTCATGAAAGAAAGCCTTCTCAATATTTTTATCTAATGGCTGATTGTGATTAGGATAAAGAAAAAAAACGGGAGAGATTAATAAGCCATAAGCAAAAACAAGAGCACAAACTACAAGTAATATGCTTTTAAATCCTTTTTGAAAGAGTTTCATTACCATATTAATAAATGGTTTTTAGCATTAACTGCTATTTTAGTATTAATAGTTAACGGTTTTAATACTTTTCCCGTTTTCATAAAATGTTTCATATGAAAGTTTTCCTGTTTCATCAAAATACGACCATTTACCACTTTTGTAATAATCAAGATTATTTTTATTAAAAAAAAGAGCTCCTTGTTCTCTTATATTTCCATTTTCATGGTATTCTGTTTTTTGAAAAGTAATTTTTTTTGGATTTGTAAGTTCCAACAAGGATTCTGGAGTGCCATTGCTGTAATGTGATTTAGTAGTTATATAGTATTCGAAACTTTTGTGATTCTCCTCTAAATACTCCAGTTGACCATTGGCATAATATTCTTCATACAATAATGGATTCCCTTCAATAAATACTCCTTTGGTTCTTATATTGCCATTGGGATGATAAGTAATCAATTCACTTTTAACCAGACTTTTATTCTTAAATTCCCTTTCAATTGTTCCATCGGGATAGTAATTTTTATAACTATTTAATAATCCCTCATTATAAAAACCTTTATGTATTACTTGTCCACTCTCATAATAATCTTCAACCCATCCCTGACAGGCATAATTACGGCAGTTTCTTACAGAATCACCTCCTAGAGAATTATTGTATTTTTCATATAATAAAACTCCATAATTAATGTCGACAATTGAATCATTATATTTTACTGAATCATCTGGTTTTTTAAAAACAGTTGTGAGTTGAGCAAAAGAATTTACTGAAGTAAAAAAACAAAAAAGAGCTAGGAAAACACAAACAACTTTGGTCACTTTTATAGATTTGGTGGCTAAATTAGGAAAAAAACAGAAAATTTAAAATATTGGTTTTGAACATATATGTTTTTTGCTTTTCCTTTTTGATGGATTAACTGTTTAAAACTTTTTAAATAATAGTAATTTATAGTTTCTCTGGTTTATTTATGGAACAATTATTTCATTTTTATTATACTTTCAGAAAGCTCTTTAAAATCAATCCCATCAAAATTTCCTGAAGTCATTAACAACAAATTATTATCGGACCATTGTTTATTCAAAAGGTAATCAACCAGTTCTTTTGAATCAATAAAAACCGAAACATTATCTCCACCAAAAGCCTTTACAACTTGTTCTTTTGTAATAGGTTTCAACTTTTTATGAGCAATGGTGTGAGGACTGTAGTAAACTAATGCTTCGTCAGCTTTTACCATTGCCCCTTCATATTCCAGTAAAAAAGTCTCATTCAGGCTGCTAAAAGTATGAAGTTCCATACAAGCAATTAATTTCCTGTTTGGAAATTGTCTTTTTACAGCATCTGTAGTTGCCTTTAATTTAGAAGGAGAATGTGCAAAATCTTTATAGATAGCAGTTTTTTCATTTCTTACAATTAATTCAAGTCTTCTTGAAGCTCCTTTAAATGAACTGATAGCATTATAAAACTCCTGATCTGAAAGTCCCAGTTCTTTACAAACCAATCTGGCTCCATTTATATTCATTAAGTTATGATCACCAAAAACTTGAAGTGCTATTTTCTGATTTGTCAATGTTAGATAAGTAATCCCATCTTCAATAACATGTTCAGGTATATTGTAAGGAATTTTCTTAATATTTCTTTTAGCTGCTTCACTAATGCTTTTCACTTCAGGATCGGATTCGCAATATATAATACTGCCATCTTTTTCAATCAAATCAATAAAAATTCTAAACTGCTCCACATAATTATCAAAAGTTGGAAACACATTAATATGATCCCAGGCAATTCCACTCATTAATGCAATGTTTGGCTTATAAAGATGAAACTTTGGCCTTCTATCAATTGGAGATGACAAATATTCATCTCCCTCAAGAATAGCAATTGTTGCATCATCAGAGAGTTTGACCATAGTATCAAAGCCTTCTAATTGTGCCCCTACCATATAATCGCAATTCATCTTATTATAATGCAATACATGAAGAATCATGGCAGTAATACTGGTTTTCCCATGACTCCCTCCAATTACAACACGAATTTTATCTTTTGTTTGTTCGTAAATATACTCTGGATATGAAAATATTTTCAAACCAAGTTCTTTAGCCTTTTCTAACTCGGGATTATCCTTCCTTGCATGCATGCCAAGAATAATTGCATCAATTTCTTTTGTGATTTTTGCTGGATACCACCCTTCATTTTCAGGTAATAATCCATATTTTTTTAATCTTGTTTTACTGGGCTCAAAAATTTCATCATCTGATCCACTAATGATATATCCTTTGTGATGTAATGCTAAGGCTAAGTTATGCATTGCACTCCCGCCTATAGCTATAAAATGAATTCTCATAATTTTGATTGATTCTTTACTTTTATTGTAAATAAAAAGCTAACATATTAATTTCAACGCACTAATAGCAAGAAATAAAGTTTTAGTTTTAAACAGCTTGTTGTTATTATATTTGCATTTTCTTTCCCTGTAAAATATATATTTCTTGTTCTTTTGTATGGAATCATTATATTAACCAATTAGAGAAAGCAAATATTATAAAATGATATAAGAATTAAGTAAAATATAACTATTAAAATTACAGCAATGAAAATTTATCCTATAGAAACAGGTTTTTTTAAATTAGATGGAGGAGCTATGTTTGGGGTTGTTCCAAAATCAATTTGGAAAAATCTAAATCCTGCTGATGAAAACAATATGTGTAATTGGGCCATGCGTTGTATGCTTATTGAAGATGGAAACCGTTTGATATTAATTGACAATGGAATTGGAAATAAACAAGATGCCAAATTCTTTAGTCATTATTTTCTTTCTGGAAACGCTACCCTTGAAAAATCACTTGCATCATATGGCTATCATCCAGATGATATCACAGATATGTTTCTTACCCACCTGCATTTTGACCACTGCGGAGGAAGTATTAAATACAATAAAGACAAAACTGGCTTGGAAACAGTTTTTAAAAATGCTACTTACTGGAGCAATCAGGATCACTGGAAATGGGCAACAGTGCCTAATCCAAGAGAAAAAGCAAGTTTTTTAAAAGAAAACATTCTACCTATACAAGAAAGCGGACAACTTAAATTTGTTGAAAAGCAAGGAGAATTGTTTCCCGGCTTTTCTGTTACTTATGCAAATGGACATACTGAAGGGATGATGATTCCTCATATTAATTACAAGGGAAAAACACTTGTTTTTATGGCTGACTTACTTCCATCAGCAGGGCATACTCCAATGCCTTATGTAATGGCTTATGATACTCGCCCATTAATCACTATGCAAGAGAAAGGGGAATTTTTAAAAAAGGCTGCTGAAAATGAATATATTTTATTTTTTGAACATGATCCTGTTATTGAATGCTGTACATTAAAAATCACCGAAAAAGGAATCAGGGTAGATAATACTTTTTCATTTAAGCAAGCTTTTGGTGAATAAAGAAATTGGACTAGCCTTATCAGGAGGGGCTGCAAGGTGCATTGCCCATTTGGGAGTAATTCAAGCATTGGAAGAAATAGGAATTAAACCTGCTGCAATTTCCGGTGTAAGCGGAGGAGCGATTGTAGGAGCTTTTTATGCAAACGGATATTCTCCTTTGCAAATATTGGAAATAATTAAAAAAACCTCTATATTAAAAGCTCTTAGCCCTGCATTTGATACGGGTATTTTAAAAATGGACAAGGCGGAAAAGGTATATGCTGAATATTTTAAAACCAAGGAAATTGAAAATCTTAAAATTCCTTTAACTGTATCTGCATGTGATTTGAACAAGGGAATTATTGTTTCTATTTCTTCCGGAGATTTAATTAAAGCAGTCATTGCCTCCAGTTCTGTTCCTATGATCTTTAAGCCTGTTGAATTCGAAGGAATGAAATTAATTGATGGAGGAATAATCAACAATATGCCGGTTGATCCCTTAAAAAATTATTCCATTATTATTGGCGTAAACGTTAATGTGATTAACCCGGAATTGAAAATAGACAGCTTTTATTCAAATATGCAACGAAATATTGATATTATAGTAACCACTAATATAAAAGAAAGTATAACAATGTGCAATCTATTTATAGAACCTCCAGAGATGAAGAATATTCGTTTAACGGATATCAATAAAGCAGATGAAATATATACCATTGGTTACAAATACACCAAAAAAAATTACACTAAAATTCAAGAAATTCTAGAAGCAATTAGCTTAAAAACAAAAAAAATCTAATTATTAATTGTAAAAACAAAGAAAATTAATTCTGAAATGGAAAAAATTATTGAATGTGTACCAAACTTTAGTGAAGGAAGAGATTTAAATATTATCAAACTAATTACTGACCAAATCGAATTGGTAGATGGAGTAAAGCTTTTAAATGTTGATCCGGGAATGGCAACTAACAGAACGGTTGTGACTTTTGTGGGCAATCCAGAAGCAGTAATAGAGGCAGCATACAATGCAATTAAGAAAGCTTCTGAATTAATTGATATGGGCAAGCATAAAGGAGAACATTCCAGGATGGGAGCAACAGATGTTTGCCCCTTGATTCCTATTTCAGGAATTTCAATGGAAGAAACAATTAAATATGCAAAAATGCTAGGTGAGCGGGTTGGAAAAGATCTTAACATTCCCGTTTATCTATATGAAGAAGCTCAGGTTGACCCAGCCAGAAAAAATCTTTCAATAATAAGGGCAGGACAATACGAAGGATTTTTCAAGAAAATAAAATTACCTGAATGGAAACCAGATTTCGGCCCTTCTGAATTTAATTTAAGATCAGGAGGAACAGTAATTGGTGCAAGAGATTTTTTAGTTGCCTATAACATAAATCTAAATACTACTTCTACACGAAGAGCAAATGCAATTGCTTTTGATGTGCGAGAAGCAGGAAGAGTAAAAAGAGAGGGTGATCCTTTAACAGGAAAAATTATTACAGATGAGAAAGGAAACCCAATTAGTATTCCCGGCAGTTTGAAAGCTGTAAAAGCAGTGGGTTGGTATATTGAAGAATATGGAGTCGCTCAAATTTCAATGAATTTAACTAATATTAATACAACCCCTGTTCATATTGCTTTTGATGAAGTATGTAAAAAAGCTGCCGAAAGAGGTATTAGGGTAACCGGTTCAGAACTTGTTGGTCTTGTCCCTTTAAATTCCCTGCTAGATGCAGGAAGATATTTTCTAGAAAAACAAGAACGTTCTACAGGGGTTTCTGAAAAAGAACTTATTAAAATTGCTGTAAAATCCTTGGGCTTGGATGAACTTTCCCCATTTATACCAGAAAAAAGGATTATTGAATATATGCTAAAGGATAAAACCAAAAGCAGGTTAGTTAATATGAGTTTATCCGACTTCGCTGATGAAACAGCATCTGAATCACCGGCACCAGGAGGAGGTTCTATTTCTGCCTATATTGGAGCTCTGGGGGTTGCATTGGGAACTATGGTGGCAAATCTATCTTCTCACAAAAAAGGCTGGGACCAGAGATGGAAAGAGTTTTCGGAAATTGCATCTTCCGGACAAGAGTATAAACAGGAACTGATTAAATTAGTGGATGAGGATACCCAGGCATTTAATTTAATAATGGATGCTTTTTCAATGTCTAAAAATACGGAAGAAGAAAAACAAAAACGTACTGAAAGTTTACAAGCAGCTACCAAAACAGCTATTGAAGTTCCATTAAAAGTAATGCAAACCTCATTAAACTCAATGCAGGTGATTAAAACAATGGCGGAAACAGGAAATCCAAATTCTGCCAGTGATGCAGGTGTTGGAGCTCTTTGTGCACGCTCTGCGGTAATGGGAGCATTTTTAAATGTTAAGATTAATGCCTCAGGACTTGATGATAAAGATTATGTAAAAAATGTAATTGCCAAAGGAGTTGAAATTGAACAAAAAGCAAAAGATTTAGAAGAACAAATACTTAAAATTGTCGAAAAAAACATCATTTAAGTTTAAAATGTTATTTTTAATACAATAAGCTTATAGTTTCTAGTGTTGAAGTGAGGCTGCAGAAAAAATATTAATTTTATTAATACGATACCTTGCAATGATATCCCGTTTAAAATACAATTCAAGGTTTAGGAGAGTATTCTTTTCTTTCCCACTACAATTGGTATTTCTGCATATTAAGAATAATATTCTTTTATTGCTTTTCTGGGTTATTCTATTTGGAATAATTTCTGGCCAAATTGGTGATAAATTTGGTTTACCTAACCTTTTTTTACATCCCGAATATCTCGGAGAAGTAGGGTTTTGGTCCTTTCTTATTCTTGGCTTTTCTTGTGGAGGTTTCATTATGGCCTTTAATATAGCT
>JALYPI010000062.1 GCA_030856445.1 Bacteroidota bacterium
AGCTATATATGAAGACGACAGTGAAAAAGTGAAATTATTACATGCAGAACTTGTAACTTATACTAATGAAGCCAGAAAAACAATAAATGAAAAACCAGTTTTTGACGGCAATGATTCTTTCAAAAATTCAATACTTAGTATTATGGATTTTTATAAATCTGTAGCTGAAAATGATTATAAAAAAATAATTACAATATTAGAAACCGAAGAAGAATTATCAGATGAAAGTGCTGATAAAATTGAAGATATATTTTCAGCAATGTATGATAAGGAAAATGAATATTATAATGAATTAGAAAAAGAAGTTAACATTTTTGCTAAAAAATATGAAATAGAGGTTAATGATTTAAATGCGCTCTATTAATTCTTAATTTCACACAAATACAAATTAAGGCTACTGAATATATTCAGTAGCCTTTTTACTTTAAGATCCTGTTGTAGTAATAAATTCTTGGAATATTATCTCCCACTTTTTCACTTACTGTGAAATATCCGGTTCCATCCACCTTCCAGGCTACTGCTTCTCCCTGTGGCTCGATGTAATAAGGTAATCTTTTAGGTGTCTTTTTTAATGTCTGTTCAACTGTTTGCTTTTCCTTTCTACTCCAGTAATAAATATTAGAATAGGTTTTAATCAGAATTTCTTTACCATCTTCTGATATATCCCCTGCTACTGCTTGTTGTATATCTATTGTTCCGATATGTTTTATAGTTATTACCTCATTAATTGATTGTGGATAGGGAAGCAGGTAGATATTAACGGCTGCTTCTCTTTTTGATACAATATAAATATCTTTGGAATAAGGGTCAACCATTAATGTTTCTGCATCTTTATTACCATCGGGAAATTGAAATGAAATCTTTTCAGCATTTTTGATCTTGGATTTTACTGGAAACTCTAAGCCATTTAAATTTGGTTCTGGAAATCGGTATATATATTTGATATCGTAATTAGAATCATTATCTCCAATATCAGCTACATAAATATAATTAATTCCCTTTATAGGCCCTGGTCCTATTGCAATATCTTCCCAGTCCCTGTTTTCAGCGTTTTTAACATTAAAACTTCCTTTATCCTTTCCATTATAATCAATCAGAAATAATCTTGATTTATCTTTACTATCATTATGGATCCATATTAAATCTGGATTGCTGCGGGAAACTACCATTCCGGAAGCTTCATTTATTTCAGGGTTTTCCAAAGCTCCCATATCTTTTGCTTTTTCAAATCGGGGTTTTGAAGAAAGACTATTGTATGCACTTTCAATAGCCCGATTGCAATTGCAAGCAGGAAGAACAAGTAAAAACAAAATAGTGATAAGTAAAGAGTTCATTCATTCAGTTATTCAGTTATTCTGGCTTTAATAGTAAATATAACAAAATAATCCTTGTTAGTAAAGGCTTTAAAAGATAGTTTTTTCAATCAAAGCTCCTTTTAAATTATGATGATTGAAAAGTACTCGAGAATGCCCAAGCATTGTGGAATATAAAGCAAATACTATATGGAATATAAAAAATTACTCGTGCTCTTTGGTGGTTTTTACTTTTCCTGTCTTCCACATTTCTTCTTCCTCAGCAAGCTGTTTTTTTAATTCATCAGTAGTTTTTTTATCAAGCAAACGTTTTAAGTCAGGTTGCCCTGCATTAACCCAGGCTGTATACCAATAACTTCCAACCATAATTATGGTTTCTCTCATTCTTCGCTCTACCATTCCATTGAGTTTTTCATCATAAGCTTTGGAATACTCAGCAGAATATACTTTCATAAGAGAAGCTCCCCTATTTTCAAAGGAATATTTTTTATCCTTTGGGAATGATTCATTTAATTCTGCTTCAAACAATAAAACAGAGTCCTTGGCAGAGAAACTTGCTTTTACAATATTCCATGCAGTTTCCAAAGGATCTTCAATGTATTTTGCCTTTCCTACGAAATAATTATAATCATCTCCATACAACTCTGGCAATCTTGATTCCCAAAAGCCATGAATACCTTTTTGATTAGTAAGTTGACCATTGTAATTTTCAGTAGTATGTAAAGGAACATGGGCATCTCCAATGTAATGACCAATATCTGCTGATGTCCTTAATATCTTATTTACATTCTCTTCTCTAAAAGCATCGGTTAATCTTCTTACCATTACATCAATATGCCACGGAACAATTCCATTTGCCCTTAATGTATCTTCAGAAAATTTAGCAACAGCATCCTTCCAATATTTAGGTATTATTTCAAAGGGATTATCGCCATATTTATAATACCTGTCCACATCAATAAAATGTCTTTCTGCTTCCCCTTCAATTGCATATCGTCTTTTATCTGGATCCACTGCATGTTCAGTGATAAATTCAATATGATGTTTGTAAAACCCAATCATATTTGGAGGAAGGGTAAAAACTGCTATTCTGTTAATTCTTTTGTGAGCAAAAAAGCCCCAGGAATAAAGAACATTGTAACTGAGAACAAACAGTAATAATGCACAAGGGAAAATATAAAGTAGTTTTTTTTTCATTTTAAAAAAGACAAAATTCTATAAAAATATCAGAAATAACCCTGCTGATTTAATATCTTTGCTAAAATACCACCTTTTAATTTAATATTCTTAAAAATTAATTATAATTTTAAAATTGCTATTCCATCTAATACAGGAATAACAGGGGTAAGATCAAGTTCAAGACAATATTTTATATCTCTTTCCAGATTAAGTTTTTCAAGTCTTTTGCGATGAGAGGAATTTTCCAGGAATTTATATAAATCACTTTTACCGGTTTCATATAAATGGATTGCAGCTTGAGTAGTATCACATGAATTGTTATAATTACCTGAATGAATTAATTTTTGGGCCATAGCTCCTGCAAATAGTGTATCTTCCAGGTTAAACTTGTTTTTCCAACCGGCACAAAGCAATACTACATCCCTATCTTGTTTTTGTACCCACTGAGATAAAACAGATAAATTCAGAAAAGATCCTATTACAACTTTATATGCTTCTTTTGAAACTTCAACAGCCTGGGTGCCATTGGTAGTGGTTAGAACAATTGTTTTACCTTTCACTCCTTCTCCCATATAACTAAAAGGTGAATTTCCAAATTCAAATCCAGGAACAACTTCTCCATGTCGCTCTGCAGCTGCCATATAGCCTTTAAGTTTATAATCTAATGCTTGTCCCACTGTTGCTACCGGAATAATTGATGTAGCACCATGATATAAGGCTGTGCAAATGGCAGATGTAGCTCTGAATATATCAATAACTACAACTATCGCATCGTTGTTTTTAAATAAAGGGTAAGAAATAGGAGAATAACAAACTTCTAAAGAGCGCTTAGTGGTCACTTTCAAATATTTAATTTAATTTTTATAAAAGGGTAATTTAACTACGGTTGCTTTAATGGCCTTATCTCTAATTTTAATAAAAATTTCAGAGCCTGCCTTGGCAAAAGAAGTTTCAACATAACCCATACCAATAGCTTTATTAAGCGATGGAGCCTGAGTACCAGAGGTTACTTTACCTATAATTTTTCCAGCGTTGTCAATAATTTCATAATCATGGCGAGGTATGCCTTTATCTATCATTTCAAATCCAATGAGTTTTTTAGTAACTCCCAGTGTTTTTTGATTTAAAAAATCTTCGCTTTTTATAAATGGTTTTGTGAATTTTGTTATCCAACCTAACCCAGCCTCTATTGGTGAAGTTTCATCGTCAATGTCATTTCCATATAAACAAAATCCCATTTCAAGTCTTAATGTGTCTCTTGAGGCAAGGCCAGCTGGTTTAATACCATAACTCTTTCCTGCTTCCATTACTGCATCCCAAACTTTGGCTGCATCTTCATTTTTCACATAAATTTCAAAACCTCCTGCTCCTGTATAACCTGTTGCAGAAACCAATACGTTATCTACTCCGGCAAACTTTCCTTTTGAGAAAGTATAATAGGCCATGTTATTTAAATCCATATCGGTAAGCCCCTGTAATGCTTTAATTGCAAGTGGACCTTGAACTGCAAGCAATGCCGTTTCCTCCGAGATGTCTTTCATATCAACATTTAAGGTATTGTGCTTTTGAATCCAATTCCAATCCTTTTCAATGTTTGAAGCATTTACAACCAACATATAAGTTTTGGAATCAATCCTGTAAACCAATAAATCATCTACAATTCCACCTTTATCATTTGGAAGACATGAATATTGAACCTTACCATCAACCAGTACGGAAGCATCATTTGTAGTAACTCTTTGAATAAGCTCAAGTGCATTATCCCCTTTTAAAATAAACTCACCCATATGTGATACATCAAAAACACCTATTGATTCACGAACTGTTTTATGTTCATCAATTACTCCTGAGTATTGAACTGGCATATCATAGCCAGCAAAAGGAACCATTTTGGCTCCAAGACCAATATGCTTATCGTATAATGCTGTTTTTTTCATTTTCTTTTATTTTTTAAAAGGGTGCAAAAGTATAAAAATATATTGTCATAATTAATTCAACACACTTACTGCAATATCTTTTCGGTAATCCTGCCAATTATTATTTTCTATATAACGTTCTATCATATTCAAACAAACCGTCTGTTTGCAATAATGTTTTAAACTCTCGATAGCAGGATATTTTAATCTGCTGTTTGCTGTAAAAGAAGCTTCAAAAAGATTATCCATAAAAACAGGATCAAAATGATTTAACCTTTTTAAAGCTGCCATAGCATTTGTACGGGTTATAAATTCATACGAATTTGAAGTAAGCCTAACCAGTTCATCAAGATGTTTTTTATCAGAAGCAGCTGCAATCTCCAGCCATTTTATTTTAACATTACTACCCCTTGTTCCTGTTGAATTTTCAGTTAATTTTAAATACCTTGGTATATTATCCGGAAATTGATGACATAGTTTTTCAAGAGCCAGAGCTTGGGTTTCATAGGAAAGATCAACAAGTAATTTCTCATATTCTTTTAATAAAGCAGAAGGTATTTTATCACTATTCTGTATAACACTTTTCCTTACTAATGCATCTTTATCATTTATAGCAGCAACTATAATATCTTTGCTTAGTTTGTTATCTAAATTAATAAGTTGTGACACTATTTCTGCCTTAATTGCATGAAATGTCTCTTTTTTGAAAATTTCATTAAACAAATCCTCCTTTTGTTCAAAAGGCAACTTTCTTAAACCTACAACAGCATCATATCTATCAAGCATAAAAGGAGCTTTTTTAGCTTGTATTTTCAACATTTCAACTGATTTATCAAAATCAACCTGCTTTATTACCTGATTATTAGGGTCAAACAAAACAAAATCAACTTTTTTATTTTTCGGATTAGATATTTTCACAATTTGTTGTTGGTTCTCAACCCAGACTGTTTTACTGTCTTTTGAACCATCGGAATAGTGCACTTCAAAGACAAATGGCATTTTAAATAAACCAGTTACATCATTTACTGAATGAATTTGAGCAACAGTAAATTCAGAAAATGTTTCCCCCCCCACTGATTTAATCTCTCTAAAAGAAACATTATAATGGGGTTCTCCCCCTTTATAAATCCATTGTTCCCAAAACCAGTCAAGAGATAAACCCAGAGTTTCATGGAAAGCAATTAATAAGTCTTCTGAATCCACATTTTTATAGGCATGTTTTTCCAGGTAATATTTAATTGATTTATTGAATGATTCTCTGTTGGTAACGTATTTTAGCATCTCCAGTACAACCGCTCCTTTTGGATACCATCTTGAAGTACCAGCTTCACTGTGAGCAACTGGCAATTTATCTTTTTTTGATGCTGCTATAGCTGAATTTTCTGAATCTCTTCTTTTCCAATCAAAATGATCCTGACCGAATACTTCTCGTTCAAACATCATATTGTAATGTGTTGCGAAACTCTCCTGAAGCCAAAGGTGAGAGGATGTCCTTGCAGTTATCAAATCTCCAAACCACTGATGTGCTAATTCATGGGCATTTGTTCCTACATAATTCTTATCTAGATAGGAACGGGAATCAACAAAGCTGAAATCACCAAACAATGTAGCAGTTGTGTTTTCCATGGCTCCATACATAAAATCCTGAACTGGAATTTGAGAATACGATTCCCAAGGATAGGCTACTCCTATTTCCTTTTCAAAGAAATCCATCATTTGTTCACTGTACTTATAAGCATGTTCAAATCTATCTTCCCATTCAGGATAATACCAAAAATTCATTGGTACTCCTGATGATGATTTTGTTTGTTTTACAGCATACTCCCCTATCCCTAGCATTACCAAATAAGTTGGATGAGGATGAGTCATTTTATAATGCCATGTTTTAGTATTATTTCCATTGTCTTTTTCCGCGATTTTGGTTCCATTGGACAATACTTTATATTTGGAATCGAATTTTACAATTACCTCTGTGATTAATTTATCATTAGGCTCATCATAACAAGGTATCCAATGCCTGTTGTCTATCCCCTGCCCTTGGGTCCATATTTGTTTACGGCTTAAGTTATTGGGATCATTCCAACCTATAAAATATATGCCTTTACGGGGAGTAGCTTCATAAGAAATAAATAAACTGTCTTTACTGCCCCATTTAAGAGGTGAAGAAGGAAAAATAGTAACTCCATCTTTATTTGTTTTAAAAACAACAGGTTTACCATTTAATTTTGATTCATTAATGGTAATTCCGGGAGCATCAAGAAATATAGAATCTACCTGAGATTGTATTGGTTCAAAAAAATGGGTAACTTTTCCTTTAACCAATCCCTTATGAGGTTCAAATTCAACTTCAAGACGCATATGCTTCATATCCACACTATGTTCACGTGGAGTTAACTGCTTATCAGCTATAAATGTTCTTATCTCAACTTGAGACTTAAGACTGCCAGAAAAAAAGATAATCAGGATTAACAGGGATAGTGTTATTTTTCTTTTCATATTAATAGTGAATAAGTGCCTAAATAGTGATATGTGCACAAAACTAAAAATAATGAAGCATTAACATAAATTAAATTTGATAAAGATTTCTTTTCTTTTTAAAGCTTGTTACTTTTGCCATTAAAATTATATAATTATGAAATAGCCATTCACCGAACAGTGCACAAACACTGATCAAGATATTATGGCGTATTCCATATGACAATTAAA
>JALYPI010000071.1 GCA_030856445.1 Bacteroidota bacterium
AATAGAAATGGATGAAGAAAGCCCAGGAAGACAGTTTATCGAAAGGTCAATAGAATCGGCAATTGTGACAAGCGAAGGAACAGCCGTATTAAAAGAGAACAGTTTTTTAGCATCTATATTAGGCTCAAACGCAAAAGAAAAATTTTCATCAAAATTTAAAACAGTTTCATCCACATAACCATTTCCTACAAGGGATAGTTTTAAAATATTTAGATTGTTTGAAGTTGTTCTTAAAAATGCATCATTTGGAGCTTTCACACTTTCTGTAAGGGATAATGAGGGTGAAGGCCCATAAGTCTGTACCCAAAACCCTTGAGAAGAACCAATAAATCTTGAACCTCCATTTATACCTAATCCTCCTTGATAAACGGCATATTGTTGATTACTGCTGTTCCAAATATATACTGCATTTGAAACATTGTTTTTAATCCATCCTGGGGCATCCCAATTTATTGAGGATGGATAAGGATTTCCAACCATGCACCAGCCATCATGATTTGGACCTGCAGCACTTGGGGTGTATGAGACAGGAAGAGAAACCAATCCCTTGTGTATTGGTCCTTTAACATCGATTGTAAGAGGGGTAGGCCCAATATAAGCCCAAAACCCTTTTCCGGATGTAAGGGGATTTGTAATGTTTGTTGCTGCAACATACCCAATTTCAAATAATCCAGGAACACTTTCATTGTATGTGTACATTGATATAAAACCGTAATTAGGGTATTGGGAACCAGTAAATCCGCTCATAATAAAATCATCTTTCCAGTCATTTAATGTTTTTCCGCTTACTGCAGAGGATAAAAACCGCCAATCATTCTGGCCTGGAGCCAGATATCTTTCCATAATTACATCACCTACCACATCTCCTGCAGTTAACGAGGCAATTCTAGCAGTTCCATTGGAATTGGATACTAAAGTAAAGTTAAAACCAGCAGTGTTAAATGTACCCTGTACAACAGAAAGAGTTCCTGTAATTCTTGAGTTGTTAGAAAGAGAAACACCTGATATATTGTTTACATTAATATTTGAGAATGTTGTTAAAGCATTTCCCCCAATTTGTTGAGCGCTAGCACCATTGAAATAAACAGTTCCAATTCGTGGTAAAAAGGTTCCATTGTTAATCCAGTTGCTTTTAACATTAACAGAGTGCATTGCTGTTGAAACATCCAAAGTGGAATTTATTTCCAGATTATTAAAAACAGTAATATCGGTGTTAAGCGCTTTTATTCCACTTCCTGAAAAAATTATATTGTAAAAGTTTTCACTTGAAGGATTAAATATGTTTTGATTAGCTCCAGAAAAAACGACTGTGGAATTTCCCGGGTTAAAAGTCCCAGTATTATTCCATTCTCCATGCAAATTAATAAGATAATTTAATAAAGTGCCATTAAGTGTACTGCTGATGGTCAAATTCCCAAATATGGTTAAATTACCTTCTGGTGACTTTATTCCTGATCCAGCTATATCTAAATGATGATACCCTGATGGAAGAGCTCTAACTATTTGATTCACATTTGCATTATAAGAAACCCTGTTTCCTGTTGCAGAAGCATTTAAAGAAGCTACAGTGAAGTTTACAAGTGCTACCTCTAATATTAAATTAGAACCAATACCTTGAGAAAAAGTACCAGAACCGTAAAATGAATTTATTATAATAATGCTCCCATTATTTGTATAACTACCAGTTACATCAAGATTAGTAACCTGGACTGGATTAGAACCACTTATACTCTTTGCTGTTCCATTAAGTGTATAAACACCTGTGTTTGATGTAAAACTTCCATTATTTATCAAATTCCCATTAAAAGTTACTGGTAAACTTGTAGTGCAATTAAAAAAACCAGAACTTGCAATGTTAATGTTATTGAAAATTTTTGCTCCAGTGGCACTGGTTAAATTTAATCTTCCATAAATATCGGTTTGTCCATTTACTGTTAATGAGTACGGCCCTGATTCAGCAATCCCATTAATAATGGTAAAATTGTTAAGTATTGTTGTGTTTCCTCCAAAAGCGGCAGTGGTTGTGGTGGTTTTATTGATTTCTAAATTAAAATAATCTGCAAATTTTATAATTTGCAAACTTCCCCCAGAGTATATGATTTTATTACCTATAGCAATTGCATTAACTGTTCCTGTTGTTAGAAGGTCTCCCCCAATTTCCAGAATAGAGTTTGCTTCATTAGTCCAAGTAGAACTTGTGTTGCCGCCAATTAAATTTCCTCCTAATATTCTAAAAATGCCATAATTAGTAAGCGTTCTGTTGCTGCTAATTTGAACATTGCCACTATTTTTTGTAATACTACAAGCTGCTGCAATTATAGTATTGTGATTTAGGAATAAAATTCCTGTATTGTTAACAGTTCCAATACCATCAACTATGAAATTGTTTCCAGATAAACTAAGATTTCCTGAACCTGAATGAAGTCCATCAATGGTAAGGAAATTTCTTACCATTAAATCAGCAATTTGAAAAAAATCACCTGAGGTCTGAATAGTTAAAGAACCTACAGTAGTTGCCCCGGAAAATAAAGAAACAGTGTGACCAGAGCTGATAATTACATCATCGTTTGTTTTAGGTACACAATTAAAACATCCCCATGTTGAACTATTGTTCCAATCACCGGATTGGACAGAGGTTCTTGTAGCAGCATATACATTATTGATAAACAGAAAAAGTAAAACAGATGTTATTTGAAGAGATTTTTTAAAAAATCGATGTTTTTGATAGAAATCTTTCATACGTTAGATTTAAATTAATGATACTAAAAATACGTAATTTTTATCAAAAAAAACGATAATAAGTGATTTTAAGTATTGTACAATGTTAGTTATATTTCAATCATTAGACAAAATATTATTCACTTTTCATACATTTCTTACAGATGATAAATAATTTCCCAACTGAGATGGCTTGTCACTCCTGCATAGTTGAACTTTGTCACAGATTAAAGACAAAAAACATATACTATGAAAAATTATTTCACTCTACTTTTTCTTTTAATAAATGGATTAGGTACTTCGCTTGTTTATGGTCAAAAAGAAATATTAACTTCCAAAACGAATAATGAAAATACAGTTTCCATTAATGAATCGAACTTTAAAAACCTGGAGAATGTTCTTTTAATTAGAGTGTCAGGAAATGGATATGAGGATGAAACAATCATTAGATTTTTACCTCAGGCCACAGAGAATTTCGATAATAATTATGATGCATGGAAAATCATTAGTAGTAACTCTCAAGTTCCTTCTATTTTTACAAAACTGGCAGATAGTAGTAAAATTGCAATGAATGCCCTGCCTGAACTGGATAAAGATTGGTTTGTTCCTGTTTATTTAAAAATCAATGTGCCTGGGCAGTACCTTATAGAAGTAGAAGAAGTTGGTGCCTTTGATACCATAAGTCACTTATATTTAGATGATTATTTGTCAAATGATTTGAAAAATTTAAAAAATGTCCAACAATTTTATATTAATGTATCTCAACTACTAGATGGGAATACTCCCTCTTTTGAACTTTATGCAGGATTGCAGATAAATCCGGTAATTAACAATGTGAGCTGTTATAATGCACAGGATGGCTCAATCTTGTTAAATAAACCAGGAAGTAATGGGTTTTCTTTTTTGATAAAAGACTCTTTGAATAATGCCATTAGCTCAGGTACAACTAGTAATGATTTTGTAACTATTAGTGGATTAGATGCTAACTCCTATATAATTTCATATATTCTTCAAAATAATTTCACTACAACTGTTAATTGTGTTATAAATGAACCTCTTGAATTAATTGCTGATTTTTCTTTAAATAATTTAGAAGTTAGTACGTCTGAAGCTGTTTATTTTTCTAATAATTCTCTTAATGCATTAACCTTTACCTGGGATTTTGGTGATGGATCAGTCCTAAGTAATGATTTTGAACCTGTACACGAGTACTTACAAGCAGGCGATTATGTTATAACCCTTACTGCAAATGAGGGTAGCTGCAATACTTCCTATACTTCTAATATAATAGTGGAGGAAGTAATTACAGGCCTTAAAGAGATTGTAGGAAATAAAACAACGTTTTTTTATGCAAATGGAATAGTTACCATACAGCCTGAATTTAATTTAAAGCAAAATACTTCTGTAAGAGTATATAATTTGGCAGGACAACTAATCTATTTGCTTAACAAAAATGAAAATGACAGTTCACAATTATTTATTAATACTTCTTCTTGGAATTCAGGAATGTATTTGATTTCCGTTTATAATGAAGAAAATTTATTTACAGGGAAAATTAACATTCCTTAACTTGAATGATCATAAATAATACACCATTTTTTATTTATCTTTTTCATCACTAAGGAAAAATATCCTGAGGCATCTGAAGTGGATTCAGTAATTGTCCATTTGCCTGTTATCAGATAATGCTCCTTTCCAAGTGGCTCCTTGGAAAGAATATCAAAATTAAGTTTACCCATCGCTGATTTATCTGGATAGCTTTTTTCATATCTTTCAAGAGTTGCCTCCCAGCCATATGTAATTCCATTTTTTCCTATAAACCTTAAGCTATCTGATTTCCAGTAACCATCCATGTATTCATTAATATTTCCTTCATTCCAGGCTTTTTTTTGGGAATCCAATAGTTCGTCTATTTGTTTTTGATCATTATTTTGGGCTAAACAAGTAAAGGAAAATGCTATTAAAACAAGCAAAAGGAGATTTTTCATAAAAATAGATTTTTAAATTTTTCAGGTACTTCTTGTATTTTTCTTTTGGAGTAGTCAAAAAAGACTAATCCTGTTTTGGCAGCAGCTACTTGTTTTCTACTTTTTTTATTTAAAATATTATAATACAAATCAAATCCACATTTGGTAAAATCTCCGGCATTTATTTGAATTTGGAGTACGTCTCCATAAAAACCTTCTGATTTATAAATAATGGATGAATCTGCCATAATTAATGCGGCTCCTTCAATTTCAATTTCAGAATATCCAAAATTATTTAAAAATTGCAGTCTTGCTTCATGAATAATAGACAACAAAGAGTCATTACCCAAATGCCCTCCATAGTTTATATCATTTATTCTTATCTTTATTTCGGTTGAGAATATATAATTCTCAGGCATTTCAATTTTTACTCTTGACATTATGGTATATTTTGTAACATATTTAACAATAATATGTAAAATAACTAAATACTTACGTATTAAAGGTCTAAATATGATTTTGATTTGTTATTTTTACATTCGGCATTTTTAAATTTTTGAATTTGAAAAGAATTTATTCCCTGATATTTATTTTTGTTTTGTCAGTTTTTAAATTGATTGGACAAGATATTGGTGTTATCAATATTTCTGCTCCTTCAACGGGTTGTGCTTTAAGTAGTGCGTCCTCTGTTACTATTCAGATTTTTAATTATGGTACTTCAGTAAATACTAGCTTTAATGTTTCTTATAGAATTAATGCAGGAGTGCCTGTAACAGAAACCATCGTTCTCGGTGCTCCTTATCCCTCTGGTGCAACCTATACTTACACCTTTTCTACTACTGCAAATCTTTCTGCTTTTGGCAATTATATAATAGAGGCCTATACAACTTTAACAGGAGATGTAAACTCAGCTAATAATACTTTTGTTAAATCTGTTAATTCTGATGCTTTTTCCATAGGAGGAAGCATAAGTGGTCCTAATATAGTTTGTGGTGGAGTAAACAATGGAACTTTAACTTTAACAGGTAATACAGGCAATGTGCTGCAATGGGAATCTTCTGTTAATTCAGGTGCATTATGGGCAGTAATAAGCAATACAACTACATCTTTAAATTTTAATAACCTTGTTACATCTACGGATTACAGGGTGTCTGTTAAAAATGCAAGCTGTCCTTCTGTTTATTCTGCGGTATTTACAGTAAATGTTGATCCATTAACAGTTGGAGGGATAGTTGCTTCTTCTGATACAGTTTGTTTTACTGGTAATAGTGGAACCCTTACTTTATCTGGACATACTGGAGCAGTGAACAGATGGGAATCTTCAGTTAATTCAGGTTCAACTTGGAATAATATCGTTAATAATACAGCTTCTTATCCTTTTGCAAACCTTACTCAAACAACAATTTTCAGAGCACAAGTTCAAAGCGGAGTATGTCCTTTAGAATATTCCTCTCAGGCAACAATTACTGTAGTTCCTGCATCTGTTGGAGGTACATTAACTGGTAACTCTATTGTTTGCAGTGGAACAAATAATGGTACTATTGAATTAATAAATTATACAGGAAATGTCACCCATTGGGAATCATCTGTTGATTTTGGAACTACCTGGACTACAATTTCAAATACAACAGATACATTAAACTTTGCTAATTTAAATATGGAAACCTGGTATAGAGCAAGTGTTTTAAGCTGTAATCCTTCAGAATATTCTTCTGTTCATGTTATTGAAATAGATCAACCTTCTGTAGGGGGCAGTATTTCAGGAAGTTCCATTGTTTGTGCCGATAATAATAGTGGTACTTTGACACTTTCAACAAATACAGGAAATGTATTAAAATGGGAAGCATCAATCAACAATGGAAGTACCTGGGGAAATATTCTCACAACAAATACTTTTTTTAATTATTCAAACTTAGTGCAAACAACTTTATATAGAGCATTGGTTCAAAATGGAGTTTGTCCTGCAGTATATTCGCAAACAGCGGAAGTTACTGTTGATTCTGTAACAGTGCCAGGTATGGTAAATACTAGTACCACTGCCTGTATTACAGGAAATACAGGAAGCCTTGAGTTAGTAAATTATACGGGTAGTATTTTAAAATGGCAAAGCTCTATTGACAATGGCAGCATCTGGAGTGACATTACTAATACATCCTCTATTCAGACTTATTCTAATTTGGCTACAACTACTCATTTTAGAGCTGAAGTGCAAAGTGGGGTTTGTGCTCCTGGGTTTTCTTCCCCGGCTATAGTTACAATTGTAAGTGCTTCAAATGCAGGAAACATATCTGGTGATAACTTGGTGTGTTATGGGAATAATGGTGGGATTGTAGAGATTAATGGTTTTACTGGTACAGATATTATTTGGCAGTATTCAGAAGATGAAGCAGTAACTTGGAATAATATTCAGAATTTAAATGCTCCATCCATTACCTATTCTAATTTGACAAATAAAACCTTATACAGATCTTTTGTTAATAACGGTACTTGTCCTTCTGATACCTCCGCCATTGTGACAGTTGATATATATGAACGAACTGTGGATGCAGGAAATGATATTACAATTAATCGTGGAGAATCTACAAGTTTAACAGCAGCAGGAGGTACAACATATTTATGGCTTCCAGATTATAATATTAATAGTAATTCTATATATAATCCAATTGTAACTCCTTTAATTACTACTACATATATATTAACAAGCACTGATTTTAATGAATGTGTATATTCTGATACCTTAACGGTAACAGTAAATGATGGCGGAGATCTAAAAATAGCAACTCTTATTACTCCAAATGGAGATGGATTTAATGATACCTGGATAATTGAGCCCGTAATTTTGCAGTCAGAAGTATTTGTCTTTAATTCTAGCGGAAGGGAAATGTTTAGTTCTCCTAGTTATGACAGTACCTGGAATGCTTCTTATGCGGGGGCAACCCTTCCTGATGGTACTTATTATTATGTAGTAAAGTTTGAAGGTAAAGTATATAAAGGTGCACTCACTGTTTTAAAAGGAAAGTAGATGAGATTATTTATTATCATATTGATTTCTTTGATAACATTTATCCCAAAAATGGGTGAGTGCCAACAGCTGCCTTATAGTAATCAGTATTTTAAAAATGCTTATTTATATAACCCTGCATCAGCAGGAATTAATGGTTTAAATGCCTATGCTATACATAAAACGCAATGGACAGCAATTTCAGGAGCTCCATCCTTGAACTTAATTACTCTTGATGGCCCGCTTATATATAACAAAGCAGGATTTGGTTTTTTAATTTCTGATGATAAAAGAGGAATAACAAAGCGTACTGATGTACATGCTTCCTTTTCATATAAAGTTCAGTTTTCAAAAAAGACATTTTTAAACTTTGGAGCCTCAGGTGTTTTCATTAATACTAGATTGCTTTTTAACGAAGTAGTGGTTAGTCATCCAGATGATCCTATGATATTAAGCACGAATGCTCAAAAAGGTGTTTTCGATGCTGTTGCAGGTTTAACATTTGTTGCTGATAAATTTCATTTAGGACTATCTATTCCACAGTTTTTAGAATCAAATGCAGAATTTACTGATAATTCTTTTTATCAATATAAACGTTATTATTTAGCTTCAGTAGGATATAGTATTATTTTAAATCCTGAAAAAGAAATTTCACTTACTCCCCTTACATTAGCAAGGGTAATACCGGGTATGCCAGTTCAATATGATGTAAATATGACTGCTGATTGGAAAAAAACTGGATGGCTTGGGGTTTCTTATCGTAGTACTCATGGAGCAGGAGTGAATGTAGGTTTTTGCATTGCAGGAAACTTAAGTGTAGGCTATTCATTTGATATAAATACTGGCCCGGTAAGTAATTTTGTAGGAACAAGTCATGAATTTTTATTAGGCTATCGATTTAATACTAAACCTCCAGTTGAAAAAACTAAAACAAAAAAGCAGGAGCGTATAGAAGAAGAAATCAGAGAATACAAACGAAGTTTGAAGGAACAGGAGGAGCATGTAATTCAACTAATAGATGAGTTTTATTCAAAAGGCCCAACTGATAGAATACAAAATATAGAAGACATAGAGGAAATAAATTTAGAGCTAGAAATTTTCAGAGAACAGACAAAAGAAAAAATCAATAAGAAAGAAAAAGAGTTGAATAGAAGGAAAAAGAAATAATTATTAATTGCCTCTAAACCATTTGTTAGCATTAGATTTGTTTAAAAATAATAGTTAAATAATAAAACCTATTTGCTTTCCTTTCGTAAAACTTTGCATATTAAAACTTGACGCTTATGAAACATATATACTCTTTGATTTTGTTTGCGGTTATCTTTTTACTTCAAGTTAATGTTGTAAATGCGCAATGTGGCCCTAATGTGCCCACTTTTACTGTTAATCTAACTGGAAGTGTTGATAGTGCCTGGGTTAGTCCAACGGTATTTAGAAATGATAACTGTTGTGGAACAACAAACCCTGATAGGTGTGTTAGGTTTATTATAACACTTGATCCTGGATCAGTAGGAATTAATTTTCAAGTTTTGACTGGTGCTATTCCAGGTGGGGCACTGTTTTATCAGATTAATTGCGGTCCACTAACTCCGGTAGGAAGTCCTATATGTTTAAATGGTGTTGGACCTCATAGTTTAACTTTCTGTAAACCGGGTAATAATCAGAATACTTATGGTATTACAGCTCTTCCTGCGCCATCAGCTCCTTCTTCTCAAGTAATCAATGATGGATGTACCGGAACATTAACTGCTACGGGATATATAGAATCAACAGTAACCTGGACTTCTATTTCCCCAGGCTCACCAGGTGCATATAACAATTATTTAAGTTGTACTTCAGGTTGTCTTAGTACAAATGTAACAGCTCAACCAGGTTATCCACCATCAATCGATTATCAAGTATGTGGATTGCCTCTTGGAGGTTGTATAACTACTCCTGTTTGTTTTACTTCTACTGTAGTATTTAATCCAACCCTTTTTGCAAATATTTCACCAATTAATCCAACCGTTTGTTTTGGACAAACAGGTACAACTATTACCGCAAATGGGGTAGGAGGTTCTCCTCCTTATACTTATTTATGGAACACAGGAGCCACAACCCAGTCCATATTTGTGGGTCCTGGAACTTATAGTGTTATTCTTGGGGATAATTCGGATTGTCCACCTACTTCTGCCTCAATTACTGTTACACAATTTGCATCTGCCATTGCAAGTAATGCAGGAACTGATATTATAGTTTGTGCCCAAAGCCCTGTAGCTACATTAAATGGAAGTGTACAGGCTGCAAGTGGAGGGATTTGGAGTGGTGGAGCTGGTATGTTTAGTCCAGACAACACAACTCTTAATGCCACTTATACTCCTACAGCAGCAGAAATTGCCAACGGGTCTGTCACTCTTACCTTAACTACTACAGGAAATGGAACTTGTCCTGCAGGGTCGGATCAGGTACTAATTAGTATTGTTAATTTTCAAGGAAGTATAGCTATAAATGCTTCAAATGTATCATGTAATGGTCAGAATAATGGTACATTAACTGCGAATGTAACTGGTACTACAACCCCCTATAGTTTTTCCTGGAACACCTCTCCAATACAAACTAATCAAACTGCAACAGGTTTATCG
>JALYPI010000072.1 GCA_030856445.1 Bacteroidota bacterium
TTTCATGTAGTAAATCCCGATTCCAATTATTGCTTTGGAGAAGGCGGGGCAGGTACCTATTCTGATGGAAAACTTTATACACGATCCACTAAAAGGGGTGATGTACAAGATATACTAAATACATTTGTAGCACATGGAGCAAATGAGGAAATTTTAATTGATGCTCATCCCCATATAGGTACCAATAAATTACCTGATATTATTGTGTCTATGCGAGAGTCAATTATTAATGCAGGAGGAGAGGTGCATTTTAATTCCCGAGTAACTGATTTTATTATTAAAAGCGGAAAATTCCAAGGTGTAGTTACTGGTGATGAAAATGAATTTTTTGCAAATGCCTGTATTTTAGCTACAGGTCATTCTGCCAGGGATATTTTCCGTCTACTTGCTTCTAAAGAAATTTTAATACAAGCAAAACCTTTTGCCATGGGTGTAAGGGTGGAGCATCCCCAACACATTATTGATACTATACAATACAGATGCGATACAAGAAGCGAATATCTTCCTCCTGCTGCCTATAATCTGGTTCAACAGGTAAGTGGAAGAGGTGTTTATTCTTTTTGCATGTGTCCTGGAGGAATAATTGCCCCTTGTGCTACAAGTGAGGGAGAGGTTGTAACAAATGGCTGGTCTCCTTCCAAAAGAAACAATCCTTATGCTAATTCAGGTATTGTAGTATCTGTAGAGCCAGAAGATTTAGCTCCTTTCTCTTCCAAGGGAGTATTTGCCGGGCTTCAATATCAACAGGAGTATGAAGAAATGGCTTTTAATGCAGGTGGAAAAAGGCAAACTGCTCCTGCCCAAAGACTTCAAGACTTTGTGAAAAACAAGTTGTCTTCTGATTTACCAAGCTGTTCCTATCAGCCTGGAATAATTTCTGCCCCCTTACACAGCTTACTTCCAGCTTCAATCGGAAAAAGACTTCAGGAAGGATTTAAAGCCTTTGGCAATAAAATGAAAGGATATTATACGAATGAAGCCGTTATTGTAGGTGTTGAATCACGCACTTCCTCTCCCATACGTATTCCCCGAGATAATGAGACTTTGGAACATCCTCAAATAAAAGGGCTATACCCTTGTGGCGAAGGAGCAGGTTATGCTGGTGGTATTGTATCTGCAGCTATCGATGGAATTAAATGTGCCGAAGCAATTAAATAATTTCTCTTTTATTTATCAGTGATTTTTACAGAAACCGGAGTAATAGCTCAGGCTTAAAAATATGGGCAATTTTTTATAATGGATCTAATGATCGACTGTGTTTTTGTCTTAACATTCATAGGCAGCTTATCGTTATGTACCTAGTACAGAAGAATATCAGTTAATTAACATTTAAGAATTACAGGAGGATATATAGAAGTGTCATTCTCTAGGATAAAAGAGTTAAATTTATCATATTAAAATAGGTTATCACAATTGTGACATTCCAAAGATCAACCCCTATGGTAAAGAAAGAAGCAGAAATAATAGTTCCTGACGAAATAGTAATGAATCAGATATACTATGCAAGAGGGCAAAAGGTGATGATAGATAGAGACCTGGCAACACTTTATGGAGTAGAGACCAAACGATTGAAAGAAGCCGTAAGACGAAACTCTTTTCGTTTTCCTGAAGATTTTATGTTTGAAATGAGCAAACAAGAATTTGAAATTTGGAGGTCGCAATTTGCGTCCTCCAATGCAGATAAAAAGGGATTACGCTATGCACCTTTTTGTTTTACAGAATCGGGAGTAACAATGTTGTCTTGTGTATTAAACACTGAAAGGGCGATAAATGTAAATATTCAAATCATAAGAATATTTACTAAAATCAGGCAGATGTTAATGGATAATACGGAATTGCGACTCGAAATTGAGCAAATAAAAAAGAAATTAAATAATCAAGGAAAAAACATAGAACTGGTTTTTCAATACCTTGATCAATTACTTGAAAAGAATGAAAACCCAAAACCTCGACAACAGATCGGATATAAGAAAAATAAATAGAATAAGCCTACTACTCCCTTGCCTCTTCTTCAAATGTTAGATTTTAAACTTAACTATTTAGGCTTTCCAAAAATATTTTGATATCGTTCTTTCCAGGTTTTTGATTTTTTTACATCCTTGACAATATCAATCCATTCATGAAAATTAAGATGAATTAGATTATAAGAATCAACAGGTTTTGAAATTCCATAAAGCGGAGTTTCATCTTCTTCTACAAATGACCCAAACATACGATCCCAAATAATAAATGTTGAACCATAATTTTTGTCTATGTACTTCTGGTTTTTTCCGTGATGGACTCTATGGTGAGAAGGTGTAACAAAAATATACTCAAATACAGGATGCAATTTTGGAATCACTTCAGTATGAACCCAAAACTGGAAAAGTACTGCTATTTGATGGCAGACTAAAAAGACAATGGGGTCAAAACCCATAAGAGGAATGGGAATAAAAAAAATCAGCTTAATTTGCTGTGTCCAGGATACACGGAAACTTGTTGACCAGTTAAGATATTCAGAAGAATGATGCGTAACATGAGTGGCCCACCAAAAACGCTGCTCATGGGAGATTCGATGTGCCCAGTACCTGCAAAAATCCAATACAACAAAACAGAGTAAATAAGCCCACCAGGTATGGGGAATTTGCCAGGGTACTAAATTGTAGAAAAATATAATGAAAGCAAATGATGCCACTTTAATAACAGCACCTATTAGAACATTGCCTATACCAATTCCAACTGAAGCAAAAAAATCCTTTTTCTCGTATTTTTTTTTGTTTTTAATGGTGATTATAAAAAACTCCAATACCATTAAAATCAAAATCAATGGAACAGCATATTGAATAAGATTGGGTAATTCCATTGAATTTATTTGCTCCAGTGTTATTTGTTCTTTTGGCATATGTTGTTCTCCTCTAATCTACATTTGCTAAAAAACTGCCAAGAATTATTGTCTTCAAAAAGGAAAAGCAAAAGGTTTTGATATTATTTTATATTGCTATTAATCAGAGGTTTTGTATTTCAAAATATAACTTAGTGACGATTCAAAAAGTTATTTAAATAGCAATAAAACTTATTGTGAGGAAATACTTCCCGAAAAAATGATTGAATTTTTATTTTTCCAAATAATTAATCTTCTGGATTAGAAAAAATTATTTTTAAAAAAAATCAATAGCGTCCTAAACGATTTTGGTTCGGAAGCAAAACTATTGATTTTACTGGATAATCCACTATTGAAAAAGCAATTCTAAAAAAGAACCCCCTGTAAAGATTCCTTTGGTGGATTATAATGT
>JALYPI010000075.1 GCA_030856445.1 Bacteroidota bacterium
GATACTCCAAACAATCTTCTTCTGTTTTGAATCGCTGATGAAAAGTTATTGAATTCACACCTGAAAATTTATTATCTTCCATTTCGCAAAATTATAAAACTTTGCGACCTAAACGCCTATACCAAAAATTTTATATTTAAACAAAGAAGAATAAAGCTTTTGTAATTCATTTTACTTCTATTAAGCTGTTATATTTTCTCCTCCAGTTAAATAATTACTATTTTAGTTTAAAACCAATATTTCCCTGCAATCCACCTGAATGAATGATCAAAATTTTATCTTCCTGCTTAAAATAGCCCTTTTGACCCATGTCATATATTCCAAACATCATTTTTCCTGTATAAATATAATCTAAAGGAATACCTGTTCTGGCATAAAATCCATGAATGAACTCAACTAGCTCAGGCTTTACTTTTGCATACCCTCCAAAATGATAATCAGTAATGATTTCCCATTTATCATCATAACTTGCTTCTGGAAATAATTTCACATAATCTTTTAGGCTGTTATTTATGTCCTCCTTTAGAAAATCTCCTCCTTTAAGTGATGAAAATCCCAAAACTTTTGTGTTTTTTTGTTTTGATAATATTAATCCCGCCAGTGTTGTTCCTGTACCACAAGCACAGCAGATGTAATTGTATTTATCATCCACTTCAGATAAAATCTCTGTACAACCTTTAACACCGGCTGTATTTGCTCCTCCTTCAGGTATCAAATAAAAATCCCCGAATCTTTCTTTTAGGGAATCGATGAATTGTGTGCTGTTTTTTTCTCTATAAGTACTTCTGTCAATGAAATAGATTTCCATTCCATTTTCCTTGGCAAGTTCAAGTGTGTTGTTAAATTGTTTTGGTTTCTCCCCCCTTATTATTCCAATGGTTTTAAATTCTGACATCTTCCCCATAACAGCAGTTGCGGCTATATGATTGGAATAAGCTCCCCCAAATGTTAAAATTGTTGTATGCCCTGTTCTTTCAGCCTCTGATATATTATATTTTAATTTCCACCATTTGTTTCCAGAAATCAATGGGTGTATTAGATCATCTCTTTTAATAAAAATTTTTGCAGCAAATTTTTTATCAGGGTCAATAATTTCCTGAATTACAGGTTTAGGATTTATCATTGATGTAAAAGTATTATTTTATCCCTTTATTCGGGAATCTTAAAAAAAATTGATAAAAAGCTATATTTTTGTAAATTTCACCCTTATGACAGAATTTTCAAAAGTAAATAAATTTGATCCTGAAGATTATTATCATTCTCCTGAGGGTTATATTGTTTTTACTGAAAAATATTTATTAAAAAGGGGATACTGCTGTCAAAATGGTTGCAGGCATTGTCCTTATGGCTTTACTTTTAAGAAGAAAAAAGATCAATAATGGAAACTATAAATAATATATCTTACAAAGAAATTTCAAAGGAGGCATTTCATGCCGCAATTCTACAAGGAATTCCAAACGAGTTGCCTGAGCCAAAACCTTTTGATAGCTCTCTTAATCATGCTCCAAAAAGAAAAGACATTTTATCTGCTGAGGAAAAAAAACTTGCAGTTAAGAATGCCTTAAGGTATTTTGATAAAAAATTTCATGCTGTACTTGCAAAAGAATTTGCAAAAGAATTAAATACATATGGCCGAATATACATGTATAGGTTTAGACCAGATTACAAAATACATGCAAGGAGCATAAATGATTATCCTCATAATTCAAAGCAGGCGGCAGCAATTATGCTTATGTTAAGCAATAACCTGGATTATGCAGTTGCACAGCATCCCCATGAATTAATAACTTACGGGGGTAATGGCGCAGTCTTTCAAAACTGGGCTCAATACCTGCTTACTATGAAGTATCTTTCAATTATGAATGAGGAGCAAACCCTGGTTTTGTATTCAGGTCACCCTATGGGACTATTTCCCTCCAGTTCTCATGCTCCAAGAGTAGTTGTGACAAATGGAATGATGATTCCCAATTATTCTAAACCAGATGACTGGGAGCGTTTTAATGCCCTTGGAGTTACCCAGTATGGACAAATGACTGCAGGCTCATTTATGTACATAGGTCCTCAGGGAATTGTTCATGGAACAACAATTACGGTGCTTAATGCAGGAAGAAAAATGAAGTTAGGTGATGAGGGATTAGCAGGAAGGATTTTTGTTTCATCTGGTCTTGGTGGAATGTCAGGAGCTCAACCAAAAGCAGGTGTTATTGCAGGAGCAGTATCAGTAATTGCTGAGGTAAATCCCAAAGCTACCCGTGTAAGACATGATCAGGGCTGGGTAGATGAGGTTTATGAAGATTTGGATGAGTTAATTTCAAGAGTAGAAAAAGCCCGTAAATCTAAAGAAGCTGTTTCCATTGCTTATCAAGGGAATATCGTTGATTTATGGGAGAAATTCGCAAAAGAAAATGTAAAAATAGAATTAGGATCTGATCAGACTTCTCTTCACAATCCCTATTCTGGAGGCTATTATCCAGCAGGCTTATCTTATGAGCAGGCAAATGAAATGATGGCTAATAATCCCGGGGAATTTAAAAAACAAGTTCAGCAATCCTTGATAAGACATGTTAATGCAGTAAAAAAAATGGTTGCAAATGGAATGTATTTCTGGGATTATGGAAATGCTTTTTTATTAGAAGCCTCCAGAGCCGGTGCAGATGTTATGAAAGCGGATGGTACTTTTATTTATCCTTCCTATGTACAGGATATTCTTGGGCCACTTTGTTTTGATTATGGATTTGGTCCTTTCAGATGGGTTTGCACTTCCTCTAATCCTGATGATTTAAGAGTAACAGACAAAATTGCAGAGGAAGTAATTGTGGAAATGATTAAAACAGCTCCAAAAGAAATTCAGCAACAATTAAATGATAATTTAATATGGATTAGAAAAGCTGAACAGAACAAACTTGTAGTGGGTTCCCAGGCAAGAATCCTTTATGCAGATAGCGAAGGCAGAATAAAAATAGCTGCTGCTTTTAATAAAGCAATTAAAGAGGGCAAAATCTCTGCTCCTGTTGTTCTTGGAAGAGATCATCATGATGTTTCTGGAACTGATTCTCCTTATCGTGAAACATCTAATATTTATGATGGGTCTCAGTTCACTGCTGATATGGCTATTCATAATGTTATAGGTGATTCTTTTAGAGGAGCCACCTGGGTTTCTATACATAATGGGGGAGGTGTAGGCTGGGGTGAGGTTGTAAATGGAGGTTTTGGCCTTGTTCTTGATGGAAGCGATGATGCGCTTAAAAAATTACAATCCATGCTATTCTGGGATGTCAATAATGGTATTTCCCGAAGAAGCTGGGCAAGAAATAAAGAAGCCATTTTTGCCATTAATAGAGCGATGGAATCTGAACCTTTGTTAAAAGTTACTATACCAAGCATACCCGATGAAGAACTTTTGAAAAATTTATTTTAAAATCCAATTATGATGTTAGTTAAACCCCTTCGAAGTATTGCAGTTATTATAAGCTGTCTTTTTTTTATAACTTCCTGTGCTCCGGAAGAAGATGATGTAGTATTTACTCCTGAAGAAGTAGTAGGTACTTATAGTTGCGCTGAAAAAAGTGAAATATATAATCAATCTAACTATGAAGTTAAAGTAACAAAATCAACTTCTGGATCTGATCAAATAGTGATTGAAAATTTTTACCAGCTTGGAATGGGTACATTTGTTAAAGTAAACATTATTGGAAGCGATCTTGTAGTCCCTCAACAGGTGGTGAATGATATTAAAATATCAGGAGATGGGATAATCGTTAATGAAAACAGAATGAACCTGAATTATACAGCAGATGACGGAGGTGGGGTTGTTGATGTTGTGAGTGGAGGTCTGTCAAAGTAATTCTTTAAAAAAATAATGTACATTTGATTTAGATTATAATTAAATTTAAAATTATTTCAATCCCTTATATTTCAGATGAATAAAATCATTTTGCTTTGCTTGGCTGTTGTCCTGTTTTTGCCTGCTGCCGCACAATACAGAGCAAAAAAAGAACCAAATGTGAAAGATGCTAGAGATAATTTTTCAAGAGGAAATTATTCGGCAGCTTTAAAAGAATATTCCGATCTGTTAAAAGCCGATCCTAAAAACAGTATTTATCACTATAAAATTGCCATTTGTTATTTGAATACAAATACAGATAAAACCAAAGCTGTTGAGCATCTTGAATTTGTATCAAAACAATCTAAATTTGATAAACAAGCCCTTTTCGAGTTAGGCAAAGCCTACCATCACTCCTATAGGTTTGATGAGGCAATTGAAATGTTCAAAAAATACAAGGATGAAATGGGGAATAAATCAACAGCAGTTGATGAGGCGGATAAATATATAGCATTTTGCTATAATGCAAAAGAATTGATGAAATTCCCTTTGGATGTTTCCTTTGAAAATTTGGGAAAAGAGATCAATACAGAATTTCCCGACTATTATCCTTTTATTTCTGATGATGAAAATGTTCTTGTTTATACTTCCAGAAGGAAAGGAAATATTGGAGGTTTTGAGACAATAGATGGTTTTTATACTTCTGATATATACCAATCAAAAGAGAAAGCAGGGGCATGGACAAAAGCCCGTAATATGGGATCAAACATAAATACAGATGGAGATGATGAGGCTATAAGTGTTTCCTCAGATGGAAGTTATATTTTTATTTATTCTGAAAATGCTTTTGAATACGGAGATATTTTAGTTTCCTATAAGAAAGGAAAAAGCCATCAAAGAAGAGAATTGCTGGATCAAAATATCAATTCAAACAGTCTGGAAGTTGCTGGTTCTATATCTCCAGATGGAAACATACTCTTGTTCTCATCAGACAGAGGAG
>JALYPI010000076.1 GCA_030856445.1 Bacteroidota bacterium
GCCATATATACTGTAGAAGCCACAAAAGATTCTTTATATGGCACAGGAACAGTTAAACTTGAAATGGGTGAAATAGCTAAAAAGACAATCCTTGCTTATTAGGTTAAATCCTTAAAATAATCCACAATAGCTTCCTGCATTAACTTTGTTTGTTGATCGGAAGTTAAAGAGGGTAGCTTTTCATTTCTTTTCCAGTGTGGCCATCCATCAGCATCTAAACCTTCATATTCATAATATCCATAAGGCTCAAGTAAAGTAGATATTGCCACGTGCATAACATCTACTTTTTCGTCTTTGCTGAATTTCCGATATCCTTTTCCTAGTTCCTGGACACCTATTAAAAACAATATTGCCTGCAGATCTAATTCACCACCAAACTGAACCTCTAACTTTTTTACTACCCGATTCCAATTTTTTTCTAGTTCATTTTCCATGGCAGCAAAATTAATTGAAAAAAATCATTTAAGGTTATCAAATTTAACTTGTTTAAAAATAGCTGTGTCTCCACTCATTTTCCTAAGAATTGTGCCGTATTTTTATTCAAAATTTCAAACTAATGAATAAATTTGATTTAATTGTTTTAATTCCACTTGCCTGGGGTTTATACAGGGGTTTTCGCAAAGGATTGGTAATAGAGGCCGCTTCCCTTATCTCACTTATTCTTGCCACTTGGGGTGCTATCAAATTTTCAGGTTACCTTTCAGAAATTTTATCTCAGGAGTATGGATTTGAAACAGAATATTTACCCATAGTTTCGTTTTTTTTGGTTTTTATAGGTGTTGTGATTCTTGTTTTTATAGCAGCAAGATTACTTGAAGGCTTGTTGAAACTTACCATGCTCAGCACTTTTAATAAAATTTCCGGAGCTGTGTTTTGTTGTTTCAAATATGCACTAATTGTTAGTGTTCTGCTTTTTATTACAAATTCCTTTAGTGAAACAAACCCTTTTGTCTCGGATGAATTAAAAACAACCTCATCCCTCTACTCTCCTTTGTCAGAGTTATCTATAACTTTAATTCCAAATCTTAAAGATCACATAATAGGGTTAAAGGAAAGTTCTATAAAAAGTTTCCAAGAAGAAGAGTAGGATGGAATACTGAATTCAGTTTTAGGAAAAGTTAAGTTTAATTTTATTCTTGAAATAGTTCTGTTTAAACACTTTTCTTATTGACTAATTCAGAGATGAGAGAAACCAAAATTAAAACTATACAAATCTTTATTCTTTAAAAGGAAAAAAGAAATTACTCCTTTTTTCATCAAACAAAAAAAGGTTGCTCAATGAGCAACCTTTTTTTGTTTATTAAATTTGAATTATTAATCCATTAAAACCAGCTTGCCTACAGCATTAATTTTATTGCTATATAAACTAAAATTATAGGTATAAATTCCAGGAGCTAAAGCCTCTCTGTTAATTATCAATTTGTTTCCAGTAATTGACTGGAATCTTTTTACTTCTTTGCCCATCATATCATATAAGATTAAAGTTGCATTATCATTTGCAGTTAAATTTCTGGCAAAATCAATATTAACGTTATCTTTAAAAGGATTAGGATAAGATGAAATAAATCCATTGCTAAGTTCATTCTCCTGAATAGAAGTATTATTAACAACAAATACAGTAACCGTATCGGAATCAACACATCCTGCTGAATTTGTCATACTTACAATATAAGTAGTGGTAACGGCAGGAGTAGCAACAGGATTGGCAATAGTTGTACTGCTTAGTCCTGTAGCAGGTGACCAGCTATAAGAAACAACACCATTACCTGTGGCATTTAACTGAGCAGATCCTCCGATTGTACCTATAGTTGTATCATTTCCTGCAAATGCATTTACATCAACTACAACGTTAATTGCAGTTCTACAAACAAAATTTGATTGAATTGCAGAAGTATGAATTCCATCAGCAAAACCTAAGGTTTCATCACTGCCACCGAATTGAGTTGAACTACCTTCATAATGAAAATACCAACGGCTGTTCCATGGAGAATAACTGATAGAAGCCATATCGCTCAAGTCATTGAATGTTCCGATAGTACTTATAGTTCCAGTAGCTGTATTCATTTTTGAAATAGTTGTGCTATTTGTTACATAAACAACAGAATAGTCTGTACCGTTAAACTCACTTATTCCCCAATATGCCCAATTCTCAGGAGCAACATGGGTAAATGTAAAAACACCAAGAGTTGTAACATTTCCAGTGGCAATTTCAATACTATAGAATGTGTTATTAACCGGGCTGTGTAAAACTAAAAAACCATACCCCGCAAAAACACCTGTTTGATTAGTTGTATTCCCATAATCACCACTTACAGCAATAGGTGAAGAAAGAGGGATAATTACAGAACCTAAAGTTAAATCAGGATTCAAACTTCTTATGGAAGTCACATTATATGATACAACATTTGTTCCTACCGGATCACTAGTGCCATCCCATAATGTATAAAGAGTACCTGTTGATAAATCACTAAATATACCATCTCTAGTATCATAAGACATAGGATTTGTTAAGCCTGCTACATCATATCTTACTGTATAATTATCCCCTACACAATAAACATAATTTTGGGTAACAGCTATTCCTGCTCTATCATCACCTGTATATGTATCATGGTCTACCACCATAAAATTGCTTTCTAATAAAGTATCTATTGTAAAATTAAAGGCACTGGGCTCTTCTCCATAATAATAAGTGGTGTTAGTTGTTAAAACAGGGGTTGTATAACTCATTCCTGTAGCAATTGGTGTTCCCCCTGTTGAATTATCAAACCATTCAATATTTGTTCCACTGCTAGCAGTTAAAGTTGCAGAATTTCCTGAACAAATAAATACATCAGGATCTGAACCCAAAGCATCAACTGCAACAACTTGAGTCAATGTATTAGAACAACCAAAAGGATGAGTGTACGTATAGGTAATATTATGCGTTCCTACACCAGATACTGCAGGATTAAATGAGGCACCACTTATCCCATTACCAGAAAACA
>JALYPI010000105.1 GCA_030856445.1 Bacteroidota bacterium
TAGAAATTTCACCATAGGGATTTTTCTTTTTTGGTTTTTCGGATTCACTTTTCTTTGGTGTCCCTGATAATTCCTTATTGTCAGACTGCATAAACTCTTCGAGTTTTCTGAAAGCAAGATTGACCATTCGTTTTAAATCAGCCTCGCTCTGATATTTGCTCCAACTCCTGCCATTGTCGGTCTTGGTCATAATTACCATGTGCGATTGCTTCAGCACCAATGGCAAATTTTCAAAGCCAATCTCCTCTATGGTTTCAAAATAATTGCTGGTTGTAATTTTCTTTCCCTTCATTATGCTGCGAATTTTAAGCGTTTAAGTTTTGATTCTAATTCTTTCACCGAGATGTTTGTTGCTTTGGATACAGTTTCTATTCGTTTGGTTTTAGCCGGATCAAAATTGAACACCAGCATCTCGATTTTCTTTTTATCGGTATGCTTGGTAACAGCGATGGATTTTTCCACCTTTTTCATTCTCCATTTGTACTTTTTGATGTACTGGTTAAGAATTTGGGATGGATAGCTGCTTAACAGGAATTTACCCTGTGCCTTTGCCAGCATATTCAATAGCTCTTTGTAATCCTGCTCTGAATAGCCCTTGTAATGCCCCATGTCAGAACCAATGTAAGGGGGATCGGCATAAATAAATGTTTCCTTTGAATCGCAGCGGGCTATTACTTTCAAGGCATCATTGTTTTCAATCTGCACAGTTTTTAATCGCTGTGCATAGTCCTGAGTAAAATCCTCTCTTTTATTTGCCAGTGATTTTTCCTTTGAATCCGTTTTTCCAAATCCCCAAGAGCCAATCAATCCTGCAAAGCCCTGATTGGTTAATGTCCACAATGCCCATGCACGTTTTACATCTGAGAACAAATCAGGATGCTCATACACCACCATTGCCTTTTTATACAACTCCCGACTGTGAAGAGTAGCCTGTATCTCTTTTTGCAGTTCCGGGAACTTTGTTTTAATCACCTTAAAGAAGTTAATCACTTCTCCGTTCTTATCATTGATGACCTCCACTTCTGATTTAGGCTTTGCAAAAAACAGTGCACCGCCTCCAAAGAAGGGTTCGCAATAAATACGGTGAGCCGGTATAAGCTCCAAGAGATATTTCAGCATGTTTTGTTTTCCTCCGTAATAAGTGATAGGTGTTTTCATAGTTTTATTCAACTGTGTTTTTTTTATTCCGCTCAAGCTTGAATCTCCCTGATCGGCAAATGAGTAATCAGGGTGCTTTATGTTGCAAAAGAAGAGAAGCTGGATGCCACGCTTCAGAAAAAATTAATGGATAAAGATGTGGCACATGAGAACCTTTTTGTTGCCGATGATTTACCAAAAGATTTATCAGCTTATGATTTCATACTCCTGGACTCTGTCAACAAGCTTGGATTAACACCAAAGGATTTGGAGAAGCTGAAGGCCAACAACAAAGGAAAATCATTCATCTATATTTTTCAGGCCACAAAAGGCGGTAAATTCAAAGGAAATAATGAATTTCAGCACGATGTGGATGTAGTAATCGAAGTGCCGGAACAAGGAAAGGCTGTGCAATTTGGAAGGTTTAATCAGGGGGGAGAATTAAATATCTTCCCTAAAACACAGAAAAAAGAGGTTGCATAATTGTAACGATCAACGTTCTTTGACTTATAGGATTTCGTGTGACGACAAAAAATTACCGCAAAAGCTGGAGGCAGTTATTGGCTTTCAGGGTTTCTTTGAGATCACAAATGGTTTGATTTCCGAAACGCCTATAGCCCTTCATTTCTTCCAAAGTGTGATTGCTAAGTAGTTCACCCATTGTGTCATTGCATAAATGTGAAAGTTTCATTTTAAGGCGATAAGGAATATTATTATTCGAAATTGGTACATTCAAAAACCGATCAACCTCAGAGGTGTATGTAATAATGCCATGTTGCTCCAAGAGTCGTTCAGTTAACCACCCTTGGTGATTTTTTAAGTTCCATCGCAGCCTCCGCTTCACTTTTACTAAAATGCTTGCAGCCCTTCCAGTTGATAAGCTAAGTTCCAAACTTGAAACTAAATGAGAACCTGTTTTTAGGTAATTTTCAATGATGATAATTTCTTTTTGAGTTAAAAAACACGCCCCACTTTCTATCCATTCTAACCATAAAGCTGCATAAGGTTCGAGTGCTTCGATAAGTTCTTTAACTTTCTTTTTTGGAGTTAGTGTAGTATAAATGTTCATTGTGTATTTCTTTCAGTAAATATAAAAAAGAAATTTTACAATTCTCTTTATAAAGAGGTAATAAATATAGAGTAATATAATACAAAGGTTTTCCATTCATTTACTCCTTAAAAGGAGAGTTATCATGGCTAAGAAAACTGTAAAAAAGATCGCTGTTAAATCAAATGAGGATGAAAGCGAAGGATTAAAAAAGATTGGTGAAAGACTTAAATTTTACAGGAAAAAAGCAGGATACACCAATTCTGAATACTTTGCCTATGAACATGGCTTTAGCAGACCACAATATGGTAAATATGAAGCTGGAGCAAATATTCAGCTTAATACGCTCATGAAGATTTTAAAAGCAATGGATGTTTCGCTTGAAGAGTTTTTTAAAGGATTTGAATGAAAAACCTACACTAAGTTCTTAAGTAGTTCCAACAGGGTGTAATTTATAAAATGTATCTTTTCAGGTTCTGCATGGTCATGAGTTTGATACTGAATTGCTTCAATTAGGGCTTCCTTTAAATCCCTTTGGAATTCTTCAGGGCAGGGATGTTTAATTTCGATAATCAGTTTGTCGTTTTTCTTTGTTATCATGGTCTTAGATTTTATTATGCCTAAGAACGATACAGTATTCGAAACGTGCAAGTTACGTCTGCTTTACTTTATTTAGATTGGATTTTAGATTGGTGTATGATTTTTTTACGAAAAAAAGTTAGTTATATTGTATATTTATGTCTTTAATCTAATTCGTTTTAAAATAAGAAGTTATACCTTCCCTGTTAATTGTTATAAAAACACTATCTGTAATTGTCCAATTATAAATGGTATCCTTAATATTCACAGTGTTCAAAATATACATATCCATTTCAGGATTTTGATTTCTGAAATAATTCACCCGGTTAAACTTGTCAGGTATGTAAACCGCTTTGGAAATAGCCTGATTTTTTAAAATATCCCAATCACTTACAATAACTTTAGTAATACAATTAGGTGGGTTGGCAATTAATAATTCAATATCAAATTTTTGACTTAAAGGTATAGTGTCTTTAATAAACCAGTTGCATATAGGATTTCCTTCATATTTAATCATCTTTCCCACTGAATCATAACGAATAATAAACATTATATCAGAAAAGTAATTTGCAACTATATACTCATTTAATGAACCATTTTGCCGATAATTTAAACCATTTCTTTCCTTGCCATTAATATAGTTAGTTACTACATAAGGATGTCCATTTTCATAATACTCAATTCTTTCACCGTGAAATTTACCATTAACATAATTGCCTGAGTCCTTTAAATGGCCATTTGGATAGTAGAATAAGTACTTACCATGTTCTATGCTATCATTTTTATATTCCTGTATTTTTTTCAGACTCCCGTCCTCATAATACCATTTTTTTACTATAGTTTCTGAATTTTTCAGTTTACAGCTACCAAATAAAAATAGAAAAAATACAGTTGCTAAAAATAAAACTCTTTTCATTTTATTAGTTTTTCTATTCTGATTGTTTATACCCTGGAGCAGGAGCAGCCTCCCTATCAAGTCCTTTATTATGTTCTGTAGTATCACCTATTGGACTTGAACAGGTGGGACAAATAAATGATCCTCCTGGAGTAAACTTACTTGATTCTGCTTGTTCTGATTTTGGTGTAAGCACTTCTTTTGCTACTGAATTTATTTTCCGCAATAACTCAGGCGAAAAATTTCCAAGTTTTGCTCCTTTTATTCCCTTCAATGCACCCACAAAATTTGTCATATCCCTTTTTTCTACATCCTCAGCCGCTGTATATTTTGTAGGAGATTCTCCGCCATCTTTAGATACTAAATAGAATCCACCTTTTACCTGTCCCCCATTCCCTGGCAATGATTCTTCAAACTTACTTAATGCTCCTCCTATATTACGACCAATCCAATCAGACACTGCCGCACCTCTCATAGAATATCCTGTATTGTCTGAAATAACTTCTCCAGTTTCCGCATTATACCTAATGGTTTGCACAATATCATAAGAATATAAACCTTTCGTATTGTAATTACCCCCAGCAGCGTCTGCTGTTTCTACCCATTTGTATGCTACTTCTTCTGCATCTATAACAGCAAGTTTCGTTTCTGTCCCATCTTTATGCACTGCAATCAAATACGTAACTTTAGTTTTTCCTTCTTCATCAAGAAATAGAATAGGACTATTTCCAGCAAAAATATAAGGAGATTCATTGGGATACATTTTGCTAAGTGGGTCAAGAGTCAACCAACGTCCTAGCCTTGGATCATACATTCTTGCCCCAAAATCATAGCTATTTCCAGAGCCTTTCACTTCATCATCTTTTTCCATCCCATTCATTCCGTAACGAAAAGAGTTAATAAACCTGGAATACCGTATTAGGTTTCTATTCGCAACCTCAGTAGAATCAGTGTATATAGGCTTTTTCAAAACTGAGCATATTAGGGTTTGATTTGAGAAACAAATATATAAAAAAGTCCTAATATGTACTTAAATTAGGAAATTGCTAGTGTAAGGGTTGTTATATATCTTTTCAAATAAAATAGATATTTAGTCAAGCCTTAAAAAATTACTGGTTTAGGGCCTTTTACTGATGATTGTTTTTTTATTGGAGTTTATTGCCTGAATATAAATTTAAGTCATTTATTTTTGTTTTGCTGCAAGTGTAGCTAAAAGCTACCTTCTTATCGGACGTAGTTTAAAAGTCAAGTAAGCAAAGGGAATTTCACCCTAAACCTCTCACAGAACCGTACGTGAAGCTCTCACTTCATACGGCTCTTGTCATACAATCAAATTGATTTATAGATTGTCCAATGATAGAACATGTTTGGATAGCTTACTTTTATGGTTTTTTGCAATACTTGCACATCGCATAGGATAGGCCTACTAATCTTTTGCACAACATTCATTAATCCTATTATTCTGGATTAATGATTCACGGTATTCCTACGCCAAGTAGGGGTTAAATATCCTAATGATAAGTTGCTTTTCCATTCCTAATAGAAACTAGAGATTTAATTTTGCCGTTTTCATTGTAATAAATATAATTTCCATCTAATAGTGTAAAATAAGAAATCTCCTCTTTTAAATTTGTATCTGGCACAAAGGAATAACCAGTTATTTTTGCTTTTAATTTAAAATTCCCATTTTCATACCACTCCAAATACATTCCAATTAAAGAGTCATTTTGATAATTATAATTATACCAAGAATTACCATTGGAATACCATGCCTTTGAAACCCCTTCCTTTTTATCATTTAATAACTTTTCTTCACTTTTTAATTGTCCATTAGAATAGTAAGATTTTATTATCTTCAATTTATTTATGGAATCAAGAAAAACTTCCTCTTTTATATTACCACTATCCTCCCAATATGTTTCCTTTATAACTTGATTTAAATCAGGTGAATGGCAAGAAACAACAGTAGATATTAGTATAACAATAAGATAAAACGGTTTAATATTCCAAAGTGACATTTCTATTTTCATTGGTTTCTTTAATTTCAATTTTATCAGAAGGAATTCCAGCACTTTTTACAAATTCCTTTATAATGCTTTTTCTTAGTTCCATTACATCTCCCATTGATGTTATAACGCCATTTTTATTAGTAATCTCATTATTTCTTACGGACGGATCAAACTTTCCTCCAACTGTAACTGTTAAACTAAAATTATTTGGGTCACTTTTATACTTCTTAACGGCATTTAATACTTCTTTAACTAAAGAATTGCTGCCTTTTTCTATTTTAATACCTCTATACTCAAACTCAACAGGCACTACAGCCAAAGTTGGGGGTTGGGTGGTTCCAGGATTCGCGGTAGGTGTTGGAGTTGGAGGTGGAACTAAAGGCTTAGGCCTTGGATTATTTAGTTTTGTTTCAGCCACTTCTGCTTTTTTAGGAAAACTATATCCTGTAGTTCTCCCTTCCGTATTAGCTGTCCTTTCGTATTCATTAAATAAATATTTTGCTCTCTGTTCATGTTCAGGAGTTTTAAAATCTGATCTAATTTCTTCATCTCCATATTTTACTTCTCCTTTTTCCCAATTTGCTTCAGGTTGAATTGTTATATTAACATAAGGTTCTCCATTCATAGTTACATCTGTTACAGAATATTTTTCTAATCCTTCTAAATCAATACATCGAATAACATCATTTTCAGCAAAAGCATAAGATGAATTCCATGGAAACTCAATAAACAACGGATCAACACTCAAGAATTTACCAATTCTTGGGTCATAAATCCTAAACCCATAATCATATTGATTTCCAGAACCTTTAACCTCGTCATCCTTCTCCTTACCGTTAAATCCGTAACTATAAGGGTTAGTGAAGCTAAGTGATTGTAAATCAGAGCCATTGTTCAGAATTACAAAATTCCAGTTTCTTTTAAAAGCATTTACTTATTATTGAACAAATATAAAGGTAGTATCCCAGAACAACAATACGTAATTCTACTTGATTAAAAATATTTTAGATGTTAATTATTGTTTATAATCCAGTTGCAAATATAGCTATTCTGTATGCATTTGTAAGCAAGCGCAAACTATAGGATGCACTTACAATTGTTCTGGAGGATGTGAAGTAGCTTATTTAATTTAGAATCTTAAATATTAAAAAATTCAGTAGCTAATTTATATTTTTTATAAATAATATTTGATATAATAATACTACTTATCAGTACATAACTTTTTCAGATATAAATAATCAGCAAAAAATTTAGAAGAATTATATTCATCTTCAAGTACATTATTGAGCAGCTTTTTATTTGCCCCATCATTTAGTTTCATTAATTCTTCTAAATTTTTCAAATATTTCTTCTGATGAGTTATCCTATAT
>JALYPI010000108.1 GCA_030856445.1 Bacteroidota bacterium
AAAAAACAATTCCATATTTAATCAGTTCATTGCAGAATTACGTGATGTAAATATTCAACAAGATTCAATGCGTTTTAGGAGAAACCTGGAAAGAATTGGAGAGATTTTCGCATATGAAATAAGCAAAACAATTTCTTATCAGCCCTATGAAGTAACTACTCCTCTGGGTATAGCTAATACTAATTTAGCTGTTGAACAGCCTGTAATTGGCTCAATCTTGCGAGCAGGCCTGCCTTTGCATCAAGGTTTATTGAATTATTTTGACAGGGCAGAAAATGCATTTATTTCTGCCTTTCGCAAACCTCATAAAGATGGTACTTTTGATATTCAAATAGAATATGTTTCAAGCCCGGACCTTACCGATAGGGTGCTTATTCTTGCTGATCCTATGCTTGCAACTGGAGCCTCCATGGTTCTTACCTACAAAGCATTGCTTATTAAGGGAGCTCCAAAACACACACATTTTGTTGCAGCTATTGCAAGTGCTGACGGGCTTGAATATGCAAAAAGAAACCTTCCTGCTGAAACTACCATTTGGATCGGTGAGGTTGATGATGAACTTACTGCTCAATCCTATATTGTACCTGGACTTGGTGATGCTGGAGACCTTGCCTTTGGGACCAAGGTATGAAGTATAAGCATATTTTTTTTGACCTTGACCTTACCCTTTGGGACTTTGATAAGAATTCCACTGAAGCTTTATATGAACTTTATAATGAACTTGATTTAAAAAATAAAGGAGTTAGCGATTTTGACACTTTCATTTCCGGTTATAAAATCCACAATGAATTAATGTGGGAAGGATACCGCAAAGGAACAGTAACCAAGGAAGAATTAAGAACAGATCGATTTCATAAAGCACTACTGGATTTTGGTATTAATAACAGAAATTTGGCCATTGAAATTGGAGATGGTTATTTGAATAAAAGCCCTTTTAAAACTCATTTATTTGCTCATGCTGTAGAAACCCTGGAATATCTTTCAGAAAACTACAAGTTACATATAATTACAAATGGTTTTAAAGAAGTACAGTTTCTTAAACTAGAAAATTGCGGAATAAGAAGGTTTTTTCAGCAAGTAATAACTTCAGAGTGTGCTGGATTTCGAAAACCAGATAAAAGAATTTTTCATTATTCCTTATATAGGGCAAAAGCCAAAACAAAACAAAGTATAATGATTGGGGACCATCTGGATATTGATATTCTGGGAGCTAAAAATGCTTGTATTGATCAGATATATTTTAATCCAAAACAAAACCCCCATAAGGAAATTATTACTTATGAAATAGATTGTTTGAAAAGATTAAAGGATATTTTTTAAAAACTCTGTTTCAAATAAAAATAGTATAAAAAAAGCCCTTCAGAAAAATAATCTGAAGGGCTTTTTTTATAAAATATATTAAGCTTATTTTACTGCATCTTCAGTTTTTACTGCATCTACTTTTTTTGCGCAACAAGCTTTAGTAGCTGTTTTGTCACAACTTTTTGCTTCTGTTTTTTCTTCGCCTTCAGCTTTTGTACCTGAACAAGCTTTAGTGCTTTTACTGCATTTTTTCTTTTTTTTGTCTTTTTTTCCTTTTTCTTCATGAAAACAAATTGCATTATCGTTTGATAATACAATTGAAGAAGCTGTAGTTGTTCCGATATATCCTACAAGGGCTAATGCTAAAAATAAATTTTTCATAAGTTTCTTGGTTTTGGGTTTTAATTTGTTGTACAAAAATAACATTTTTAGATGAAATTTCAAAGTAAAACGGAATAAATCAAAATAAAGTATTAATTTATAGTTCCAAGTATGGTTTCACCACCTCTTACTTTTTGATTTAGTTTAACCTCTATTTTTGAACCAAGGGGAAAAAACACATCCACTCTTGATCCAAATTTAATAAATCCAAGTTCAGTGCCTTGTTCTACTTGTTGATCAACTTTACAGTAAAAAACAATTCTTCTGGCAAGGGCTCCTGCAATTTGTCTGATTAATAAAGGCTTTCCTGATTTTGATTCAAGAACTATGGTTGATCGTTCATTTTCTGTGGATGATTTAGGATGCCATGCAACCAAATATTTACCAGGATGGTATTTAACATATTTAATTACACCACTTACCGGGTACCTATTAATATGAACATTAACTGGAGACATAAAGATAGAGACTTGTATTCTTTTATCTTTAAAATATTCATTTTCCACTACTTCTTCTATAACAACCACTTTACCATCTGCCGGACAAATTACGTTGGTATCATCATTAGGCAGAGTTCTTTTAGGGCTTCTGAAGAATTGTAAAACTGTAATTAATAATACACCAGATATTACATATATAATGTACCTTAGGATAGTAAGATCAAATAAAAAATAGTGGGATAAAAAGATTATCAGAGCTATAAATATAATAGCAGCAATTAATGTGGGATAGCCCTCTTTGTGAAATTTCATATTATGAATCTATGTATAGCTTATAGTTTAGCTAAAAAGTTGACCAAAGGTAAAAAAAGAAAAACGCAAAGCTTTAAGCTTTGCGTTTTTAAATACAAAATAATTAACAAACAATTAAAAATGCCCTCTGTATCTAATGGCTTTTTCGATTTTTTTAAGTGCAGTTATATAAGAACCTGTACGCATAGAAGTTTTATATTGTTTAGCATTGAACCATACATTTTCAAAAGCTTGTATCATATTGGCATCATGCTTAGTATTAACCTCTTCCTCAGTCCAGTAAATTCCTGAGCGGTTTTGAACCCATTCAAAATAAGATACTGTAACCCCACCAGCGTTTGCTAAAATATCAGGAACTACAATAATTCCTTTTTGATGAAGAATCTCATCTGCTTCAGCGGTAGTTGGTCCATTTGCACCTTCCACAATTAACTTTGCTTTAATATGCTTTGCATTATGCGCAGTAATTTGATTTTGAATAGCAGCAGGCACAAGTACATCAACCGGCAATGTTAATAATTCTTCATTGGTAATTGCATTACCGCCATGAAAACCTCTTAAAACTCCATTATTTGATTGAACATAAGCAATTGCTTTTATTATATCAATACCTTTTGGATTATAAAAAGCTGCAGTATGATCAGAAATTGCTACTACTTTAATTCTTTGTTCCTCTAGTAACCTTGCAGCATGAGAACCTACATTTCCAAAACCCTGAACAGCGGCAGTGGCATGTTTTCTATTCATTCCCATTACTTTCATTGCTTCTATTGTAGTAATCATAACACCTCTTCCGGTTGCAGCTTCACGGCCTTTTGAACCACCAAGAGTAATTGGTTTCCCTGTTACAACTCCTGGCTCATTAAACCTTTTTACTTTTGCATAAGCATCAACAATCCAGGCCATCTCTCTTTTTCCTGTTCCCATATCCGGAGCCGGAATATCTTTATCAACTCCAAAAGTATCAGCCATTGAAATTGCGTATGCTCTTGTTAATCTTTCAACCTCACCGGCAGACATATGTCTTGGATTACATTTTATTCCACCTTTTGCACCACCATAAGGCAAATTAGCCACAGCACATTTAAAGCTCATCCATGCGGCAAGAGCATTAACTTCATCTAAGTCAACATCCATTGCATAACGGATTCCACCTTTTGATGGACCTAGGAAAGTTGAATGGATTACACGATAACCCATGAACACCTGAGTGGTTCCATCATCTAATGTTACCGGCAGGCTCACCAGATTTTGCTTTTCAGCGGATTTTAATATTTTCAGAATATCATCAGGAAGCCCGATTTTCTTAGCAGCAATGTCCAAACGCGCTAATACTGCATCAAACATATGCTGACTTGTTTCTGCGTTGCCATTTAAAGCAGTTGCAGATTTCATTTCTGCCTCTGTCTTTTTCTTTAAAACTTTTGTAACTGGAGAAGAATCTGTTTTCTTAACCACTTTTTTACTTACTGGTTTGTTTTTTATAGCCATTTCGAAATGATTTTTAAAAGTTGGCGAATTTAGGAATTTTAAATGCTTTGTAAAAGATTTATAGATAAAATAATATTTCTCATTGTTAGAAACCTTTTTTCTCTATATGAAATTTCATGAAATTAATGTTAAATAGATCCAAACAAATGGCGCTGAAATAAGAACAGCATCAAATCTATCAAGAATTCCTCCATGTCCTGGAAGTATATTTCCTGAGTCTTTTATTTCTACATGTCTTTTAAACATGGATTCTGTTAAATCTCCCAAATTACCTGTTATTACAACTATTGCTGCTATTATTAACCAATTAACAATAGAAAGCTCTTCATAAAATAAAGATAGTAAATAAGCAACTCCCAAAGCTAAAATTAAACCCCCTGCAGCTCCTTCCCAGGTTTTTTTGGGTGAAAGGCGTTCAAATAATTTTCTTTTTCCCATGCTTTTGCCTGCAAGATAAGCCCCTGTGTCATTAGTCCAAATTAAAAAGAAATAACCTAACAGTATGCTTGGATTATAATTCCCCCCAATTGATTCTTCTACTGAAATTATAAAAAAAGAAAGAAGTGCAAAGGGAACTGCAACATAAAAAATACCCATTAAACTAAGTGCAATATTTGCAAGGGGAGAAGGGCTTTTCCTATAAAGCTCTGCAATGAAAATTATAAAGGGCACTAATAGACCCAATGAAAGGAATTTTACTTCTATAAAATCAAATAGCTCAAAGCCAGTGATTAAAATAAAAACAATCATACCAGCACTTATACCTGCTGTTTTCTGAATGTTAAAACCCGCTTTTTGGGCAATGGAATAGAATTCATTTAACCCTACAAAAGTTATCAATAGGAACAGTATAAAAAACAAAGCCGGGTGATAGATGATTGCAAAGAGCAGCACAACAACAAAAATAATTCCGGTAATACTTCTTTTTAACATATTAAAATTCGTTTATTAATTGCATTGCATTTAAAACATCTGCTGGATTTACATATAATTCTACCTCACCAAATGAAAGATAGGATGAATCTTTTTTATTCATTAAAACACTTTGTATATTATTTTCTGCCAGAACAGCTTTAATAAGTTCTACTTTATGAATTGCAGATGAATGATATATTTTGATCCAATCTTTTTCCATTGTCTGCAAAATTAGAATTTTTACTTATTCAAATGGGTTTTTTCCTACTTTTGCTTTAATGATAAATAAATTTAATGTGCGGGTTTACGGTATTTATCTCAATGAGAATAAAGAACTATTGCTTATAGATGAATTTAGAAATGGAGTGAAATTCACTAAGTTTCCAGGTGGAGGGCTTGAATTTGGAGAAGGTACTGTTGATTGTTTAAAGCGGGAAAGTTTAGAAGAACTCAGTCAAAAGATAGAAATTACAGATCATTTTTATACCACTGATTTTTTTCAGCAATCTGCTTTTAACAAAAGCGAACAACTTATCAGCATTTATTATTTAATGAAAATAAAACCTCCTTTTAATTTTCTCATTACACAGAAACTATTCGATTTTAAAGAATTAAAAGAGGGTGCTGAATCTTTTAGAGTTGTTCCTTTAGATCAAATAAAACCTGAAGATCTTTTATTTCCAATTGATAAAAAAGTACTGCTGATGTTAAAAGAAAGAATGCTATAATTTTTTAAAACCCTAAGAAATAAAAATGAAAAATAAATTTTTAAAAATTCATATAGTTTTATTCTTTGCTTTAATTGTAATAAGCTCCTGTGCACCTACACGTTTTGTTAAACCGTTGGAAAAAGACCAACATGCCGTGTCATTCAATATTGGAGGACCTCTGGTTGAATTCGGTGGTGTTACTATCCCTATTCCTTATACTGCATTAACATATGGTTATGGGATTAATGATAAAACAACTGGTTTTGGGAGTATTCATACTACTTCCCTTTTATATGGCAATATTCAAAGTGAGATTGGAATTTTAAGAGAAATAGTGAAACACGATTCTATTAACCGCTTAATTCCGGGAATAAGCTTACTTGTGGCTGGAAATTTTATATATGGTACTTTTGGAAGAGAATTTAAAATATGGCCCCAAACAGATCTGAATTTTTATTGGAATATAAATAAAGACAGGCATTTCATTTATACAGGATTTTCCAACTGGTTTGAATTGGCCAGCAAAAAAGCACATGAACAAGTTCAGCAGCAACATTGGTTTTTTAATCCTCATGTAGGTATAAGCAGACAAGGGAAAAAATGGAACAGTCAATTTGAGTTAAAATATTTAGCTCCAGGAACAAGCAATGAAAACATTGTGGTTGATTACCGCTCCTTTGGTAACACAGGAGCGATAGGGGTTTATTACAGCATCACTCGTAAATTTTAAAAAATGTCTAAATATATATTGTTCTTAGTTACGCTTCTGCTTTTTACATCCTGTCAAAGATTGGATGATAATTTATTCAATCCTGATACAAGCATTACAGAATATAAAATGGACAAATTTGATGGAGAAGTTGATTTTATCCTTAATGAAAGTTATACAATAAATCAAAACCTAATACATCAGTTTACACTTGGAGTAGAGGGAAGTAAAATTTATGCCATTTATATTGGTGATTTAGCTAAAATTGCCACTGACACGGTTATAATGTATTGCCACGGCAATAAATGGCATATGGATTTTTATTGGCAACGTGCTAAATTACTTGCTAATACCGGGTTTAAGAATAAATTTGGAGTATTGATGATAGATTATAAAGGTTATGGTTTATCACAAGGAAAAGCAACCGAGCAAGCTTTATATGAAGATACCAATACAGCTTTGAATTGGTTAAAAGAACAAGGACTTACAAGCGAGCGGTTAGTGATGTACGGCTTTAGTCTTGGTTCAGCGCCCGCCATTAATCTTTCTGCAAATCCAATGGCATTAAAACCTTCAAAATTAATTGTTGAAGCACCTTTTGCCTCCTCTGCAGTTATGGTACAGGATGCAACACAGCTTGCTATGCCAGCATCTTATTTTGTAAATATTAAAATAAATAATGCTGAGGAAATAAAAAAAGTGGAACAGTCATTTATGTGGATACATGGCATTCAGGATGATTTTTTAAGCATCAAAAGCCATGGAGAACTTGTTTTTAATAATTATTCCGGATCATACAGTGAGGCCCATAGAATTGAAGGAGCCAATCATGGAGATGTTCCATTAATTTGGGGTTTTGAAAGTTATACGAATGCAATAAATGCATTTATTGAGAAAAAATAAGCAGTTTTATTTTATGAAAAAATCAGAAATAGTTTCACTTCCCATATATTTTAATGCTTATTTCAATCTATTGAAAGAAGAGGATTTAAACCTTTGTCTTGAAAAAAGTCTAAATGAAATTACAGAATTAAATATAGAACAACTCCTGAAATTAAGGGATAAGATTTATGCTCCAAAAAAATGGACTATCAAGGATATACTCCAGCATCTTATAGACACTGAGAGGATTATGTCATATCGTGCTTTAAGATTTGCACGCAAAGATAAAAATGAAATTGAGGGGTTTGATGAAGATTCATTTGCTGAGAATACCACAGCAAAAAACAGAACTGTGAATGATTTGCTCGAAGAATATATTCTTGTAAGAAAAAGCAGTGTTTTTTTATTTAAAAACTTCAGTGATCAAATGTTAAAAACAACAGGCAAAGCTAATGGAAAAGAAATCTCTGTTTTAGCTTTGGGCTTTATTATCTGTGGTCATCAAAAACATCATTTCAATATTATAGAGCAAAGGTATATACCATTACTTGAACAAATGTAATGCAAAAGATGCAGCCTGTTTTTTGTTAATTTTAAATTGTTTAACTTAGAAAAAATTTAAAAAAATAACCATATACCTGCAGTAAATTACTTGTCCCGATTTTTCGGGGAAACACAAATGAAAATAATCCCGAATAATCTGGATTGACAATTAAAAATCAAATTATATACATATGAAAACAATCAAATTAATTCTAGTGGTAATGATTTTAAGTACCACTTTTTATTCCTGTACTACAACAAGGAATAACAATTTTGCTAAGAATAAATACTTTGATAAGAAGTCAGAGAGATTTGCAAAAGTTTCAAAATCAACAAAAGTCAAACAAGTTGTAATTAATGATCAAATTATTGAAGAGCAGAATTCTAATTCTGTTTTACCAGTTGATTTATATGAAGCAAATGTTGATTTACAACTTTTGCCAAAAACAGAAATAAAAACGAATGACACTTATACTGATCAATATAAGGTTGATTCAAAAGCCTCTGACCTTTCGGTTTTAAACAGTCAGGAAGAAATTTATAATAATCTGGTATTAAATACAAAAAAGGATAAGTTTGCCAGGTATAAATTTAACCAACCAAATAATACTCATTCAGTAGACCCAATTATTAAGATTATTCTTGCATTTTTATTGCCGCCATTGGCAGTGTTTTTGCACAGGGGGCTTGATACTTACTTTTGGATTAGCCTTATCCTTACAATACTTGTTTGGGTGCCAGGAGTGATTTTTGCCTTACTTGTAGTTTTAGATGTTATATAAAACTTGATTTAAGTTTCATAATTTATTTTATATTCGCTTTGTTCATTTAAAGATTAAACGCTTTAGATGGGCAAAGCGATTTTTTTGTGCTTTATTTCTTCTTTTTGAAGAATGAATAGGAAGTGAAATATTGAGATTTTTAACCCAGTCTTTTCATAACCATTGAACTTACTCGGTCAACAAGTTGAACAGGAGTAAGGGTGCGCCATCTTAATTCATTAAGAATTCCACCTAAAACAATATAATAATCGATATTCCCTTGCTGGAACTCTTTAACTACGTGCTCACGGAAATTCAAAAAAGCAATCCATCCATCATCTATATCATCAAACCACTCCTCATAATAACAATCATCGGAATGATGAAAATTAAATACATTTTCTCCAATTAAAATAAATTTATTAATGCCCTTTTTAATGAGTAAATCAGCTACATCCCGCTTTAAGAACATAATGTCATTATTGATGCAGTCATTCCATTCCCCAATTAATTCTATAATGGCAACGCCTTCATCATAATCTGCAAATAGTATTTTAATAAATAGGGTAGGTGAGCCAATATCATCCCACTGAGGATGAATTGCATGATTGTAAATGGAATGAGTAAATTCAAATTCACTGTACTCTTTTCCAAAAAAAGGTGATTTTAAATCTTCTGAAGAAAGATAATAACTATGCCAGTTAAAATAAGGTTCTAAAGTATGCATCTAATAAAACTATTTGCGTATTCATTTTATATTTAAAAGCTGATAATTTTTAAAAGTAAAAAAGCAAACAGTTTAATTTTTTTATGCTCACTTTAATTTATATTTCAGCTATTGAATTAACATAAATATAAAGGATTTAGTGCATGAAAAGAAATAGAAATTTTAATTTGTAAAGTTTATTACTTGTTCTGGTTTCCTTTGCTTTCAACGGCTTTTCTAACGCTTCCAAATTCTTTCAAAAGAGCATTTGCAGTTTGATAAGGTACATTTAATGCCTCCATTACCATCTTGGTTCCTCTGTCGATAAGTTTTACATTACTAAGTTGCATATCTACCATTTTGTTTCCCCTTATCTTTCCAAGTTTTACCATTACGGTGGTTGAAATCATATTAAGCACCAGCTTTTGGGCTGTGCCGGATTTCATTCTTGTGCTGCCGGTAATAAATTCAGGACCCACAATTAATTCAATGGGGTATTGGGCTTCAATGCATAAGGCACTTTGAGGATTGCAACTTATGCCAGCTGTTATAATTCCGTTTTCATTGCATTTTTTAATTGCACCCACCACATAAGGGGTAGAGCCAGAAGCAGTGATTCCAATTACCACATCCTGTGTTGAAACCTCATGTTCCTGAAGATCTTTCCATCCTTGTTCAATGTCATCTTCGGCAAATTCCACAGCTTTTCTTATTGCCTTATCTCCTCCTGCAATAAGTCCTACAACCATACCATAGGGTACACCATAGGTTGGAGGGCATTCCGAGGCATCTACTATGCCTAGTCTCCCGCTTGTTCCGGCACCTAAATAAAAGAGTCTTCCACCTGCCATCATTTTTTCAGTGATGGCTGTAACCAGTTTTTCTATTTGAGGTATGGCTCTTTCCAGGGCAAGGGCAACGGTATGATCTTCTTTATTGATGCAATTAAGAATTTCCTTTGTTGACATTTTCTCTATATCACTATAAAGAGATGGGCTTTCTGTGATCTTCAGGTTCATTCAGAATAGTTTACTATTGTTCCAGGATTACAATTTTCTCAATCTTATCACCTGCGCTGATTTCTTCAATAAGTTCTAAACCATCAATTACTTTTCCAAAAGCAGTATGTTGTCTGTCTAGATGCTGAGTATTAGATCTGTTGTGACAGATAAAAAATTGAGAACCTCCAGTGTTTCTTCCAGCATGAGCCATTGAAAGCACACCTTTATCATGGTATTGGTTCTCACCAGTTAATTCACAATCTATGCTATATCCAGGTCCACCAGCTCCGGTGCCATCTGGACAACCTCCCTGAATTACAAAATCTGGAATTACTCTATGGAATTTAAGGCCATTATAAAATCCGCTTTTTGACAATTTTACAAAATTTGCAACTGCATTGGGTGCATCTTTTTCATAAAATTCTACTTTCATCACTCCTTTGGAGGTATGTATTTCTGCTGTTGTTTTCATAAGTTTATTTTAAATAGTGTAACATTTAATTAATATATAATATTGTATTTATTCCGGCTCAAAATTATTATATTTGTGGGAGAAGGCATAATTTATTAATAAATTAAAAAAACAATACATGAAAAGATTTTATTTTGTTGGGGCAGTTGTTGCAATGTTTTTACTGAATTCTTGTGATCAAGGTGGACCTGAAACTCTAGATACAGCAGAATCTCCCGCTGAAACTGCAAATGAGGAAGTAGTAGAACCTTATTTTAAAGAAGAAAGAAATGGAATAATATTAACTGAAGCATCTGATTCCCCAAGTTTCCATGATGCAGCTCTTTCACTTGAAAAGCCTGATCTTTCAAAGAATTTAAATGCAGGTAAAAATACTTTTACTTTTAATGTTAAAAATTTCGAATTAGGTTCTTCAACTCCCGGAGAGGAACATCGTCCTTGCGCTGTTTCTGAAAAAGGACAACATATTCACTGGATTTTAAATAATACCCCATATACTGCCCATTATGAGCCAGTAATTGAAAAAGAGTTAGAACCAGGTAAACATTTACTTTTGGCCTTTCTTTCCCGCTCTTATCATGAAAGCATAAAAAACAATACTGCATATATTTTAAAGCAGTTAAATGTAGGCGAAAATAAGGATCAAGAAGATTATAATCTGAATGCTCCTCATCTTTTTTATAGCCGCCCAAAAGGTGAATATGAAGGAGAGGATACAAAAAAATTATTAGTTGATTTTTATCTTGTAAACACTAATTTATCTGAAAATGGCAACAGAATTCAATTGACTGTAAATGAAACCAGTTTTATACTTACCAAATGGGTGCCTTATCAATTAGAAGGTTTGCCAATGGGAGAGAATACTGTTAGAATTCAACTTGTTGATAAAGCAGGAATGCCTGTTGCGGGGCCATTTAATGATTCAGGAGACAGAAAAATCATTTTAAAGCCTTCTGCTGACCAGGCTTCACATACCCATTCACATTAAGTTAGCTTTAAATTTGATTTGAGTAGTTATTAATGATATAGTTTAGATTTGCTATTTAGAGTTTTATTTATTAGCTTTTCTTATTATTTAATCATTAATAACTACTCAAATTTATATGCTACTAGGAGTTCATTGTTCAATAAGCGGAGGATATGATAATGCTTTTATTGAAGCCCAAAGACTCGGCATAAATACTTTCCAGATTTTCACTAAAAATCAAAGGCAATGGAAGGAAAAGGAAATTTCAGAAATAGAGGGAAAAGCTTTCAGGAAAAATTTAATTAAATACGGAATAAAAACTGCTTTTTCTCATACTACCTATTTAATAAATGTAGCCAGTGTAAATGAAGTAATAAGAGAAAGATCCATATTTGCTCTTGCTTCAGAAGTTAAACGCTGCCAAAGTTTAGGGCTTTCTTATACCGTTCTTCACCCAGGCTCTTTCAAAGGATCAACCCTGTCAGCAGGAATTGAAAATATTGCCGATGCCCTTTATGCTGTACTGGAAAACACTAAAGATTCAGACGTTAAAATATTACTTGAGAATACCGCAGGACAAGGTTCAAGCATAGGAGGGAAGTTCGAGCATTTATCTCAAATTATTAATCAAGTCAATTCTCCACGAATTGGTGTTTGTTTTGATACCTGTCATGCTTTTGCTGCAGGATATGACATTAGAACTCACAAAGGTTTTGAAATAACCATGAATGAACTAGATAAAGAAGTAGGGCTTAATAAACTATATGTATTCCACCTGAATGATTCCAAAGGAAGTTTAGCAAGTCATCTTGATCGGCATGATCATATTGGAAAAGGCAAGTTAGGTATTGAGCCTTTCAGACAAATTATGAAAAGATTTCCTGATATTCCTAAAGTTTTGGAAACTCCAAAGGAAAATGATATGGATAAAGTTAATTTAGATGTGTTAAGAGCATTAGCATAAATTATCTATTTTTACCAAAAACGAATTATAATCAGTTTTTGAATATAGAGTAATGAAAGCTTCCGATAAAAACTTCCAAAAAGAAACCCAGTCAAAAGCAAGTGATTATTTCAATGGAATAATTTCAGGTGACAGAGTAGCACTTAGCAGGGCTATTACCTTGACTGAAAGCACACGGGAAGAACATCAGTTAATAGCAAGAGAATTAATCGAAAAATGCCTTCCTTATTCAGGGAATTCTATTCGGATTGGAATAACTGGTGCTCCAGGAGCCGGGAAAAGTACTTTTATTGATTCCTTTGG
>JALYPI010000114.1 GCA_030856445.1 Bacteroidota bacterium
CATAATTTATCTATTTGATTATCAGATAAATATACAAATTAATAAGCTCCTAAGCAATACATAAATAATTGATTATCAAATAGTTATTAACATTTTAACCTTTGAATTTTTAATGCGTCTGCCCTGCGGGGACACCGATATCATCGTTCATCATCCATGAATAATCATATATATCCTGGTAATAATCGGCAGGAGTTAGTTTGATTGCCGCACCATTTTTTAGCCTAATCAAAGGAGAGAGGTTGAAATTGTATATTTCATCTGCCCCGGTGCTTGAGTTTATAGCAATCATTGCTGTGCTTTCTATACCATATCCCGCTATTGTTTTATGATCTTCAGTTATCCATGAATAACTGTTCCCTGCATTAAAAGTGGTAAGGTTGTTGAAACGCATAAACCCTAATGCAGGATTAAAATTTTCTCCAAGATAATCCGCAGACAAAATATGACTAAAGCCCTTGTTAGTAAGTTTTACTAGGCTGAAATGTCCTGCCATATTGCTCTGGTCGAAGGGTGTTTCAACAGAATTGTTCACCGAGCCAGAAACAGCACCACGGGAAAACCATTTATTATTGAACCGGTGCATGTAGTCTGTACCAAAAACCTGATTTGATACAGTATTATCAAATAGACTCATTCTGTTGGTTAGGATACCACCAATATAGGAACCATTGCTATAGAGGTCCTTTTTAAGTCGAAAAACCGAAAAGTTTTCTGCAGCAATTTCTTCACTTTCAACCCCCATTGTTTGCATATTTAATGCACCAATTTGGTATCCATTAAACTGCCCTGTTAATCTTGCGCCACCCAAAACCGGAACCATAATTCCTTTCTTCCTCCCAATGTTTCTGGAGAAAAACAATTTTGTAGAGCCCATATTGAAATTAAAATAATCTTCGGCTTCAAGAAAGAAAGCCCTTTTCTCAGGTAACAATACATTGAACCGGGAGGTATTAATAATTCGGTCATCCACCTCTGCTTGAGCAAAATCAGTATTCAGCGATAAATCAATGGTCATGTTTTTGCTGATTCCCATTTTGAAATCAGCACCAACATTGCTTAAAAACTTATCAAGCCCTGGGTTTTTAAAATAATTGTTTCTGGACATTGCAGAGTAATCAGATTCCCAGGAATCTCCAGTTGTATTAAGGTATTTGGACTCCTGCATATCAGCAACTACATAGGGAACGAAGTAAATTGGTTTTTTGCATTGTAAGTTTTCGAAAACAATGCTCATTGCCAAGTCAAGGCGAAAATAGGAGTTAGCAATGCTATGATCGAAGGGGGGAGCAATTACGATTTCGTTTTTTCTTTTGACGTTTCTTAAAACTTTAAAACCCATTATTACTTCCTCTTTTTCATTAAACCTTAAAGAAGAAAACGGAATAACAAATTCTGCTATCCAGCCATCGTCATTGGTTTTTGTAGCCACATTCCAAAATGTATTAAAATCAAGGTTCATGCCTTCTCCATTTTGAGAAATCTCGAAATCTTGCCTGGCACCAAGAGGATTCGTTGCAAACCCAATTCCATTAAGGTTATCTTTATAGCTATCAATTAGCATTACAACATTATCATCGTTCTCAACTTCGCTATCACGCTCCATAGCAGTTGCTATCAATCTGTTTGGTTCAGGGTCATATAGTTTAATTCCTACAAAAAAAAAGGCATCATTATAAAGTAATTTTACTTCTGTAGTATAAGATGGCTTTCCTCCAGGTGTAGGATCAATCATGGTGAATGTTGAAATTACAGGAGCTATATCCCAAGCAGGTTCATCCATGATTCCATTGGCCTCTATTTTCTCTGTTATTCTTAAAGGCCGAATTAAATCCTGGGCATCACATTTGGACAAAATAAAAATGTTTCCAAGAAATAAAAATACAATGATTTTCCTAGTCAATCGGGTATAGATTTTTGAATTTAAAATTGCCTGCAAATATAGTTTTTTTAGACATTTTTAAATCAATTTATAACTTTGCAAATAAAATTACTGTTGTGAAAGAAAAAATCAATCTCTATTGCCTTCCTTTTGCTGGGGGGAGTTCCTATTCATACAATGTTTTTACTCCTCACCTCTCATCAAATGTAAACCTTGTTCCTGTTGAACTTCCTGGAAGAGGAAAAAGAAGCAGGGAAGCATTATTGAATGAAGCGGATCTTATGGCAGATGATGTGTTTGCTAAAATTAAATCAAATTTAGTTTCCGGTGTTCCTTATGCCATTTTTGGCCACAGCATGGGAGGATTGTTAGGCTATCTTTTAACAAGAAAAATACTGGAAAATAATCTGCCACTACCATTGCATTTATTTATTTCAGGCAGGTCGGGGCCTTCCTATAATGATGATAGGGAAAAATATTATTTGCTTCCCAAGCAAGAGTTCAGGGATAAATTAAAAGAATTAGGCGGAAGCCCAAAGGAAGTATTGGAAAATGATGATTTAATGGATTTTTTTGAACCAATTCTTCGTGCCGATTTTCAAGTTGTGGAAACATACAACCACCAAGAAGAAGCACCTTTTAGCGTTCCTGCCAGTATTATGATTGGAGATGAAGACAAAATTAGCCTTGAAGCTGCCCGCCTTTGGCAAAAAGAAACTTCTCAACCCATTAAACTGCACAGTTTTACTGGAGGACATTTTTTCGTTTTTCAGCATTTGACCAGTATTTGTAAAATTATTTCTGCTGAATTAGATAATACTTTATAAAAAAATAAATTGATCAAAGTATTTTATTCCAGTTGCAAAAAGCCTTTTACCGATGAAAAATGGAACCAGTACATAAAGCGCGTTCCTGTGGCCATTCAAAAAAAGATTAATGCCTTTAAAAGATGGGAGGACAGACATGCCTCTTTAATTGGAAAATTACTTCTGATGAAAACATTAAAAAGAGCTGGGTATAACAATCAGCTTGAAGGATTAAAATTCAATGATTACAACCGTCCTTATTTGGATTTGCCCATAGATTTCAATATTTCTCATTCCGAAAATTTAGTGATTTGTGCTTTATTTGATAAAGGTACAGTAGGAGTAGATGTGGAAGCAATTAAACCAATTGCTTTACATGATTTTAAAAATACTATGAATGAAAAAGAATGGGAAACCATTCATAAATCATCAAATCCATTAAAAGAATTTTATAAATACTGGACGATTAAAGAAAGTGTAATAAAAGCTCATGGACAAGGCCTGTCAATCAACTTGAGAGATTTGAACATTGATCAGGAAGTGGTAATGCTGTATAATGAAAAATGGTATGTTTCCGAATTGTTAATTGATGAAAAATATAGTTCCTGGATTGCCTATAACATCCCGTGCATGAATATTGAACTTGAGCAAATAACTTTTTAACATTCCTGTTAAGTAAGGTTTAGAATTTGGAGTTGTGACTTTCATTGGGTATCAGCAGCCAACATAAATAACAAGAATACAGCTGACTTTTCTTTAAATAATTTATTTTTGTGTTTTTCTATCTCTATTTCCATGATTAAAAGATTAATTGTTTTATTGGTATGTTTTGTATGGATTGGTATTACCTTTTACCGTCCCGCAGGCCTATTTCAATCAGTTGGAGCTTTGTTTACCTATTCTACTGGAGTTTTTTCTCTTAGGGCCCCCGATGGCCATTCAGGGCAGCTTGAGCTAAAAAGCAATGGGAAGTATGAAGTGGACATACATATTGATAGTATTGGCATTCCTCATATTTATGGAAAGAATGCCGCTCATGTTTCTTTCGGGATGGGATATATGCACGCCCGTGACAGGTACTTTCAAATGGAAATTATTACACGCGTTGTACAAGGAAGGCTTTCTGAGGTATTGGGTAAAAAAGTTATATCATCAGATGTTTTCTGGAGGCCTCTTGAGATTGAGGCCAAGGCCAAAGAAGTGCTGGAAGAACTACATGTGGAACAACCTGAAGTTTTTAAGCAGTTAATGGCATACAATGAAGGTGTAAGCTTTTATCTTGATAAGGAAAAACCTAAAAACAATTCACCAGAATACCGTATGCTTGGTTCCAAGCCACGGAATTGGGAAACCCATTATCCTGTGCTGTTGTCTTGGTATATGAATTACATGCTTACTTTTAAAGACAGGCACACTGAGCGTGAGCAGGTGCTTGTTAATTTGTCTAATGATCTAATTAATGCTTTGTATGGTGCTAGCAATGAGCAGTATCCTTACATTATTAAAGATGCCTTATTTACTACTTTGATAACCCAGGATACTAGCAAATTTAAAACTACAGGAAAATTAGATCAGACAACAGAGACAATAGGACAAAAGGAGCTTAGGCAATCAATAGGAAGCAATAACTGGGCAGTAAGTGCAAACAAAAGTGCAAATGGAAGTGCAATGCTTTGCAATGATACTCATTTGGATATTTCTCTGCCTAATCCTTGGTATGAAGCACATATTGTTTGTCCTGAATTCAATGTTTATGGATTTTCTATTCCTTGCAGCCCTTTTATTATTTCTGGCTACAATGAAAATATAGCATGGGGAATTACCAATGGAGGATGGGACCTTACCGATCGTTTTCTGTTAAAAGTAAATCCTGACAATGAAAATGAATACTGGTATGAAGGAGCATGGGAGAAAATGGAGGAAAAGCAATACGTTATTTCACAGAACAATGAAAAGGATACGATTATCACCCAATATTTTACTTTTTTTGGTCCAGTAATACGGGGAGAAAATAAGGCTTATGCACAAAAATGGTATCCTGCTGCCAAAACCTCTTCTGTAATTTCGTTCAATTACTTAGCCAAGGCAAAAAACTGGGAGGATTTCCAAAATGCACTTATTCATTTTTCCTATCCTCCTCAAAACTTTGCCTATGCTGATAAAAAAGGCAACACAGGTATTATTTGTGCAGGAAAGTTACCTCTTCGCTATGCAAGCTACAATGGAGGATTGCTTGATGGAACTAAAGAACATATAGAACAATTTGTTCCATTTGAATCATTGCCCCAACAGTTTAAACCCTTGCAAAACTTTGTATATTCTGCCAACCAGAAACCTGCACAAACTGATTATTATATAGATTATGATTTTCATGATACTTATCGCGCCAAACGTATCTATCAGATGCTTTCTAAAGACAGGAAATTGACTGTTAAAGACATGATAGCAATACAGTCAGACCGAACAGATATTGGGATTGAAGATATAAAGGAGTTAATAAAAAAGCATAAAGAAGCAACCGGGAGCTGGGAATTAATTGAACCCCTTGAAAATTGGAATGGCCTTATTAATTCATCCTCCAATGAAGCCTTGCTTTATTCCTACTTTACATATTGCATTCGCAACACTTTCCAAAATATTCTTAAATCAGAATACGAAATTACTGAGATTGTACCAAACAGCAACTTGATAAATTTTTTAATAAAAAATGACACTATTAAGATTGGAAAAAACACGATTGTGGTTAAGCAGTTTTTTGAAACTACTTTAAAAGCTACACAAGAACTTTTAAATAAAGATTTTGGAAATGATTTGAGTAAAGCCGATTATTCCCATTATTCATCTTTTGATATAAAGCACCTAGTTCATTTTCCTGGTTTAGGCACAACAGTTACTGACGCAGGAGGCAATGTGAACACTCCCAATGTGAATACACAACGGGTGCATGGAGCATCAATGCGGTCTATTATAGTTATGAATGAAAAGCCCGAAGCATTAACTGTTCTTGCAGGCGGTCAAAGTGGAAGGGCCAACAGTACCAACTACAAAAATCAGCTAGAGGACTGGAAGAATATGGTCTACCATGTAGCACAATTTACTTCTAACCCTGATGAATTAAGGAATATAAAACACACTATAAATATCAGCAATAATGAATAATTTTAAATACGTAATGCTGCTAACTGGACTGCTTTTGCCACAGCTTTTTTTCAGTGAATACTGGCTGGTGCTTACCCTTTGGATATTTACAGGATATTTGCTAGGAAATAAATTCAAGTATATATTTCTTGTCACCTTTATCCTACAATTTTCAATTGGTATTGTATTGTTTTTCCTTTGGTCTGCAAAGGCTACCCAATTTCTTTATGACATACCTGCTTTATTTGACCTTCCCGCTTTTATAATGCCCCTTTTTGCAACCCTGTTCAATGCTCTTAATGCTTCATTTTGCCTGCTTGCAGGTACAACGATTTCTGGATTAGTGAAAAATAGAATAATTAAATCAGTTTAAGACGGTTCAGAGTGGTCAATTTCTATTGTTTTATAATAAACAATGAGGCGAGACTTGAGCATTTACCTTTGTTATAAATTGGATCTTTATTAACAAATATATTGATGAACTTAAGAAGTTGGCAATGAAAGAGAATCACCTTTAATCCTATAATTATTTTTTCTGTCTCGTCAACTGCCCCTTAAAGTAACTTTGTTGTTCTCATCGAAACGCATGGTTCTGGGGTTCCATTTTAAAAATTCTGCTGTTGTTAATTCAATTAACAACCTTGTTTCTACTTTCTTCTTATTCCAGTTTATTCTTAAATACATTGGTAT
>JALYPI010000117.1 GCA_030856445.1 Bacteroidota bacterium
TTACAGAAATTAAAGTCAAGTCGTCAGACGGGAAAATTATAGATATTGAAACCAATGGTACAATTACCAACTTTTTAGGAAAAGAAGCCATTCAAATTGTTTGTCATGATATATCCTATCGCAAGCAATTACATAACGAGCAATTAAGAGCAGAGGTTGCAGAAGAAACAAATAAAAAGCTGAATCAGGAGATCTCTGAAAGGATAAAGGCCGAGAAAATGCTCATTGATACCCAGAAATATACCCGCAGCATTATTGATAGTTCTCTTGACAGCATATGCGCGACTGATAAAAACGGTTTAATTATAGAATTTAACGAGGCTGCACAAAAAGCATTTGGATACAAATTAGAAGAGTTAAAAGAAAAAACCCCTCAAATTCTATATGCTTCATCCAAAGACTTCAAACAAATCGATAATATTATATCAAAGGTTGGTGCGTTTGCCGGAGAAATAAAGAATAAGCGTAAAAACGGAGAAATCTTCACCAGTTATATATCTTCCTCAATACTTATTAATGAGAATGGAGAACAAATAGGATCCATGGGTGTTTCCAGAGATATTACTGACATAAAACTTGAAGAAGAAAGAAAGGAAACACAGTATGCAATTACAAGAATTCTATCCGAAGCTCCTGTTTTTTCTGAGGCAGCTCCGGCTATTTTAAGTGCATTTTCTTTTGGATTTAAACTTGATTATGGAGAAATATGGCTCGTAAATCATCAAAAAAACCACTTAGATTACTATACAAGTTTCGTAAATCCTGATTTTAAGCAAACTGCATTAAGAAACTTTCAAAACAGTTCAAAAAAAATCAAATTTTTGCCAGGAATAGATTTGCCAGGCAAGATATGGGTTAAAGATAAGATAACCTGGGTGGAGAATTTTTCTGAAAATACGATTTCAGTTCGTCATAAAGAAGGTCAGGAGGCTGGTTTTAAAAGCGCATTTGGATTTCCTATAAAAAGCGGAAGAGTAACACTAGGGGTATTTAATTTTTTTAGCAGTAATATTTATAAAGAAAATCCCGAACTCTTAAACCTGCTGCCTTCTATAGGTTCTCAAATTGGACAATTTATAGTACGTAAAAAGGCAGAGGAAGAACTAAGCGCAAGCGAAGAGCGGTTTAAAGCCATTTATAATGTGGCTGCCGTTGGAATTGCCAGGGTTGCTTTGAATGGAAAATTTATTCAGGTAAACCTGAGGCTATGCGATATTTTTGGTTATTCAGATACCGAATTATACCATAAAAAATTCCAGGATTTTACTTTTCCAAAAGATCTGGAAAAGAGCATTGGTTTTCAGAAAAAATTGCTGGAGAAAAAAATAGACAAGTTTACAACTGAAAAAAGATATATTCATAAGAACGGGAGCGTCATTTTTATAAATCTTACTGTTTCTGTGGTAAAAGATGTAGATGGAAATCCAGATTACTTTGTTTCGGTATTTGAAGATATCACCGATAGAAAAAGCTCAGAGGAAAAGATTTTTAAACAAGCAGCAAAACTAAATTCAATTATAGAAAGCTCCTCTCATCAAATATGGACTTTAAATAAAAAGTTTGAATTAACTTCTTTTAATCAAAATTATGTTAGATCGATAAAGGCATTTTTTAATGTTGAGCCCTTATTGGGAGTAGATGTGCTTAAAGGGAGCAAGGCGTTATTAGATGAAAAAACCTTCGAACAGATTCATAAAATATATAAGGAAGCTTTCAAGGGCATTCCTCAGCATTTCGAAATGCCTTATTATACAAGAGAGGGAAAAAGCATTTGGCTTGAAACCTTTCTTAATCCTATCAGGCTTGAAAAAGGAAAAATAGAAGAAATTTCTTGTATAGCTCAGGATATTACCGGAAAAAAAATAATTGAACAGCAAATTAAAAGCTCTCTCAAAGAAAAAGAAGTATTGCTTAAAGAGGTTCATCACCGGGTTAAAAATAACTTACAGGTAATCTCAAGCATTCTTAATCTGCAATCATCCAAAATAAAAGATAAAAAAGTACTAGAGGTATTAAAGGAAAGTCAGGACAGAATCAAATCCATGGCTTATATACACGAGAGCTTGTATCAATCAAAAGATTTCAGTCAAATAAATTTTTCAGAATACATAGAGAACTTATCGAAAAATTTAGTACATTCATATAGATTATACAACAATTTAGTAGATCTAAGGTTAGATATTGATGAAGTTTATCTAAATTTGGATCTTGCAATACCATGCGGATTAATAATAAATGAACTTGTATCAAATGCGTTAAAATATGCATTTCCGAATAATAAAAAAGGAACTATATTTATCACTGTAAAGATTAAAGAGAATAATCTCGAACTTAAAGTAAAGGATAACGGCATAGGTTTTCCGAAAAATATAGATTTTAGAAACACGGAAACACTTGGCCTTCAGTTGGTGACTGCATTATCAGATCAAATTAGAGGTTCGGTTAATATGGAAACCAAAAAGCAGGGAGGAACAAGTTATATAATAAATTTTAACTTTAAATTAAATAAAACAAATAAAGATGTCAAAAGTTAATATTCTTGTAGTAGAAGATGAAAGCATAGTTTCAAAAGATATTCAGCACAGCTTAAAAAAGCTTGGATATAATGTGGTAGGAGCAACTGCAACAGGAGAAGAGGCGGTTACTCTTGCAGAAGAAACAAATCCAGATATTATTTTAATGGATATCATGTTAAAGGGCGAAATGAGTGGAATTGATGCAGCAATTAAAATCAAGGAAAAATTTAATATTCCTATTATTTACCTTACTGCTTATGCTGATGAAAGTACTTTAAATAAAGCTAAAATAACTGAACCATATGCTTATATACTTAAGCCTTTCAAAGAAATAGATTTACATACTTCTATTGAAATGGCCCTTTTTAAACATAAAAAGCAAGTCGAGCTTAAAAAAGAAAGAGATTTTCTTTACTCTATCGTTGAAGGGAAAGACAATGCAAATATAATTTTTGTTAAATCTAATTCCAGATTGGTAAAGGTGAAAACAGAAGATGTCTATTTTGTTGAGGCATTAAAAGATTATGTTGTTATAAATACTAATAATGCAAGATATACTATTCATTCAACAATGAAGGAAATGCAGAAAAAACTTCCCCATAGTGAATTCTTAAGGGTGCATAGATCCTATATTGTTAGAATTGATAAGATAGCAGCAATCGAACAAAGCAATCTTATTATAGAGGACAATAAGAAAATAATTCCTATTGGTGGTTCATATAAGGACGAATTGTCAAAAAGATTAAATATGGTTTAAATATAAAAACAGCAGTCTGGCTACTGATTTTTATATATAAATTATACTAAAAAAAACCTGCTTAATCAATAAATTAAGCAGGTTTTTTATTTGCTGTTTTTTAGAAATATTTCTGCATATCTAATTTAAATAATTGTAACTTTAATTAATGGCATTATACGCTATTTAATTAATCAATACTAAAGACTTCAAATAATATGGTTAAGCATTATGATATAGTAGTAAGTGGAAAGGTGCAGGGCGTGTTTTTTCGAGCATCTACAAAAGAAAAAGCGCAGGAACTTGGAATAGCAGGTAACGTAAAAAACAAACCAGAAGGCAGCGTTTATATAGAAGCTGAAGGGGAAGAGGCTGTGTTGGGAGAGTTTATTGTCTGGTGCAAAAAAGGGCCAGAAGAAGCAAGGGTGGAGGATGTTAAGATTATGGAAGGGAATATTAAGGATTATGAAATATTCGAAGTTATAAATTGATACATTGCTGATAAAAAATAATTAAGGAAAGAACGAAATCCCGGGTTGCTGAAAAGGTGAATTTAATAGGCTGTTATAAAAAGCACGTCTTTTTTC
>JALYPI010000119.1 GCA_030856445.1 Bacteroidota bacterium
AAAAAAACAATTATCTACATGTGAAATAGCCATGCACTGAAAAGTGAACAAACACTAATGAATATAACATGGCGTATTCCATATGACCTAAAAAAAACAATTATCTACATGTGAAATAGCCATGCACCGAACAGTGCACAAACACGAATGAATATAACATGGCGTTTTCAATATGACCTAAAAAAAACAATTATCTACATGTGAAATAGCCATGCACTGAAAAGTGAACAAACACTAATGAATATAACATGGCGTACCCGATAGCTATCGGATCCATATGACAATTAAAAAACAAATTATATCCATATGGAATTTGGGTAGAAAGTGAAGTGGGAAAAGGCACTTCTTTTCACTTTACTTTACCTTATACTGAATGATCTGGAAGCGATAAATGCAACAACCTGTTTTAAAAAAAATTTACAGTCATTAGTAAATTGCTAAGCTCTTGTTAAGGTGTAAAGAACATTGAAATGATTTTTTTGTTAAATAACTTCAAAATACTGGTCTTTTAATTTTATCAAAATAATTTGCCCAACACTTCATTTTCTTGAAAATTTTTAATAAAATTTCATTATTTTTGCCCGTTAACAGTATTTACGTATTATTAGAAATATATTTAAATGGCTCAAATTGAATTGATTTTACCTAAAATGGGTGAAAGTGTTGCAGAGGCAACCATTATAAAGTGGTTAAAAAATGAAGGTGAACATATTGAAGCGGATGAATCTGTATTAGAAATTGCTACAGATAAAGTTGATTCAGAGGTTCCTGCTCCTACCGAAGGAATATTGTTAAAGAGATTATTTAATGAGGGAGACGTTGTACAGGTTGGTTCAGTAATCGCACTAATAGGCTCCAAAGAGGATGTAAAAAAAGAAGAAGCAAAACCTTCTGAGCCGGCAAAAGAAGTTGTCTCTACTCCTATTCAAAATGCAGTTTCAATTCCAAGAGCTGCTGAGGTGAGCGCACATGAAATAGATATCCCAAGAACTTCTGAAAGTGGAAAATTCTATTCTCCACTGGTTAGAAATATAGCCAAAACAGAAGGTATTTCAATGACAGAACTGGAGAAACTCCCAGGCACAGGAAAAGAAGGAAGAGTAACAAAAAATGATATTCTTGATTATTTAGGTAAACGAATCAATGGGAAATCACAACCAGAAACTCTTGCTAGCCAAAATGGAAGAACCCTTGAAGTTGAACCAGTAGTTAAGGCTCAGATACCGCAAACAGCTCAAGTGGTAAAAAGCGTTCAAGGTCCTGTTGTTACAGCAGGTGAGAATGATGAAATAATTGAAATGGACAGAATGCGTAAGCTTATTGCCGATCATATGGTAATGTCCAAGCAGGTTTCTCCTCATGTTACTTCTTTTGTGGAAGTAGATGTTACAAATCTGGTTATGTGGAGAGAGAAAATTAAAAAAGACTTTGAAAAACGCGAGGGAGAAAAAATCACCTATACCCCTATTTTCATTGAAGCTGTAACAAGGGCTATTAAAGAATTCCCTTTGATAAATGTAGCAGTTAGTGGAAACAATATTATAAAAAGAAAAAATATAAATATAGGTATAGCTACTGCCTTACCTTCTGGAAATTTGATTGTGCCGGTAATTAAAAATGCAGATCAAATGAATTTGGTTGGTCTTACCAAAAATGCAAATGAATTAATTGCAAAGGCAAGAATAAATAAACTAAAGCCAGATGACATACAAGGTGGTACATTTACTATTTCAAATGTTGGAACTTTTGGTAATGTAATGGGAACTCCTATTATCAACCAACCTCAGGTTGCTATTCTTGCAGTTGGAGCTATCCGCAAAAAACCAGTAGTAATAGAAACTCCACAAGGAGACACCATTGGAATTCGTCATATGATGTTTCTTTCCATGTCCTATGACCATAGGGTGGTTGATGGAATGTTAGGTGGAACTTTTATTAGAAGAGTTGGTGACTTACTTGAAGGTTTTGATATTAACAGGTCTTTCTAACAAAAATTTAATCATATTATGAACCCGATAGCTATCGGGTAGCCATGCACCAAGGTATACTACTTGTCCTGATTAATCGGGAAACACTAATGAATATCATCTCGATTAATCGGGATGATATAAAAAAATAAAACATATGAAAAAAAAAGACACTTATTTTGATTTTATAAACTTTGCTTATGGTATAGGCGCTGCTATAGTAATCATTGGTGCCATGTTTAAATTTTTGGGGTGGGATTATGCCAATGAGTTTTTTCTGGTAGGTTTAACCACAGAAGCAGTTGTATTTAGCATTTCCGCTTTTGAGTTTAAGAAAAAGAAAGCTCCGGCAAAAGAGGTAAAAGATTATAAATGGGAAAACATATTCCCTGAACTTTTATCTTCAAGCTCTGAATCTCCTGAAGTACTTACAAAAATGGCTGAACAACATGCCTTGAATACTGCTTCTATTGTTAATACCCTGGAAAATTTCAATCTTGCTATAGAAAAGCTAAATAATGCAAGTAGTTTAATGGCTGAAAATGTAAGCAGCATGTCAAATCATTTAAAGCAACTTAATAATACAACTGAAGATTATGCTTCTGAAATAAATCTGCTTAAAGAGAATGTGAAGGAATTAAATAATTTGCAGTCCAATCACATTGCAAATCTAACCATTACTCTTCCGGCTTATGAAAAAGAATTTGTAAACCTTAGCAATTCTCTTTCTTCTATAAATGAAAAGTACATCCATCATAATAACATTACTGCCAATTCTTCACTAGCTTATGAAAAGCAGTATCAGTTATTAAATGAAAACCTTGAAAAAGTCAATAACTTTTATTTAAGACATATAAATAAGTTAGAAGATACTTCAACAGGATATGAGAAAGAATTTATTTCACTAAATGAAAACCTGTATAAAATCAATTCCTTTTATACGAATCATTTATCTATGAACGGAAGGAATTCTGAAGATTTTGAAAAAGAGTTTGCCAGCCTTGGAGAAAACATGTCCAAAGTAAATTCTTTTTATACCGATATGTTAGGAGCTGTTGGTAGAACTAACAATCCAAAGACATAAATAAAATAAAATAAAAAGCTTAAATGGAAGAAAATGACAATAAAGACCGTAAAGATTTACGGAACAAAATGGTCAGTTTTATGTACCTTATTTTCATTGTTCTGGCATTTATTTATATTCCATCCGATTTTATTGACACAATAAGGGATATAAATACTTCTTTTGAAATGTCATCAAAGGAAATGAACAACATTAAAAACTATAATTTAATGTTAATTAAAGCCGGGCTAGAAGCTGATTCTTTAAAGAATGAAAACCATAACAAAGTTGATTTCAACCGAATTTCATTCTTATCTGACAGCATTTCTCAACAACTGGAAATTACAAAGCAACAGATATTATCTATTTCCGGGGGGTTTAATATTAATGGGTTTTTAAAAAATGCAAAAGACAATCAATTTACTGATGAAATAATGTTTGAGCAGGGAGCTGCTAAAAAAATTCGTAAAATGCTGCTGGATTACAAAACAGAAATTTCCAGTTCGCAAACTACTATTGATCCTGTTTTGCTTGATTCGCTTTTACCTACCAATGAATTTGTAAGTACATCTACAGGAAAAAGCCAGACCTGGGAAAAATTTTATTTTTATAAAATGCCTCTTACCGTATCTCTTGCTCTTATTGCAAAATTTCAAAATGACATTAAAAAAATAGAGTTTATGGCCATGGATGATTACATGACCGATTTAAAGGATAAATATGAACTGGCCTTAATTCCAAAAAATAAAAAAACAGAAGAAAATAAACCTCAAATTAGAAATCCAAAATCAATTGACCCTGAGGCTTATATAAAAAACAATGAATTAAATACTTTATACCTTGATATAAATAATCCAATTAAAATATACCATCCTCGATTCAGAAATTCTGATATTATAGCAGAAGTTTCAAAGGGTGAAATTTTTAAAAGGGACAGCCTTTACTATGCAAGGGTGAATAATGAGGGTATGGTAGTTGTAAATGCATATTCAAAGGATAAAACTTTATTGGCTACTCAAGAATTCCTGGTAAAGAATCTTCCAGAACCATCAGCTTTTATAGCAGAAAGGAAAGGTGGAAACATTTCATCTAAAATATTCAAACTACAAAAGAATATAGATGTTTTTAATGAAATATTAGAAAACAATGATGGATATACTGTCAAAAGCTTTTCTTTATTAAGAATAAGTACGAATTCTGAAATTCAAAAATCAAAAAACAATCATGGCGCTTTTTTTAATGCAAGTACCAGGGAAATTATAGATAAGGCCCAAAGAGGAGATTTATTTATTTTTGATAACATAGAAGTAGAAATTCCAGGAGGGAACATAAAAAAAATCGCTTCTCTTGTTTTTACCGTAATTTAAACCATATTATGACTTTTAAAAATCCATTTTTTGTTTTAATCATTATCTTAAGCTCTGTTTCTCAATTACTGATGGCAGAAAATACAGTTCTGAATCATTTTATAGAAAAAGATAAAACATTAGAAAGGGGAGTTTACATTATCGAGAACAATGTAAAAATAAGCAAAGACGCTACCCTTACTGTAAAATCAGGCAGTAAACTGCTTTTTAGAAAAGGAGCATCCTTAAAAGTAGATGGTGGATTAATTCTGGAAGGCGCTCCAAATAATTTAATTGAAATAACCAGCGAGAATATACAGAGTGAAGGATATGGAATAATTATATCAGGAATCAACAGAGAAAAGAAAATTGTAATTCATTTTTCGAAATTCAGTTATT
>JALYPI010000120.1 GCA_030856445.1 Bacteroidota bacterium
CCATTGGTGAGTATATGGAGCGGTTCCTCCAGAGGTTTTGATCAATATTGCACCATTATTCTTTCCACAGGTGGTATTCGTGCTTGTTATAGCATTAACAAGTTTGCTTGGCTCGTTAACAATTACAGAAACTGATTGAGAGCACCCATCACTATCAGTAACAATTATTTTATATTCTCCGGATTCAAGGTTAATTGCCTTAGGGGTAGATTGTAATTCAGCGTCATTCCATAAATAATTATAAGGAGCTGATATCCCATTGGCGCCATCTACTCGCACTGTGGCTGTTCCATCCTTGCCCTGAAAGCAACTTACCTGGGTTATGTCAACGGTTAACTCCATGGTGTTAGCAGCATTTACCTGTGTCCCTGCAGTCTGAGTACAGTTATTTGCATCGGTTACAGTTACGGAATAAATTCCTGCAGCTAAGGAATTGGCAGTAGGTGTGCTTTGGCCAACTGTATCGTTCCACAAATAATTGTAAGGCCCTGTTCCTCCACTAGCACTTACTGTGGCTGTTCCATTGTTTTCGCCACAGTTTGCGATAGTTGATGCAACTGATAAATTTATAGCAGATGGTTGGATAAGGGTTATTATAGCTGTCTGATTGCAACCGTTGTCATCTGTTATAGTTACTGAATAGTTGCCAGCTGCTAAGGCGCTTGCAGTGGCAGTTGTTTGGGATGCTCCATCGCTCCATAAGTAAGTATAAGGGGCAGTTCCTCCATTTACATTGACTGTCGCACTTCCATCACCTGCATTAAAACAGGAAATATTTGTGGTATTTGTTGTTAAACTTATTTGTGATGTATTCATTACAATGGCATTGGAGCTCACCGTTGCAGGACTTGCACAATTTGCATTGGAAGTCATTTCACATGTTATCACGTCTCCGTTTACAAGAGTAGAAGTGGTATATACGGCTGAATTAAACCCTACATTTACTCCATTTAACTTCCATTGATAAACTGGATTTGTCCCTCCATTAAACGGAGTGGCATTAAAAGTAACTAAAGTGCCTGCACAAATGACTCCTGAAGGAGATGCAACAATGCTAACAGCAGGAACAATGTTCGGGCTCACAGTTATAGTAATGGCGTTGGAACTCACTGTTCCAGGATTTGCACAATTCGCATTGGAGGTCATCTCACAGGTTATTGCACTTCCGTTTGCAAGGCTGGAATTGGCATAGTTGGGAGAATTTGTGCCAACATTGTTTCCGTTTAATTTCCACTGATAAACCGGAGCTGATCCTCCATTTGTTGGAGTTGCCGTAAAATTTACTGTGGTTCCTGCACAAATTGCCCCCGAGGGTGTAGCAATTATATTTATTGAAGGAACAACCACTGGATCCACTGTCATGGTTATCGAGTTGGAGTTAGCTGTTGTAGGGCTTGCACAACTCAAGCCAGATGTCATTACACAAGTAATAACATCTCCATTCACCAATGCATTGTTAACATATATGTTAGAATTGGTTCCCACATTAGCTCCGTTTAGTTGCCACTGATAAGCAGGGCTTGCTCCCCCGTTGGTTGCTGTGGCAGTAAAGTTCACAGTAGTCCCGGAACAAATAGCCCCTATTGTAGAGGCAACAATATTTACATTTGGAACAGGTGATGTTAATATTGACATTGTAATTGAATTGGAAGTAATTGTTGCAGGGTTTGTACAAGCTGCGCTTGAAGTCATTTCAACTGCAATGACATCCCCGTTAACTAATGAAGAGTTTGCATATGAATTAGAGGTTGTTCCCACATTTACCCCGTTTAATTTCCATTGATATATAGGAGAAGCGCCTCCGTTTGTGGGTGTGGCAGTAAAAGTAACTGAGGTGCCGGAACAAACTGCTCCGGTTGGAGAGGCAACAATGCTTACCGAAGGAACAACCGAAGGGTTTACTGTAATTGTAAGAGCATTGGATGTAACAGTTGAAGGATTTGAACACATAGCAGACGAAGTCATCTCACAGGCAACAACATCTCCATTAACAAGTGAAGAATTAGAGTAAGTGGAAAGGTTAGTTCCAACATTAGCTCCATTTAATTTCCATTGATATTGAGGTGTTGTCCCTCCATTTGTTTGAGTGGCTGTAAAAGTGACATTGGTTCCCGAGCATATAGTTCCAGAGGGAGAAGCAACAATACTTAATGAAGGAGCAACATTTGGATTTACTGTCATAGTAATGGTATTGGAAGTAGCTGTTGTGGGACTTGCACAAGAATAACTTGAAGTCATTTCACAGCTAATAGCATTACCGTTAATCAAATTGGAGTTAGTGTAAGTTACAGAGTTAGTTCCTACATTGGCTCCGTTTAACTTCCACTGATATTGTGGTGTTGCTCCGCCATTTGTCGGAGTGGCTGTAAAAGTAACTGAAGTTCCGGCACATATAGCACCTGAGGGTGAAGCAGCAATGCTTACAGAAGGGACAAGAGTTGAGGATAATGTTATTGTAATTGCATTAGAAACAACCGTTGCAGGGTTTGCACAAGCCGCATTGGAAGTTAGTTCACAGGTTATAACAGCTCCGTTTGTTAAACTTGCATTAGTGTATGTGGTAGAATTAGTACCCACATTGGATCCATTTAATTTCCATTGATAAAAAGGTGCTGCACCTCCACTGGTTGGAGTAGCAGTAAATGTAACTGAGGTTCCTGCACAAATTGCTCCTGATGGTGATGCTACAATACTTACCGATGGTGCAACAGATGGTGTTACTGTCATGGTTATGCTATTGGAAGTAACTGTTGCTGGGTTAGAACAATTCACACTGGAGGTCATTTCACAAGTGATTATATTCCCATTTGCCAAACCCGCATTGGTATAAGTAGCCGAATTGCTTCCTACATTTGCCCCGTTTAATTTCCATTGGTAAACAGGTGCTGCACCTCCATTAGTTGGATTAGCAGTAAATGTTACGGAAGTTCCAGCGCATATTGAACCTGATGGAGATGCTACAATACTTACCGATGGAGTAACAGATGGTGTTACTGTCATGGTAATGCTATTAGAAGTTACTGTTCCTGGACTGGCACAATTCGCATTGGAAATCATTTCACAAGTGATTATATTCCCATTTGCCAAACCTGCATTGGTATAGGTAGCCGAATTGCTTCCTACATTTGCCCCGTTTAATTTCCACTGATAAACAGGTGTTGTTCCTCCGTTGGTAGGAGTGGCAGTAAATGTTACGGAAGTTCCTGCACAAATTGCACCTGATGGAGATGCTGCTATACTTACCGTTGGAGTAACAGATGGTGTTACTGTCATTGTAATGCTATTGGAAGTAACTGTTGCCGGGCTGGCACAATTTGCATTGGAGGTCATTTCACAAGTGATTATATTCCCATTTGCCAAGCCCGCATTGGTATAAGTAGGTGAATTGCTTCCTACGTTTGCCCCGTTTAGTTTCCACTGGTAAACAGGCGTTGTGCCGCCATTGGTTGGAGTGGCAGTGAAAGTAACAGAGGTTCCTGTGCATATTGAACCGGCAGGTGATGCCGCAATACTTACATAGGGAACAACTGAAGGGTTAACTGTAATGTAATTTGTTTTACTTGCTGTATTGCTTCCACTTGAATTTGTGACTGTAAGAGTAGCATTATAAGACCCGGCTGTATTATATACTACAACAGGATTTTGGACTGTGGAAGTCCCCGGAGTTCCACCAGGAAAGGTCCAGGACCAGGAAGTTGGCGAATTGCTGCTGGTATCTGTATAGGCTACCGATTGCCCAACACATACATTAAGTGGTGTTGCTGAAAAGCCGGCAACAGGGGCTGGTGTTGAAGGAAAATATAAATTAATATCATCAAGGTATAAATGATTCCCCCATCCGCTTTTTCCTTCAAATCTGACTTGAACACTGCTTTGTCCTATATAAGTATTTAAATTTATAGTTTCAGCTCTCCACTGGGTTGCTGTTGGAACAAATGCAGTGGTTTGATCGGGTGCTGTGGCTAAATTAGCCCGTCCTTTTGCGAACAATCTTACCCAGCTTCCTCCGCAATCTGTGGAAATGGAAACAATCAGTGAATCAGTATAAGTGGCATTATATTGAGCATAGGCCACATTAAAATCCATGTTCAATGGAATGTTTGCAGACGAAAAATTAAGTGCTGGGCTTATTAAAAAATCACTTTGCCCAGCAATATTTACATTACCTGAAAAATTATCCATTCTTGCCGAAGCTGTACTGTTTCCAAAACCACCTGCTGTGGTAACCCTTGCCCAGGTATTATTGGCTTCAGGGTTTATAAGTGCCCATCCTGCTGGCACAAAGGTTGCACCTTGAAAACCCTGAACAAAAGGCAGGGCCACTCCGGTGGGCGGATTAATAATGTTAAAGTTGCCTATCGAAGCATTATTTGCGTTGTTTTGATCTGTGCCTCCGTTGGGGCTTGAAGTGGAAGCCTCAAATGTATGGGCCCCAACTGTAGTGGTGACATTAGGAAGAATTACATTAACATTAGCACCAGAGGCCAGTGAGCCTGTCCAATTAAAAATAGAGGAAGCACCTCCATCAACCGAGTAGCTAATGTTCACTGAAGTTAGTGTAGCAGAGCCATAATTATTCAATGTAACTTGTGGAGTAATGGTAGTTATACAACTAGAGCCTGAAGGAGATACAATAGAAGAAATTCCCGCATCCAGGGTTAGGGTAGCAGCGCATTTGATGGAAGTTGCAAGAGCAACCCGCATTGGGCTGTTGGACATTACCGTCTGCATTCTGGTCTTTTGGTCATTGCTAAACATATACATGCAGGCATCATTGGTATAATCCATATAGTTCATATGCATATCACCGTTAGGACCGTTACTGCAGGTCACAGAGGGGAAATTAGGACAGCCCGTGTTTGAGGTCTGCTGGGTAGGTGTATCGGCACAATAATCAGTTGCACAGGCTCCATCTCCCCATATATGACGCAAACCTAGCCAATGCCCCAGTTCATGGGTGGCTGTGCGGCCCTTATCAAACGGGGCTGCCGCACTTCCTGTATTTCCAAAAGCAGTGGTTCTCACCACAATTCCATCTGTAGTGGCTGTTCCAAAAGAACCGGTTAAGCCTGGCAATCCAGAGCCTGAAGGAAAAGTAGCATAGCCTAACAGGCCACCGCTTAATGGCACACACCAGATATTTAAATACTGCTCTGGATCCCAGATAGTTGCAGGCTTTATGGTATTGGTAGTGTAGTTTGCAGTATAGGGTGGGGCAGTAAAACCTGCAGTATTTCTGTTCACCCTATTAATTCCCGGCACAGCAAGGGTGTTTCCTAAAGGGTCTATAATAGCAGGACAAAAATTAATTTCACTATCCGCAGCAGTATTTGTCCAAACTCCGGGCAAATTGGAAATATCTGCATTTAATTTCCGAAAATCTTCATTAATTATGGTTATCTGGGAATTCAATTGGGCCAAACTAATGTTGTTTCCCACACCAATGGCCTCTCCGTTATGTATAACATGGATAATTACCGGAAGCGTATATACAGCCCGGCTACCCGAAGGTGCTGGAAGAGACTGCAACCAGGTTTCGAATTCTACTGAAAGTTCTGGTGTTGCGCAGGTCCTTACAGGCTCAGGCCTGTAACCCTCCTTTGGAATAAAAGCACTTTGCCCATAACATATTAATGAACTATTAAGAATTAAAAGTGCAAAAAGTAGATGTAAGTTTTTCATGGAAAAACAATTAAATGTATAAATAATATAAGTAGGAGAAATATTTTAATCGCTGGAATTCACTACACAAGTACTTGTATTTTCTAATACAAAACCTAATGAATGGAGCTATAAAAATCAAATTGGTATCAGGTAAAAATCTATTCAAATGAAAATATTTTGAGTAACAGAATTTAATTTTTGATATTTTTTTTAAAGATATAAATATAAAAATATATACAATACAGACGAAATTTCATCAAGGTATTTTTATTAAAAGTTTTAAGAAAAGTTAAGAGGGAAAATCAAAGAAAGTGATAATAAAACACATTGGCAATTTGGTTTTTTTAATAAATCTTTGACCGTTAGCTCTTTAACAGAGAAATTATTGGTTTAATTCTTTAAAATAAATCGAATCAATAAAAAATTATTTTTATCAAAATTCATATAATCAAAAAGGCCACAAACGTGTGGCCTTTTTGATTATGTAATTACTTAAAATATTCTAAAGAAACATCCAAATCATTATTCTTTAATAAACTTAGTTTTGTACACTTCATATTTATTGGCAAGAGTTACAAAATAAATTCCATTGTTAAATTGGCCAGTATCTAACTTAATAGAATTCATTCCTTTTTCCATGTTTATTTTTTTGTTTAAGACTAAACGTCCTGTTAGGTCCATAATAATTAAAACAGCCTCATCAGTCATCTGAGAATTAAAGGAAATCTCAGCATTATTTCCGGCAGGATTTGGAAAAACAGCAAAGTTTTCATTCTTATTTTTAATGGAAACAGCAACCATTTCTGAATAAGTAAACTGCCCATCAAAATCAGTTTGTTTTAAACGGTAATAAGTCAAAGCAAAATAAGGACTTGCATCCACACTTTCGTATTTTAATACTTCACTGCTATTCCCTGCACCTTTAACTTTAGTTATTGCCTCAAAGTTAACTCCATCAACTGAACGCTCTACCGTAAAAAAATCATTATTGATTTCAGAAGCAGTGCTCCATTTCATATCCACATTCCTGCCATTGAAAACAGCATCAAAAGATAAAAGCTCTATTGGAAGAGTACCGCAAGCGGAAACGTTTATAGGTCCAACAGTTGCACCGGTATTAGATCCACTTGCGATCACAGTTCCATTAGAAGAAATACTCCACGAATCAACACCGCCAGGACATCCAGAGTTTCCATTACCTGAAGGAGCACTTATTCCAAAGGTTGACTTGCAACCACCACAATATATCCAGGAATAAGTACTTCCATTTGTTGTAATACCACTAACTAATGTAGTTCCATCTAAGTTCCAGCTAACATTATTACCGTTGCAACTTTTAACTTTTATAGTTATTGTATAATTTGCTGTGCTAGGAAAACACGAGGTAGTAGTAATAGTTTTTGGGGTAGCTCCACAAGCCAATCCTGGTTGGAAACCACCGAAAGTTGCACCTGTAATAGGCGCATCAAAAGTAAGCGTAAGAGTCAAACAGTCTGTATTTACGGTTCCAGACAAGAGAGGACTTGCTGTATTGTCCCAGTCCCCGTATTCGATAGTGCCGGTTCCCGAAACAGGAGGTACGCTGGCCGGTTTTACATTACCGGTAGAAGGCCCTGTGACACTTGCGGGATACCCTATTAGGTTGCCCCCGGTAAAATTAAGCCAAAAACCATAAGTGTTCGAACCGGCACCCGTTCCAAAGCAAACCTGAAGCTGATAGGTATATGTATTGTTTCCATTGTCTACAGCCGAAAGTTGGGTAAGTGTAGCATCGTGACAAGCTGTTGCTTCATAAAAAGAAGCCAATAATATAATTATAAGTACTATTTTTTTCATGAAATGTCTATTATATATTTCAAATGTCCGACTATTTTTTCAAAATTGCAACTTATTTTGGTTTTTATAAGGTATCAAAAAAGAAAACGCAAAGAATAATTTGATTACCTGGTTTTTCATATTTTTTTTGGAATTAACCTAATTTTATTTATACAAATAGACCGCAATATTTTTAAGGTTGCTTTTCTAGTCAAAAGTATTGCTAAAGAAGGTGCAAAACTATTAAACAGAAGGTTATTAGACGAGAATTAGTATATTAGGGTATGAATGTGAGAAGTTGGATAGGGGAAGGGTTATATTTAATAGTCGAAGTTGAGGTGATGAAGTGAATTTTAAAGGAAGTTAGTTAATTTCTATATGTTAAAGAAGTTAACTTTTATATGTTGAAGTTGTTCATAATAAAAAATACTGAAAAATATAGTTCCAAAAAATTAAGTTCAATTTTTAATGAGTATCAGCTTGGAGGTATAATTTAATCGGATAGCTATCTTTAAAATTAGTAAAATAAAAACCTGGTAAGTTGCGTGACTTGCCTGATTATATTTAATAATTTTTATTATTCTTTCACAAACTTGGTTTTCAATACCTCATAGGTATTAGTAAGGGTAACAAAATAAATCCCTTTTGTTAAATTATCTGTATCTAATTTAACTACGTTTACCCCTTTTTGAGAACTTACTTTTTTGCTTAAAACTAAACGGCCGGTTGCGTCCATAATATTTAAAACAGCATTGTCAGTCATGTGAGAATTAAAGGAAATCTCAGCATTATTTGCCACTGGGTTAGGGTATACAATAAAGCTTTCCTTATTATTTTTAACAGTTACTGCTACCAATTCAGAATATTCGAATTTCCCATCAAAATCAGTTTGTTTTAAACGATAATAAGATAAACCATCGTAAGGATTTGAATCAACAGTTTCGTAATTTAAAATTCTGTTGCTGTTTCCTGCTCCTTTTACAACTCCAATTTGTTCAAAATCTTTACCATCTTTTGATCTTTCAATAGTAAAAAACTCATTGTTTGTCTCTGAAGCAGTTGACCATTTTAAATCAACATTTCTACCATTATAATTTCCCTCAAAAGACAGCAAGTTTATTGGTAAAACCATACACCCACTTACCTCAATGGAATGGGTATCAGTACAACCATTTGCATCAGTTACAGTTAGCGTAATAAAGTAATTTCCTATAGCTGCATATGTATGAGTTGGTTGAGCTGCAGTTGATGTGTTTCCATCGCCAAAAGACCAAAGATAAGTCGTATTAGCACCAGTATAGTAAGGGCTTCTATTTGTTGACAGAGTTAAGCAATTTGATCCGAATGAAGCTGTAAAATCAGCAATGGGACCCATTATTGCTGTTCCACCAAAAGTCATATTAAAACCACCGCCACTTGACGAAAAATTATCAATTAAAAGTGTATACGTTTGGCCAGCAGTAAGAGTTGGCAATGTGGTGTTAAATGCAGAATATGTTCCTCCGCAGCCCCCAGGACCATTTCCGTTTGCATTATTTGCACCAGGTACAGTTGCAGGATTAGCATGAATGCCTGTTGAGCCACTACACCCAGACCAATTACAACTTATTGGAGCACCCATAGTAGTTCCCGTTGAATAGCAACCATTCGTGGTATTCCACAACGCCCAATCAAAATCATTTGTTAAAGTTGTTGGTGTAATAACAAATCCAAAAGTTCCTGTCGAACCTGCTGTAAAGGTATACCACTTAGCTTGTCTTTCATTTCCCCCAAAACAGGAATTGGTAGAAATATTTTCAGCCACACCAATGCCAGTAAAGGTGCCTTGAGAAAATGAACTCCCTGAACATAAGGGGGCAGCCGAAGTACAATTAACGCCAGGTGCTGGTGGTGGAGTTGTTACTGTATTACAAATTGTAAAAGTACCATTTGTTCCCGATGATGAAATAAGTACGTAGTGGAGTATTGGTTGTAGGTTATTAAATGTAGCTGTAAGCACAGATGCACCACAATTAGAACCTTGAACTGTTAAACCAGAACATGCTCCTGATGCAGCAAGTAAAACAACTTCAACATTACCACCCTGTGTACCGTTGGTCACAACTATTTGAGCTGAAGTCCCAGTAGGAGTAAAAGAGTACCACACTTCTGCATTGTTTCCTGCACATCCAACAGTACCAGCCAAACCGTCAGATGCTCCTGCAGTAGTGCCAGACAAACAATTGCCATTTTGAGGTAAAGTAATTGCTCCGCTACAGAAATTATTTGCAGGCTGGGCAAATGCATTTAGGCTTAAACCTAAGATAACAAATAGTATTGAGTAAAATTTATTTTTCATATTGGTAATTTGTTTTTATAGAATTCAACTGTCACTCTCATAAGTATTACTTGAGTGCTAATCAAATTTGTATACGAATTCTTCCACAGGAATAAAGTCGGGGGCATTGATAGTACTTTTAGACAGCACCCATATATTAGTATATTGGCTAATTTCATAGCGTTTTTCTTCCGTTTCATGCCTGTTTTTTTCTGCTTCAATTAAGAGCTGGCTCAATTTTTCTACGGTAAAAACTTCTTCTATTTTAGAAGTACGGATAAACTGATATGTTCCCAACTGTGCTTTAACTAAATTTCCATTCACTTGAGCCTGTTCCATGTTCTCATTTACATTTACTACATTTGTGGCTGTTTGAGCATATATGTGTTCAGCAAAAATCACAAATGCAAAAATTAGAATACTATTTAGAATTTTATTTTTCATAATTAAGATTTATTACTTGTACTTGGCTTAATATTTAATATACAAATTAATTAATAATATTTTGAAAAGAGCAATTCGATTTTCTTAATTATTAGAATCTTAAGATGGAATTAAAATCTCAACAGGGAAAATTATAGTTATAATTGTAAGACGCACTAATTTTAATTAGTTGCTTTGAAAACTAAAAGCATGCTTCCCAGATGCAGGAATAGCTCAATAGCAGCAGAATGAACATAAATGCCCATCTAAACAAAATGTCCTATTGCCTAAGATGCAAAAAACTTCAACAAACCTATTACAAAGAATGTTTTCATAGCCATTATTACAATCCAAAGAGGCTTAATTAATGATTAATGAATAACAAGCATCTTAAAACAGCTTGTTCATTATAAGAAAAAGGGTATAAAAGAGGGTGGAAAATTAAATTATTCCTTAATAAACTTTGTCTTTAACACCTCATATTTATTGCTAAGGGAAACAAAATAAATGCCTTTGCTAAAATCCATCATATCCAGCTTAATTGTATTTGTGCCCTTATGAGTATTAATAGTTTTGTAAAGGACCAAGCCTCCGGTAGAATTAGTAATACTTAAAACAGCCTCATCATTACCATAGGAATTAAAAGAAATTTCAGCATTGTTTCCTGCAGGATTTGGATAGACAGTAAAACTTTCTTTGTTATTCTTAATGGTAACTGCTACTAATTCAGAATATTCGTATTTTCCATCAAAATCTGTTTGTTTTAAACGATAGTAAGCAAAGCCGAAATGGGGATTAGGATCAAATGTTTCATAAGTTAAAAAGCTATTACTGTTTCCTGCTCCTTTCACTGTTGTTACATAATTAAAATCAGTTCCATTTAAGGATTTTTCTACTGTAAAAAAATCATTGTTTATTTCAGAAGCTGTTTCCCAATTTAACTTCATCTTTTTATCTATGTATTGAGCATCAAAAGAAATAAGATTAATTGGAAGTACAGAGGCACCAACAAAATAAGGGCAATGTTGAGAATGTGTACAGGTAGAAGGCACTGTAAAAGTATAGCAAAAAACATAGTTGTTTCCAACAACAAGTGAAGAGAAGGTTAAACTAGCTAATGTTCCGCTTGAAATTGCTCCTCCACATGTAGCGTTAAACAACTGCCATGAAAAACCTGACACGTTACCACTACCACAGTTAGAGGTAATAATAACATTGAAATTTACAGTAGTAGCAGTTGCCTGAAATGAATAGCAAAAAGTATTGGTTGAACTAGCAGCTAAAGCTGGAACAAAAGGAGTTGTTTGACAATCTGCAGTAACTTGAGCAGAACTAGGCGAAGAAGCATATCCGGAAGCTGTACCACATGGTGAGTTGCATGTGTTGCAAGGAGGGGAAGGAACTGCAACGCTGACACAAAAAGCAGCAGCATCTCCGCAAGGACCTCCTGTTGGATAGGTAACCTGTATGTAATAAGTATTCCCTATAGTAAGGCCAGAAGGCCATGCGAATCATTTAAAGGCGCTCCTGTTTGACAAGACAATTGTGTTAAACTACCACATGAGCCACTAAAAACACCAGAAGAAAAATAACAATTTCCAGAAACACTATTAATTACAACTGCCAAAAAAGTAGAAGTTGCAGTAAATGAATACCATACTGCGGCTGTTTGCGTGGAAGTACAGGTTGTACTTACAGGTGCAGTTCCTCCACATGTTGTGCCGTTCACACATGCCGAACCAATACTTAAAGAAGTGGCACTGCCACAAGCAGTATTTGCAGCAGGTGTACAACCTCCTCCTGCTCCTCCTGCAAAACTGGAAAGTCTGCAAAAAGTAAAAATAATCAAGAGTATCAGGTATAATTTTTTCATGGCCTTTTTTTTTAAACTATTCAATAATAAAAGATGGCAAAGGTGAAAAACTCTTGGAATTTATTTCTATATATGGCATTATTTTGATTTTAGTGTTTTTATCTATTTCCATAAATACAATATTGTTAAATTCTCTTTTCCTATTTACAAGAAACAAAGTTTCATCTGAAATCTCTCTCTTTTCTGTATTCTTTTGAAAAATGATTTGATAAGTACCTTCTATTGGCAATTCTTTTACAAGTTCTATAACTCCGGAAGTAAAGGGGATTTCATTATCTACAATAGATTCAGCCCCACTTTGAGCATAGCTATTAAAAGTAAATAACAGCAAAATAAAAGTTAAAAATTTTATCTTCTTTTCATCTAAAAAGGAATTTTTAAAAACTATTTTTTTATCTATAATTTATATCTTCTTTTATAGAAAAAATAAGCTAAAATAGCTATAATAATTATACGAGAAGATGACAAAAATCTAATAATTATATTCAGTTATTATAATGAATAAAGTATTTTTTAGTTTATTTGTTTTCCCAATTGTTATTAGTAAAAACAAAAATGAATTTTTCCTTATTAAGTATAATTAAATAATGAAACAGCAGGAAAGTTATAAAATTTCCTTATTTATGCTTTTGCTTTTTGCTTTTTGTGAAGGGGCAGCAGTAATGGTTCTGGAACTTATTGGGGGGAGAATGATTGCTCCAGTTTACGGTTCATCATTAATAGTTTGGACTACAGTTTTAGGAATTACAATGTCTGCATTGGCTCTTGGGTATTTTATTGGGGGAAACATTGCAATCAAAAAAAATGTTCTAAATCAATTATATCTTTTGTTTTTTTCTGCAGCTACCTTGATACTTATTATGCCCAAAGTTGCTTCAATAGCTATTGATTTAATTTATTTTGACTCCTTATTTATTTCTGTTTTTATCGCCTCTTTGTTGCTTTTATTCTTACCAGTGGCTATACTTGGTGCTACTACTCCTATTCTTGTAAAACTGGTGTTCAATCATGGCATTAGCCAGGGAAAATCAAGCGGTCATGTTTACGGAGCTTCTACAATAGGTGGAATTATATTTACCTTCCTTGTTGGTTTTTGGCTGGTACCTGATTATGGTCTTTCAACTACAGGGTTTATAATAGGGGTAGGAATTTCAATCCTTCCCACTTATTATCTCATAAAATCGATTAGTTTAAAATATGCACTAATACCTGTCATTTTTATTGTTTTAGGATTAACACTAAATTATTCAAATGATAAGGTTAAGGGTGTAAAAGTAATACATCAGTCAGAGGGCTTGCTTGGGCAATTACTGGTTGTAGATCAACCAAAAAGCAATGGAGCAAATGGCTTTGAACGTATTATGTATGTTAACAGAATGGGCCAAACTTGGATTGATTTAAATACCGGGAATTCTATTTGGTCTTATCCCAATTATATAACAGTATTAGCAAGTTCATTAAAAGAAAAGCCAGATGTACTTATACTTGGCATAGGAGGTGGAACCTTAGCTAATTTGTTGATTAACGTGTTGGGTGCGAACATAGAAACAGTTGAGTTAGATGAACGGATAGGAAAAATAGCAAGTCGGAATTTCAATATGAATAAACAGGTTAATTTAAATATTGATGATGCAAGACACTTTATCAAAACAAGTAAGAAAAAATATGATTTAATAATATTTGATGTTTTCAAAGGGGAAGTTCCACCTTCACATGTTTTGACGGTTGAATGCTTTCAGGAAGCAAAAAACAACTTAAAAGAAGATGGGTTTATGATCATTAATTTTAATGGTTTTGTTAATGGACCAAAAGGGAAGGCAGGTAGAGCTGTTATTAAAACTATATTGGCTTCAGGCTTCCATGTTAATATATTTCCTACTGTTGGAAATGAAGAAGATCGCAATATCTTATATACTGCATCACCTAAAAAAAGAACATTTGATCAAACAAGGATAAATCTAAATTTATATAATAAAGCAGTTAATATAGATACTATGCAGTTAAATCTTGATAATATTAAATTTAAACCTGATGATCAACCTTTAACTGATAATTATCCTGTATTAGAGTTATTGAATTTGGAAGCTGCACAAGCCTGGCGCAAAAGTTATAATGAAAATCACACCAAAAAATATAAAGATAAAGGTTTGCCAATTTTTAAATAAAAAGAAATGAGAGATCAAAAGGTGAATGTTTATTCGGATTTTAAATTATTATTGCTTTCCGGCTTTATTAGTGGCGGGGCAGTAATGTCAGCAGAATTGGTTAGTGCAAAGCTTATTTCATCCTTTTATGGCAATTCCCTTTATGTATGGTCAGCAGTATTAGCTATAACTCTGGGTGGTCTTGCATCAGGATATTTTTTAGGAGGATATTTATCCACGAACAAAAAGCGGTCTACTATATTAACAACTGTTTTTTTCCTCGTAGCCCTTTTAATGTTTTTCATGCCAGCATTATCTTCATTTACAATGGAATGGACCTTGGGCATTTCATTAAAAGCCGGAATTGTAATTTCCAGTTTAATTTTTGTTTTTCCTCCTTTATGCTGCTTTGGAATGGTTTCGCCTCTAATTATAGGTTCAATGGAACAAAAAATAAATGAACCCGGTAAAGTTTCAGGAATTGTATATTCTATATCAACTATTGGGGGAATAATCTTTACCTTTCTAACAGGATATTATTTAATACCTTACTGGGGATTAAAAGAAACAAGCTATTTAATGGGGATTTTATTAGGACTATCGGTTGTATTTACTTTTTTTTCAAAAACAAAACAAAGCAACATTTAGCATTTTACTACCTACCTAACCAAAGTAACCCGCCCATTAAAAACAATTGACTTGTCAAATACATTGGTAAGGGTAATAATGTAAGAATAAACCTCTTGTTGGGCGGTGGAACGGCCGTTTTTTGCTTTGCCATCCCAGCCTGTTTCAGTGTCGGTGGTTCTGAAAATTTCTTCGCCCCAACGGTTGAAAATCAGCATTTCATATTCCCGTGCCCCAATTATTTCTGGCCTGAAAATATCATTTAAACCATCTCCATTTGGAGAAAAAGCATTTGGCACATAAAACCTGTATTCTGGCACTACTCTTATTGAAGCTGTTGCTGTATCTGGGCATTGATTTAATGAATATACTATTTGAGTAATTTGATAAGTTCCGGTATCCCCATAAAAATATTCAATATCACACTGGCGCTGGTTATTGCCATCCCCAAAATAATAAATGCAGTAATCATTATCAATGGAGTTGTCTTTCAAATTAAACTTAGGCTCAAATATGGAGGCTTCAAGGGGAAGAACTGAAAAGTCTGCTTCTGGCAAGGGGAATACTGTAATTAAATCCGGTTTTGAAATAAAAGAGGAATCGATACAACCCATCTCCGTTCTTACCTTTAAGCTTACATCATAAGAACCTGCTTTTAAAAATATATTTTCCGGGTCAGCTTCAAAGGACTTATTGCCATCTCCAAAATCCCAGGAGTATAATAAAGGAGTTGCAGAGGATGCAGCTTGCTTAAATTTAACAGTCAAAGGTTCGCAACCTGCGCTTTTTTCAAGACTTAAATCAGCAACAGGATTTGGTTGTAATTCAATGTTATGAGTTTTTTGAGAGGAACAGCCATTCTCGGAAATAGTCAATGTAATAGGATATATTCCAGGAGAATTAAACACAACATCAGTAACCAAAGAATCGGATGAGCTTTGTATGTTTGCAGCAGGACCAAAATCCCAAAGAAAAACAGCTTCGTCTCCATAAGTCCCACTAGCAACATAGGTTAAATTATGTGATTCAAAACATTGAATTCCAGGAGCAAAAATTTCAGTATTAAGCAAAGGATATATGGAGAAGGACTCTGTTACAGTATCAGAACAATAGGGGCCAGTGGCAATGAGTGTGACTGTATACCAACCACTGTCCGGATAGGTGTAAGATGGTTCAAAATCAGTTGAAAAAGCTCCAGGATTGGTGGGGTCTCCAAATGCCCAATGATAGGAAGTGGCTTGTTCACTAAAATTAGTGAAATCGTAAGTAAATCCGCCACAAAAAACTCTTTGAGATTCAATTTCTGCAACAACATCTGGCAAAACATCGAATAGCGTGGAAACTGTTTTGCTACAACCATTTTCCGAAACAGTTAATGTAGCCTGGTAAATTCCTGGGGTATTATAAATTATATTAAAAGGATTTTGTTGAGTTGAACTAGCTGTATTTGCATTAAAAAAAGTCCAACTAAACGCTGCTGATGAACCAAAACTTCCTGCTGCAGAAAAATTAAAGCTATTGCCGGTTAAACATTTTGGATCAGGACTTGATAATAATGGTTGCAACAAGGGCTGAACATCAACGATTGTGAAAGCTGTGTCTGCACATGAAGTATAAGGGTTTGCAATAAGTGAAACAGTATATGAACCGCTTGAAGGGTAAGTGTAGTAAGGTGTTGTAAGATTGGAAGTATCGGATGCAATCCCAGGAACCCCAAAATTCCATAAAAAAGAACTGGCATTGTAACTGTTATTCTGAAAAGACACATTAAAACCATTACAAAATAGAGTTTGAGCCGGTATGGCAGCAACAATAATTCCGGGACAATTAATTACATTGAATTGAAAATCTCTGGTTGTACTACTCAATAAAATTCCATTTCGGTACTCTTTAACACATACGCCTAATACCCATTGCCCTATTGTATTGGGTGTTCCTGAAAGCAAACCAGTTTGAGGGTTGATGGAAATTGCAGGTACTGAACTAATGGGATAAGTTCCATTATAAGGTGGGTTCCAGCCAACAGCACTATAAGGAGGAGGGTATGCAGGACTTGGGGCCGGAGCAGTTGCAGTAGCACCAGTATATGGGTCGCATAACTCATAAACCAGAGAATCCCCATTTGCATCAGTAGCCGAATGATCGAAAGACAAAGGAACTCCTGCACAAAGAAAAATGGGAGGAAAATGATTAAAAACAGGATTGTTATTGCAAGCAGTAATTTTTTCTATACCAGGAATATGAGCCGTAAAAGTGGCACCAACCTGACCGGGGTTAACCAAATTTAAAATTGTATTGTTTCTGCAGCAGCGTTGATAACTTATTGTATATCCACCCTGAATAGGCGGAAGGTTATTAACTACTGCTGAATAAATTGCTTGTTCCACGCATATGTTAGTTGGAGGGGTGTAACAAGGATTATTAATTGTTGTAGCCAAAGGTGTGGAACCGGGAAATGGCATTGCAATATTTTGAACAAGCACATTGGCAGAATTATAAATTGATACATGAGCAGGGTCATCAAAGGCAGCATTGCCAAAAGCACAGTCCCTGTAAATTGCCAAAGTAATTCTATAACTGTTATTTCCAAGGCATTCATAGCTTACTGCGCCTCCAATTATATGCGTAGCATTAACACTGACAGCATTAGCAATCAATAGAAAAAACAATACTATATAATTTCTCCATTTCATTTTCACCTGCAATTTAGTCAAAAAGAATGAAACAAAATACATCCTGCTTTTCTTAACTTTTATTTAAACTTACTGAAAAACAGGCCATAATGAAACAATGACAGGCTCTACAACAATAATAACAAGGATAAAAAGAAGTGTGTAATTTCTGAACTATTCTTTTTATATTTAATACTTTTGTCTAAAAATTAGATGAAAATGATTAAAGAATATATTGAAAACAATAAAGACAGATTCATACAGGAACTTATTGATTTACTAAAAATTCCTTCTGTAAGTGCTGATGCAAAATACAGTGTAGATGTGGATATAGCTGCCGTAATGGTTAGTGAAAGGCTAAAGGAGGCAGGAGCGGATAATGTTGAAATTTGCAAAACAGACGGTTATCCAATAATTTACGGAGAGAAAATAATTGATCCTACATTGCCTACTGTTCTTGTTTATGGTCATTATGATGTTCAGCCACCTGACCCTCTTGATCTATGGGACTCTCCTCCTTTTGAACCTGTTATCAAAGATGGAAAAATTTATGCCCGTGGTGCTGCTGATGATAAAGGCCAGGTTTACATGCATGTGAAAGCATTTGAATTAATGATGAGAACAAATTCCTTGCCTTGCAATATCAAGTTTATGATTGAAGGGGAAGAGGAAGTTGGTTCAATACACCTGGGATTATTTATCAAAGAAAATAAAGAAAAACTAAAATCTGATGTAATTCTTATTTCAGATACAAGCATAATTGCCAATGATGTGCCTTCTATTAATGTTGGACTTAGGGGATTAAGTTACAACCAGGTAGAAATAACCGGCCCAAATCGTGATTTACATTCCGGACTTTATGGTGGGGCTGTGGCAAACCCTATTAATATTTTATGTGATATGATTTCTTCCCTGATGGATGAGAACAACCATATTACTATCCCTGGGTTTTATGATGATGTAATTGAATTATCACAAGAAGAACGCAATGAAATGGCTAAGGCGCCTTTTGACCTGGAAAAATATAAAGAAGCTTTGGCTTTACCAGATGTCCATGGGGAAAAAGGATATACAACTTCAGAAAGAGCTTCTATCAGACCCACATTAGATGTTAATGGCATTTGGGGAGGCTATATTGGCGAGGGAGCAAAAACCGTAATTGCATCAAAAGCCTATGCTAAAATTTCAATGCGCCTTGTTCCAGGACAGGATCCTGATAAAATAACTACTTTGTTTAAAAATCATTTTGAATCCATAGCCCCAAAATCTGTTACAGTAAAAGTTATACCTCATCATGGAGGTCATCCTTATTTTACTTCCATTGATTCTCAAGCATATAAAGCAGCGAGCAAAGCTATGGAAGTTACCTTTGGCAAGGAACCTGTTCCTGTTAGAGGAGGTGGAAGCATTCCTATTGTTGCACTTTTTAAAGAAGTACTAGAGCTTGATTCAATCATGATGGGCTTTGATCTTGATTCTGATGCAATACATTCTCCAAATGAACATTTCGGGGTTTTTAATTATCTTAAAGGGATTGAAACTATTCCGTACTTTTTTAAATATTTTTCTGAATATTATAAGAAGTGATTTTTGAAGGCAAGAAATTGTTCTACAAATTTTACCGTTAATCACAATAAACAAATATCTTATCAGGTTATAGCAGAATATCCTGAAAGTAATTTCATCCCATTATGCAAAAAGTCAGCTTATATATTTTAGTTTTGTTCGCAGTAGTCTGCTTTACTTCCTGTTCATCAATTGAGCCTTTAACTGTAAGCAAAGTTGAAAAAGTAAAATTGAAAGATTTTAGCAAAAACTCTGCAACTCTTGAAGTTACTTTTATTATAAAAAACCCAAATCGATATAAGTTTAAAATCACTGACAATAATTTCAATGTTTTTTTAAACAATGCAGAACTAGGCTCGGCAAAAATTAAAAAGAAAATAATCATTCCAAAAAAGTCTGAAGATTCCTATACTTTTCTTATTGAAAGTAATTTTTCAAGATTAGCTATGGCAAGTATTCCCAGTTTGCTAAACATGTTCAGAACAAAACAGGTAGAGCTCAAATTAGTTGGAGATGTAAAGGTTAAAACAATGGGTATTGGAAAAAGGTTTCCGCTTGAAATTATTGAGAAAGTTGAAATCGGTAAGTAGTTTTGGGTTTAGCTTGTAGTAAATATGCAGGCAATTCATTTGAATTCACTTTTGTTTAATTTAACGAGATTCCTCCCTTTGGTCGGAGTGACAGGCTTTTCGAGTCTTTTTTAATTCCTTTACCTGTTGCATGCTTAATTTCTTATATTTGCTTATAAACACAAGTAAGCAGCGTATGAAATTGCTAACCCTCTCCTACTTTACGAAAAACATCAGCTGTTTAAAACTTAATTTGGAATTATTAAGGAACTATTCTCTTTTGATTTTCATTTTGATCCTGTTTTCTAAAATAGGTTATAGCAATACCTATTCAGAGGATTCTACCTTAATTGTTAAACTTTTTGAAAATGCCCTTCAAAATCCTTTGGAAAAAGAAACTTATTTCACGAAAGCTTATGGCATATTTGAAGAAAACAAAAACAATCCGGAGGTTTTGGATACTTACTATTTTAATCTTTCCAAGTATTTATTCTATACCGGAGGTTTGGACAGTGCATTAACAGTAGCGTTTTCAGGACTTGAATTGTACAAAAATGATTCTTTGAATTTAAAAAAATCAAAATTTCATAATTTAATAGGCTCTGTTTATAGCTATAAAAAGGATTACAAAACAGGTATTTCTGAATTTCAAAAATCCATTGAGATTTTAGAATACAACAATGACAAAAAAAGTGTTGGGCATATTAAGAATAACATTGCAAATATCTTCTTTAGCTTAACTGACTATAAATCTGCACACAAGTATAGTTTAGATTCATATAAAATATTGAAGGAAGAAAAGGACACTATTTATCTTCCAATGGTTACTGGCATTTTAGCTATTTCGGAAATTAAATTGGGGAATTTACAAGAAGGCAAGGTACATTCCAATGAAAGCATTAAACTTTCAGAAAAATACAATAATCCAGTAGGGTTGATAATTGGAAATTACAGCAAGGGAGAGCTTAATTTATCGGAAAACAATTATGAACAAGCATCTGACTATTTTTTAAAATCTCTTAAATTAAGCACTGTTTATGGGCAGAGGCATTATGTAATGTTAAATAAGATAAGTTTACTCTATACAAATGTGCAGCTAAAAAAATTTAAAGAAGCTATACAGTTTGGAGAAGATGCACTTTTAGAAAGTAGGCTTTCAGCTAATGAAAACACGCTTTATTCCATTCATAAAAACTTAGGTTATGCTTATTCTGGAACAGGTGATTATAAAAAAGCATATGAAAATATAAATTTGGCCCATGATTTATATAACAACACTGCTAATGCTCAAAACAAAGGAATTATAAATGAAATATTAATCAAATACGATACAGAAAAAAAGGAAAAGGAAATTACTCTAAGTGAATTAAAATTAGCTCAAAAAACAGTAGCTTTAAACAAAAGAAACATATGGATAGCAGGGCTTTTAATGGTGATTTTTGTAATTGTTTTAAGTTATTATTTTTATACCCGATTACAGGGCCAGAAAATGCTACAACTACAAAAGGAACAGGAAAAGAAAATACTAACAGCCTCTTTTTTAGGAGAAGAAAAAGAAAGAGAAAGAATTTCAAATCAAATGCATGACGGAGTAGCTTCTTCAATTACTGCTATAAAAATACAACTTGAAAACGCCCTTAACATAGCTCCTAATGAAAACATCAATAATTTAGTTGGTCAATTATCTTCCTTACATGAGGAAACCAGGAGAATTTCACATAATTTAATGCCAGTTGCATTGTCAGATAATAATTTATTTGAAGCTATAAACAATTACTGTACAGAAAATTCGCGTCCTGATTTCAAGCTTTATTTTAATGACAACACTGCTGAAAAAATCATTTTGAATGCCACTATTTCCAATGTTTTGTATAGAATTATTCAGGAGTTAATTAATAATGTTCAAAAGCATTCTAAATCTTCCATCTGTCATGTTCAAACTTCTTTTGATCAAAACGAATTAACTATATCCGTAGAAGATGAAGGAATTGGTTTTGACCCGACAATAAGAAGTTTTTCACAGGGATTAAATAGCATAGAAAAAAGGATGAAGGACTTATCAGGGGAATTTATTATTGATTCAGGAGTAAATAAAGGCACACTTGCCAGCATCCATTTAAAATTAAGCTAAATGAATATTATAATAGCAGATGATCATCAATTAATCCTGGAGGGCTTAGCTACTGCTATTAGCAATCATTTTAAAGACGCTAGAGTTACAAGGGCAGAAAATAAAGAGGTGCTGTTTGCAAAATTAAAACAGTGCAATTATGATATCCTGTTACAGGATATAAAATTCGGTTTAGATGATGCAAGGGATTTTATTCCTGAAATAAAAAAGTGTTTTCCTGATTTAAAAATAATTGTGTTGTCTACTATATCCAATAGTATCTCTATACAACAAATAATCAATAAAGGCCTTAGCGGGTATGTATTAAAATCTGATTCAACCCAAGAAATAATTGAGGCTATTAAAAGTGTTTATAATGGAAATAAATATTTAAGCAAAAGTGTACAAAGAATTTTAAACAGTACTTCTTTAGATACCCAAATAATTCTGACCAAAAGAGAGAAAGAAATTTTGAATGTTATAATGCAGGAAAAACCAATTAAAGAAATTGCTGAAAAACTTTTTATTTCTGAAAAAACCGTTGAAATGCACAGAAGGAACTTATTCATTAAACTTGAAGTAAAAAACATTACCGGTTTAATTAAAAAAGTGATTGCTTTGGGCTTAATGGAAGAATAATCACATATAAATTTCTTTTTATAGGGTAAACCCTATAG
>JALYPI010000132.1 GCA_030856445.1 Bacteroidota bacterium
GTTAAGTAACATACAGGCTCATTTACAAGATCTCTGGCAAAACAAGTTGCCTCAGTTAAACTTTGTAATTCTTTAATACTTTTCTCAGAAATTTCATCTCCGAAAATCAGTATTTTCTGAAGAGTGTTTTGTCTTTTTTTAGCATCAGAAAAATATTTTAAAAACTGGTAGTTTGCTAAAACAATTCCTTCTGCAAAAGCTAATACTTCGGTGGCATTACCCGAAAAATCTATTAAAGTAACCTCTGTTGCTTTTTCTTCATTTAACTTTTTCAATAATGCACTTCCCTGTTCCCGGCACTTTTCCAATACTATGTGATTTTCCTTGTTTTCAGGAATAAAATAAACAAAGGTTTTAACACTCTCAATCAAAAGAGGCAATAGTTTTTTATCTTTAGAGAGTTCCTTTTTTAACGCTGCCGTTTCATCTTCATTCAGTCCCAGATCTTCAGGCTTAGAACCAGCAGAACATATAAAAACAGTATAGTCTTTAACTTCTTCCCGGGTAGTTTTTTTAATTGTGGTGTTCATTTTATTCATATATTTGAAAGCGGCAAAGTTAATGAAATAGAAACATTTATTCTATTTTGAATATAGCCACTTTTTTTGATCATAGTAAAATTATATGAATACAAACAACATCTTAAGCAAAGCTCTTGATTTTGAATTCCTTACAGCTGAACAAGGACAGTATTTATTTACCAGCGCTCCTTTGGCTGAATTAATCTATGTAGCCAATGAATTAAGAAAAATTCAAAAACCTGAAAATAAAGTTTCCTGGATAATTGACAGGAATGTCAATACCACAAACGTGTGCATAGCAAACTGTAAGTTTTGCAATTTTTTTAGAGTTCCAGGACATAAAGAGTCCTATACAACCACAATTGAGCAATACAAACAAAAAATTGATGAAACTTTCCGTCTTGGAGGAGAGCAATTGCTGCTTCAGGGAGGCCATCATCCTGATTTGGGATTAAAATTTTATACGGATACCTTTAGTGAGTTAAAACGTCTTTACCCAACACTTAAGCTTCATGCACTAGGCCCACCTGAAATTGCTCATATAAGTAAGCTGGAGGGGAAATCTCATACTGAAGTCTTAGTTGCATTAAAGGAATCTGGTTTGGATTCATTGCCTGGAGCCGGAGCGGAGATTTTAAATGATCGCGTTAGAAGACTCATATCAAAAGGAAAATGTACAGGAAGAGAATGGCTTGATGTAATGCGTGCTGCACATCAACTTGATATTACTACTTCAGCCACTATGATGTTCGGACATATAGAAACACTTGAAGAAAGATTTGAACATCTTGTTTTATTGAGACAGGTACAGGCTGAAAAACCTGCTAACTCTAAAGGTTTCTTAGCTTTTATCCCCTGGCCTTTTATGGACGATGGCACTCTTTTAAAAAGAGTTAAAGGAATTACCAATAAAGTTACTGCTGATGAATATATCAGAATGATTGCAATTAGCAGAATCATGTTGCCTAATGTTATAAACATACAGGCTTCCTGGCTAACAGTGGGGAAAAAAGTTGCACAGGCTTGTTTACATGCAGGTGCAAATGATTTTGGCTCAATAATGATAGAAGAAAATGTAGTGTCAGCAGCTGGTGCGCCTCATCGTTTTACTGCAGATGCCATTCAAGAGTCAATAAAAGAGGCTGGATTTGAACCACAATTAAGAAATCAGCAATATGAAGACAGGCTGGTTCCCCAATCAATCGAACAACAGGTAATTAATTATTAGTAAAATAAGAATAGCGGACTGAAAATTTTTTGTTCAATTATTAGTTAATCATTAGGAAAGCAGAACAGGACAAAAGTCTGAAGTCTATTACGCAAATTTCAATCTTTCAGTCTCAATAAATTAATAATAGTAAAATTCAAATATTTTTAGTAAATTAGAGTTAGTGTGTTCTAAGATTATTTTAATGAAAAAGATCTTTATTTTTCTCTTAATTCTTTTTTCAACTGGTTTTTCTGCCTATGCAACGCATAATAGGGCTGGAGAAATCACCTATAGACACATCTCAGGCTTAGAATACGAGGTTACGATAACAACCTATACTAAAGATTCCTCCACAGCAGCTGACAGGAATGAACTTGTGATTGATTGGGGCGATGGTCTTTCCGACACTCTAGAAAGAAACAACGGGCCTAATAATCAAGGGGATACTCTGGGAAATGATATTAAAATGAATAAATATTCTGGAAGGCATGTTTATCCTGGTCCGGGAGAATATATTATTTCAATGCTGGATCCAAACAGGAATAGCGGAATTGTTAACATGATTGGTTCTGTTGATCAAGCTTTTTACATTGAGTCTTTGCTTATAATTAGCCCTTTTGGAGTAGGTAACTACAATAACTCTCCTGTTCTTTTGAACCCTCCGGTTGATAATGCATGCGTAAATCGCTTGTTTATTCATAATGCAGGCGCAACTGATCCTGATGGAGACAGCCTTTCATATGAATTAATAAATGTTAGACAAGCTGGAGGAACAGCGGCAACTGGCTATTATATTCCTCCTAATGTTTCTATTAATGCATTTACAGGAGATTTAATTTGGAATGTTCCAGGGGTAATTGGTGAGTTTAATTTTGCTTTTATTATAAAAGAATGGCGCAGAAACAGCAATGGGGCGCAGTTAATTGGATTTGTAGTAAGAGACCTTCAAGTAAATGTAGGTGCCTGTAACAACAATCCACCTGTAATTGATCTGTTAAAAGACACTTGTGTAGAGGCAGGAACTCTACTTAGTTATCCTATTACAGCAATGGATCCTGATAGTCATAGCGTAACACTAACAGCCACTGGAGGTCCCTTTATAGTTGCGCAAAGCCCGGCCCAGTTCCAGCAAGGTGTAACTAATTCCCCATCTGTCTCAACTAACCTTACCTGGGCAACAAAGTGCAGCCATGTAAGAAGTGCCCCTTATACTGCTTTAATTAGAGCTTTTGATAATGGAACCCCCAGTTTATCAGATTATAAATCTTTTAATATCAAAGTTGTTGGTCCTTCCCCTAAAAATCCGACAGCAGCACCTTCCGGAAATAACATTCTTGTTAACTGGGATGTTAGCATTTGTAATGAAGTGGTAAGCTATAAAATTTTCAGACGAATAGGAAGTTATGGTTATATCCCCTCTCATTGTGAATTAGGAGTTCCTTTTTATACAGGATTTACCCAAATTGCTACAGTGCAAGGGCATAGCTCAAATTCATACCTGGACAAAGACCTTATTCATGGACAGCAATATTGTTATATGATTGTAGCTACATTCCCAGATGGAGTGGAAAGCTATGCCTCAGTTGAAGTATGTTCTGAACTAAAAAAAGATGTGCCTATTATCACCAATATAAGTGTTGAACAAACTAATTCTACGGGACAAATTTACACTGCATGGTCTGCACCAGATGAGTTAGATACAATTCAGCACCCAGGCCCTTATCGTTACTTGATTTATCGGTCTGCAGGAATGAATGGAGCCAATTGGCAATTAATTGATTCAACTGCATTAAACACTACTCTTTTTGACACTATATACACTGATTTGAATGTAAATACAGAAATTCAAGGCAATAGTTATAAAATCGATTTAGTCAACAGAAATTCAGCTCCTGAAGGATTTTACACTATAGGTTATACTCATACAGCAGCATCTGTTTGGCTTGAAGTAACTCCTGTTCCAGCAGGGGAAGCCTTAAACCTAAGTTGGACAGTAAATGTGCCATGGGTAAATTACAGGTATGATATTTACAAATTCAATGATGCTACCTCAACCTTTGATTCCATTGCAACTACCACCAATACAAATTATGTTGACACCGCACTTATCAATTACAACTCTTATTGCTATTTAATTAAGGCTGTGGGAGAATATTCTATTGATGGGATCATAAAACCTTTAATTAATCTTTCACAGGAAAAATGCGGCAAACCTGAAGATACAGAACCCCCATGTCCGCCCAATTATTTAGTTGGCCCTGATTGCGACTTGGTAAAAAACACTTTAACCTGGAACTTTTCTGAAGGACCGTGTAAAAATGACGCTGTTTTGTACAATGTTTATTTTAAACCCACTTTAACCGGTGTTTTTGAAAAACTGAAAACAATAGAAGGAAATATTCCAGTTGAGTTTATTCATGAAAGACCAAATAGTATTGCCGGCTGTTATTACATAACTGCCCAGGATGAATATGGGAATGAAAGCGCATATATAGATTCCTCTTGCGTGGATAATTGTCCTATTTATGAGCTACCCAATGTATTCTCTCCTGATGGAGATAATATCAATGATTTTTTCAGACCCTTCCCATTTAGATTTGTTGAATCAATTAATATAACAATAATGAACCGCTGGGGACAAGTTATGTTTGATTCTACAAAGCCTGAAATAAATTGGAATGGAGTAAATACTCAAACAAATAAGCCTTGCTCAGAGGGGGTTTATTATTATATTTGCACAGTTAACGAAATCAGACTTAGCGGTATTGAATCTCGTCAATTAAAAGGATTTTTTCATCTTTTCAGGAATGCAAATATCATTCCTCCAACGCAAGATTAATGTTTACAGGTATTATTGAGGAGTTAGGACAGGTTACATCTTTAAAACAAGAATCCGCTAATCTTCACATTACATTAAAGACTTCGTTTTCCAAAGAACTTAAAATTGATCAAAGCATAGCTCACAATGGTGTATGCCTTACAGTTGTTGAAGTTGAAAACGATTCTTATACGGTAACTGCAATTAAAGAAACCTTATTAAAATCAAATCTTGCTCATTTAAAAAAAGGTGATTTAGTAAACCTTGAAAGATGTGTAAGACTCAATGCCAGGTTAGATGGTCATATAGTGCAGGGACATGTAGATCAAACCGCTACATGTAAAGATATTATTGAAGAAAACGGAAGCTGGAAGTTTGTTTTTGAATATGATTCCTCCCATGGCCATATCACTGTTGCAAAGGGCTCAGTTTGCGTAAATGGAGTGAGTTTAACTGTAGTTGATTCAGAAAAAGGATTGTTTTCTGTAGCCATTATCCCTTACACATTTAATCATACTAATTTTCATTCAATTAAAGTTGGAAACAGCGTTAATATAGAATTTGATATTATTGGTAAATATATTGCCAAATTAGTAATGAGCACGCAGCAGTAATTATTGTTTTTTTAATAAACTTGCTTTGAGTCATCCAGTTTTTGATCTTTGCAAAATAATAATACAGCTAAAATGGACCCAGTAAAAAAAGAAATAAAGCCAAGTTTTGATGATATATATATGGATCTGGCTGTTAACCTGTCCCGCAGGTCTCATTGTGTGAAAATGAAAGTTGGAGCTGTAATTACAAAAGAAACCCGTATTGTTTCACTGGGTTATAACGGACCTCCTGCCGGAACACATAATTGTGATGAAGTGTGGCCGGAGAATGGCTGTCCAAGAAGTGAGAGGGGTGGCTGTTCCTTAGCCTTGCATGCAGAAGAAAATGCAATTTTATATGCCGCAAAAAACAAAGTAACTCTGGATGGAGGGACTTTATACATAACGCTTTCTCCCTGTCTTCCTTGTGCGAGAATAATATTTACAACAGGTATAAAAAAAGTTTATTATCTAAACTCTTATGCTGAATATAAAGGTATAGAAATTGATGAAGGCTTAGCATTCCTTGAAAAATTTGGAGTGGAAATTGCGAAATATAGCAGAAATTAATACGTTTGAGATTCAATTATGGAGAAAAAGAGTTTACCGGCATTTTTGCCACTGATATTCGCGATGCTTTTGATACTTGGAATATTTATTGGTTCTAAGTTAGATTATGTTACTGAAGGAAAACAATTTTTTGCTTTGCCTTCAAAAAATTTCAATAAACTTAATGAACTAATAAACTTTATTGAACAGGAATATGTGGATGAGGTAAGTAAGGATGAATTGGTTGAAAAAGCAATTAATAGCCTACTTGAAGATCTTGATCCGCATTCTAATTATATTTCTCCTAAAGAACTAGCTGCACATAATGATCCTTTAGAAGGTAATTTTGAAGGAATAGGTATTGAATTTAGCATTCAAAAAGATACCGTTACAGTAATTAACCCTATTCCGGGTGGCCCTTCAGAGGCTGTAGGAATCATCTCTGGCGATAGGTTTGTAAAAGTTGACGGGGTAGTAATTGCAGGGATAAAAATTGCCAATGAAGATGTTGTTTCAAAGCTTAAAGGAAGTAAAGGAACAATGGTAACTATTAGTGTATTAAGAAGAGGCGAGAACCAGCTCATCGACTTTACTGTAAAAAGGGCAACTATACCTATAAAGAGTTTGGAAGTATCTTATATGGTAAATAAGAACACCGGATATATTAAAATAAGCAGGTTTTCTAAAAATACTTATGAGGAATTTCTCAATCATGCCCATAAATTAAAAAGTAAAGGCATGTCAAAACTAGTATTAGATTTAAGAGGAAACGGTGGTGGTTATCTGCATTCTGCAGTAAAACTTGCTGACGAATTTCTTGACAAGGGAAAACTAATAGTATATACTGAAGGAAAGGCTCGTCCAAGAAAATCATATTATGCAACTAAGGATGGTGATTTTAAAGATACTGAACTTATAATATTGGTGGATGAAAACTCAGCATCGGCTAGTGAAATTTTAGCCGGAGCTATTCAAGACAATGATAAAGGAATAATAATTGGCAGAAGAACTTTTGGAAAAGGACTGGTACAAGAACAGGTTTTATGGCCAGACAATTCCGCAATACGCTTAACTATAGCCAGGTATTATACTCCTACAGGAAGAAGTATTCAAAAAACCTATAAAAATGGCAAAGAAGACTATTATAAAGAAACGTATAGCAGATTTGAAAAGGGTGAATTATCAGAGAGAGATAGTATACATTTTCCTGATTCTTTAAAATATTATACTTCCGGGGGAAGATTAGTATTTGGAGGAGGAGGAATTATGCCTGATTATTTTATTCCACTTGACACATCAGATGCTTCTCCCTTTCTATCTGAACTTTTCCAGTTGAGCATGGTAAGCCAATTTGCCTTTGAATACGTTGACAATAATCGTGAAAAAATGAAAAAATACAAAAGTTTCGATCATTTTAATAGTAGCTTTTTTATAACAGAGAATCTATTCAATGAATTTTTAACTTTTTCAGAAAAAAATGGAGTCAAAACAGATTTTACAGGCTTGAAAAAATCAGGGAAGTTGATTCGTACCAGGTTAAAAGCTCATATTGCCAGGCAGCAATGGAAAAATGAAGGTTTTTATCCTATAGTTCATGACTTGGATAATACTTTCCAAAAAGCTTTATCAATTCTAGCAAAAAATAAAGGAAGCCTTGTGGGGCTTCCTTTACAAACGGCTAATTAATTAAAAATTAATTAGCTTGTTCTTCTGCTTCTTCTGTTGCAGGAGCTGGCTCTTCAGCAACTTCTTCAACAACTTCTTCCATTTCAGTTTCTAATTCCTGAAATAAAGCCTCAACTTCAGCTTGAGCATCTTTTTCTGCTTGTGCTTTTTCTTCCTCAGAAGGACCGCAAGCAACTAATGAAAACATTGCTGCAGCTACGAATAATGATAAAAACTTTTTCATTTTGTGTGATTTAATGATTAATAAATATAAGTAAAGGCTACAAAGTTACAATTAATCTAACTAATTATCAACAAAATATTAACATTTTTTAACTTTTGCACTCTTTACAGATTCCCTCAGCTAGCAAATAAAGCTTTTCCAAATGAAACCCTTCAGGAATTTTAATCTCTGGAATCTGGCAATTTTCAATACAAATTGTTTTTTGACATTTTATGCAACTAAAGTGTAAATGGCTGTCATCATGTATTTCTGAATTACAATTATGGGCACATAAGGCATATTTTGCATTGCCTTCATTGTCTATAACCTTGTGTATTAAACCTTTATTTTCAAAGGAATGAAAAGTACGGTATATAGTAACTCTATCAAATTCTGTTTTTAAACCATTTACAATATCCTGATGAGATAAGGCGTAGGAAGAATGAAGAAAAAGATTTAATACACTTTTCCTGCAGGGTGTTTTTTGTAACTTATGCTTTTCTAACAAAGCTGTTATTTTATCTTTCTTTTCCATTTGAAATATTTATTCAATCAATCTATTATTTGAGCCTGTTGAACTATTACAGGGCAAGCAAAAGCTGCATTCACATTATAAAGCCTTAAAGTACCTTTTACATTAACTATGTTCTCGGTATAACGTATCGGCTTTCGGGTATTAACTTCAACCATCATTGGTATACCATTTTTTCCACAATAAAAACATTGGTTAATTGGAAGCACTGAAAGTAAAAATGAGGAATGTTCAACACCTTCTTTAATTGGAACTATATAACCCTTTAGGGTTACTGTTTTTCCATCCAATGCTTTTAATTTATCATCAAATAATGGATAATACTCATAATCATCGATTACCTTATGCTTAATGGCCCCTATTTTTTCCCATACATCAGAGGTGATACGGTCATGAATATTATGTTCCTGAGAATAAGTGATTGAACAGGAAGAAAAAAAGAAAATAATTAAAATAAAACTTTTCATTTTTTATATGCTTTGATTTCAGGGTTTTCCCTTATGAAATATTAATCCTCTTTTAGTTTTCTATCCCTTGGCCATTACAGTGGAGATATCAGTGCGATATGCCTGAATAGCCGGGATTACGGAAGCTAAAATTCCTACAACAATCCCAAATACTAAAACCAGAATTTCTTCTCCAACAAAAACAACCCCAGTAATAAAACTATTATTAACAGCAAGAAACAAACCTGTAGCTTGTAAAATGACATGAGAAAAAAACAAGCCCAGCAATGTGCCCATAAATGTAATAATTATTCCTTCTGTAAGAATTAACAAAAATACTTTTGAAGCACTCGCACCCATAGTCCTGATTATTGCCAGTTCAGTTTTTCTTTCTGATAAAGAGGTATAAAGTACTATGAAAACACTAAAAGCCGCAAGCAGCATAATCAAAACACCAAATGCTTTAACTAAATCAAAACCTGATCCAATAAGAGCGTATAGCCTTGCTGTTTCAAGTGCTGGTGAAGCAGCTTGCAAAGCTCCTATTTTATTTACCTGTTGGGGAAATACTGGAATGGCCAGGGGTGTTTTATATTTTACAAGTAAAGCTGTAATTTCCCTTTCGCTGATTTTTTGTTCAGATTGGTGGGCATCATCGTGCTCATGCATGTGCCAGATTGTTTCCAAACCAGTGATTATTAAATTATCTGATGCCGTACCACTTGGTTTTAAAATTCCTGTTAATTTAAATTGATCCTTATGAACATCGCCTCCTGGTGTTAATCCGTGAGAGGAGTGAAAAACATCTCCTGTTTTTAAATTTAAAACACGGGCAACTTCGCTTCCTGCAATTGCTTCAAATTCATTTTTCCAAGTTACTCCGCTTTTTGTGGATAAGCCATAAAAATTTAAATAATCCGCATTTGTACCCACAATTCTGAACCCTTTATAACTATCCCCAAGGGCCAAAGGTATGGTTGCTGCAACATATGGATGTTCAATTAATGGTTTAACTTCTGAGAGCTTTATATTGCCAGTTGGAAAATCAATATGGTAAATTCCTGACAATATTAATTGCAAGGGACTTCCCTTTGCCCCTATTACTAAATCAACCTTCCCTGCATTGTTTTCAAGTCTGTCTTTTAATTGAAAATCAACCAAAATGATAACATTGATAATTGCTACACCGCTTGCTAAGAGTATAATATTTAAACTTTTCTTAAAAATTTGATCCCGTATGTTTTTCCAGGCTATAAAAATCAGGTTCATTTTATTCTTAAGATTTCAGATGTATGATCTTTTCAAAACTCGGCTTTAATCTATTATCATGGCTTGTTACCAGCAGTACTGCATTAATTTTTAAGGCTGCTTTTTTAAGCAGGTTAATAACTAAAACACTGTTTTCATCATCAAGGCTTGAGGTAGGTTCATCAGCTAGAATTAAAGCTGGCTGATTAATTACTGCACGGGCCACAGCAACTCTTTGGGCCTGCCCCTGGCTTAATTCAAATGGCTTTTTATCTTTAATTTCTTCTATATTTAATTCCTTTAACAGGTTTAATGCAATTTCACTGTCCGGTTTTTTACCAGAAAAATACATGGCTGAAATTACATTTTCAATTACTGTAAGGCTTTTTATCAGATGCCGTTTTTGAAAAACAATTCCAATGTTTTTTCCTCTGAAAGAATCAAGCTTTCGGGAATTAAGCTTATATAAGTTGATTGACTGCATGGTAACTTCACCTGATTCCGGTTTTAAAAGCCCTGCAACAATATGCAACAATGTTGTTTTCCCACTTCCCGAGCTTCCGGTGATTAAAGCATGTTCTCCATTTTTAAATTTAAAATCATTAAATTCAATCCTTTGGGAATTTGAATATTTATGTTTAAGGGAAAGGATTTCAATCATTTTATTTTAAAATTAAGAGAACAAATATAGTAAATACAAAAAGGGCTGCATTTGTATTGCAATTTTCTTTTTTTATAAATTTGTATTGTGAAATCAATTATTCCCGTTATTTTAGAGTAGTATTCATATCAAAACAACAATAAATGAAAAATATTTTTTATTTCTGCTTAGCCTTGAATTTATTCTTGGTTTCATGCACTAATGAACCAGCCAGAAATCATCAGGAATTATATGATGAACACACTTCCATGGTTGACACTCTTAAAGTACTTGAAGACCGGTATTCTTCTTTATTACTTGAACATGAGGAATTTGCTGCCACACATAGGGAAATGTTCAAAGACAGGTTAGATACTGCTTATTTTGACTCAGCCTACTTTTCATTAGAAACAAAGCATAAGGCATTAATGGACAAACAGGCCAAAATTATTTATGAGCACCAGCAACTTTTAAAAGAACACTCCAAGCTTGAAAAAAAGCATTTGGAACAAAGCGCGGATGAGAAAACAATACAAAAGGAGCATAAAAAAATAGCCCAGGAACATTCCAGAATGTTAAAAGAACATGAGCAAATGCAAAAAGAACATGAACAAATGAAGGCCGAGCATCAAAGACTATTGCAGGAGCATAATAGTCAGCAACAATAGCAAAAAAAATATTTTTGCAACAAGGTTGCAAATTTTTTTTTATCTTTGCTTCATGTTAAACAAAACATCCAAATCTGATATTGTTGGAATACTTAGTTCAGGATTATGCCTTGTGCATTGCCTGGCTTTGCCTGCTGCATTTATATGCCTAGGAGACAGTTGTGCTTCAGACAGCCATGCAGGGTTTAATTACGATTACTTGTTTTTGTCTTTTGCTGTTGTTGCGGTTTTCTTTACTTCAAGAAAAACAAATTCTTTATTTATTAAATTCTCATTGTGGACATTTTTATTGATTTGCACTTTAGGAATTGTTTTTCATGATTATTCACCCTTTATCAAATACATCATTTATTTAGGGTCTGCGGGACTAATCATTAGCCATGTGTTAAATATTCGTTACAATAAACACCATTGCTGTTAAATATCCACGATAAGTTTTATTAAATTTTATTGGAGTTATTTACAGTAAATGATCTTCCCCCCTTTCTACTTTTTCCATAATCCCTTCTCTCTCCTTTTATAATTATTCCATTAAAGATAAATTATCTCTTAAATTAATTTCTTGGATTTTTATCTTTTAAAAGAAATCCATTTTAATCAATCTTATTCTCCTATTTAGGATTTTTCCGATTAAATTTTGTTACTTTTGAAACCATTGTTTAACCTCAAAATTTTAATCAAATGGCTTTTGAATTACCTAAATTACCATATTCTTATGATGACCTTGTACCTCATATAGATGCCCGTACAATGGAAATCCATCATAGTAAGCATCACCAGGCATATACAACCAATCTAAATAACGCAATCCAAGGCACTCCTTTAGAAGGAAATTCCATAGAAGAAATCTTAAAAAACATTTCCGCTCAGAGCCCTGCAGTACGAAATAATGGTGGAGGATATTACAACCACAACCTTTTCTGGGAAATAATGGCACCACATGCAGGCGGTGAACCTACAGGTGGAGTTGCCGAAGCTATTAATTCAAGTTTTGGGTCATTTGCCGGATTTAAAGAAGAATTTGCAAAAGCAGCAGCAACAAGATTTGGATCAGGTTGGGCATGGCTTGTAGTACAAAACGGAAAACTCCTTATTTCTTCAACTCCAAACCAGGATAACCCATTGATGGATGTGGCCGATGTAAAAGGAACTCCAATACTTGGTCTTGATGTATGGGAACATGCTTACTACTTAAACTATCAAAACAAAAGACCTGATTATATTAACGCATTTTGGAATGTAGTAAACTGGGATGAAGTAAACAGAAAGTTTAAAATAGCTTAACCAAATGTTATGCAAAATTATCTTTTAAAATTTTTTGCACTTGTTTTAATCCATCCATTTTTTTCACTTACAGGCTCTTTTGCATTTAATACAAAGGAGCCTGTTTTTTTTGTTCTTTCTGATAGCTTATCAGAAATAAAAAATGAAACTAAAATCAAACTAAGGCATCTTGATTTTAATAATCCAGAACATCTGAAATTTCTGCAGTTAAAGACTAAAGAAAATAAAAAAATCACCGCCTTTGCACTTGCTATTTTCCTAGGACATTTTGGAGTTCACCGATTATATTTAGGTACTCCTCCGATAATACCCATAAGCTATGTTCTCACACTGGGGGGAGGATTAGGAATAATACCTGCAATTGATGCTATTATGATTCTTGGCACAAAAGATCTTAAGAAGTTTGAAAACAATTCCAGGTTTTTTATGTGGGTTGACTAAACAGGTGAATTAAAAAAACTTACAGATTTTTTAATCCCATTATTTTCTATTCTAAAATAGGTAGATTAAAATAGAATGTTGTTCCTTGAACTTCATCTGTTTCAAACCATATCTTCCCTCCTGAGTCTTCTACAATGTTTTTTACTATTGATAAACCAAGACCGGTTCCAGTTGTTTTTGTTGTGAAATTAGGAGTAAAAATCTTTAGTTTTTGATCATTGCTAATTCCTGTACCATTGTCTTTAATTGAAACCAAAATGTTTTTGAAATCATTATCCGGAACCAATTTAATTTCTATTTTACCCTCACGGTCAAATGGAATCGATTGAATAGCGTTTTTTATCAGATTGTTAAATACTCGTAATAACTGCCCTTTATCTGCTCTTATGGTTAATTCTTTCTCTGTTAAAATCTCAAGAGTAATTATTGCTTCCTGAGATCCTTTAAATAAATCAACGGAGCTGCGCGCAAGTTCTTTAATGTCTAATGGTTCTGGGATTTTTCCTGGCATTTTTGCAAAACTAGAGAATTCATTGGCAATATTTGCAAGTGTGTCAATCTGTTCAATTAATGTATGGGTTAATCTCTCTAGTTTCTGTTCAAAATCAGGAGCATTGTCTTTCCGGGCCCTTTCCAGATGTTGAATACTTAATTTCATTGGCGTTAAAGGGTTTTTAATCTCATGTGCTACTTGTTTAGCCATTTCCCGCCATGCCGACTCTCTTTCTGATTGTGCAAGCCTGTTAGCACTCTCACTTAATTCCAATATCATCCTGTTGTATTCTTTTACCAGGCTGCCTATTTCATCTTTTCCATTCCATACAATAAGCTCATTTGATTTCCCTAATTTAACATCCCTTAATTTTGTTCTTATCAAAAGAAGAGGACCTGTTATGAAATTAGATAAAAAAATGGCTATTATCACTGACAAAACAAAAAGGAAAACATAAATATTTATTAAGGTAATTAAAAAGAAAGATATTTCTTTTTCTAATTCATTCTGCTTGGCAAAATAAGGCAGGTTTAAGTAAGCCAGTAATTCTCCGTTTATATTGAACAAGGGAATATAGGCGGACAAGTAATTTAATTTGCCGATATTTTCATTTTGTATAAATTTAGTTTTATTTTGAACGGCCATACGGGAATAGGCAGTAGTATTCATTTTTCGCCCTCTGAGTCCAGTTTCAAATATATCCTTTTGTGAAGATGCAAGTATATTTCCTTCCAGATCATAAAGATTAATATCAGTAAAAAAAACATTAGAGAATTTAATAAGTTGTTGGGAAAGATGGTCTTCCTTCTCCAAACTAAGTTCTGTTTCATTACTTAATAAATTTTCTAATTCAATCAATACCGAGTTTATCTTCTCACTAATTAGGTTCTTGTTTTTTTGATTGTATTGTTTTTGAATATAATAAACTGTTCCTGCCCCAAATAAAAGAATTGACAAAATAACAGTTCCGATTAAAACACTTTGAATCCTGGTTTTAAAATCATACCAAAACAAGGTGTAATCAAAAGGAAAATGATTGAAAAACAAAACCAGAAGTAAAATAATACTAAAAAAAGTAAATAGATATGAGAAGGCAGTAAGCCTGTCCAAGCCAGTTTTGGAAGGAAGGCTTAAAATAATTGAAGTTGATTTTTCCGGTGAATATATAAGGTGGTTATAATTTTCACGATCAAATAAATGTAAATTCTCCTCATCTACAGAATAAGGAGTAGAAAATATACTGTATGGATAAGTTCCCGATTTACTTACCAGTTTACCATTTTTATACTTTGCAAAAGAATAATCTGAAATATCAGGGGTTTGGATAATTTCAGATTCATCCAGCAAAAGTTCTGGATACCCTGTTCCTTCAGGTTTAAACTTTGAATCAATTTCCAGGAAAAGAAATTGAATACTCTTATTAGGCTGAAAAGCATGAACAGCAAGCCTTGCCAGATAACTTATCCTGCCTGAATTATTATCAAGATAATACAAATTGGAGCCTTCTATTTGTTGGCCGGTATTACTAATAAGAGATTGGAAAAAATCGTCACAATTCACCTGTTGTTCTATGGGATTTACCAATAAAGAATCCTGAGGCCTGCAAACGGTTATTTGGAAATCATACCTATCCCAAAATCCCTTAAAGTATTTCTCTTTCAAATAAATTTCAAGCTCTTCTCTGTTTTGCCAAAAATCTGCAGCAAGCGTTTTTGCTTTTCTGTCATTTGATATTTCTTGTTCTATTTCTTTAAATAGAAACTCAGCAACAGGGTCTTTCTCACGTGCTAATTTTTGAACAAGTACATGTCTGTTTTTAATTTCTTTAAAGGAGGAATAAGTATTAAAAACATGAGAAGCATAAATTGAAAACACCAAAACAATTATCAATACACTGGAAAAATTATATATCTTATTTTGTTTTGTTTTTATCCACCAAATAGTGAATAATATAGGAAAAGGCCATAAGATCAATATCAGATCAAAGTTTTGTGATTGCTGGTAGGAAAGAAATAAGAATGGCAGTAATGAAAAAACAATAATCTTAATAAGCCAGTTATTATCAATTTTCATTAGGGATAAAACACCAATGGCTTTATCGCTAATCAGGTAAAAAGTAAATAACAACAATGCCGCTATTAAGTAACCTGTTAGGCTTAGATAACTCAATTCAAATACATTATTAAGGTTAAATAAAATATTGGAATGAAGAACAAGTCCAGAAAGGCCTATGGTAACAAGCAAAGCAGAGGACAATACAAAAAGAATAACCAGCAATCCAATTATACTTTTTTGAAAGCCGCTCAAACTTGGAGTTAAAATATTTTTGAATGAAACTTTTTGATTTAAAAAATAAAACAGATAGGTCAGCAAAATTGCATTAACCAAAAAATCTCCTAAGGAAGGGAAAAGCCATGAAGTGGCGTAATGTACAGGAGTAAACAATTCTAAATTGTAAATTATTCCTGGAAATTGCATTATAATTGAAAATATTCTTAAAACGACCAGCAGGGCTAAAAACAAAAATGGTCTAATCCATAGTTTTTGTTTTAAAAGGCTTCTTGTTTCTTTTTGAAAGAAAACCATTAAAAGCAGCACTGTGATTAATATAAGCGCAATTACTGTATAATTATTTAGCTGGCTAAATTTTATCTCCTTACCGAATATTAGGGCAAAAAGAAATTTTCCTTCAGAGTCGTAAACATGATTTTCAGAAGCTAATTGATGGAAATTTAACCTTGTGTTTTCAGGCAAAGAAAAATCCTTGTGAAAATGATCCTGCAGGTACTGGTTTTGGTGCTCATACTCGTTTTTAATCAATGCAAGTGCTGCAATTGTTAAATCATTTTCTTTTACTATTTTCACTCTATACCATCCATTTTCCAATCGTACTAGGGGAAAATCAAGTTCTTTAAGATCATCAACCGGAACAGCATTGTGTGACCAAAAAGTCATCAGATCTCCTTCAAATACGAAAAAAGCGATACCTTGCTTTGAATAAAGTTTTTCCAGTTCATCCTTTTTTTGAATGAAAAGCTGTTCATAGTCATCATTTTTAATAAAATCTGCAAAATAAGATATCGTTTTTTCCAGTTCTATATCTTTCTTTTGGAGTTGGCGATTAAATTTAAGAGTTAAATTATCAGCAGAATTAACCAGCAATGAGCTGTTATTAAACACCATTGCAGCAATGAAAAGAATTGCTGCAAAAAACAATAAATTGTAACGGGATGAAAGTATTTTCAATTTTTTAACTGAATAGTTATTTTACAAATATAAAAAACCCTTGGCCTAACACTTGAAAACAAGCATAATAATTACAAAAACCTTTAAATTTTAATTATGCAAACGAAAACATTCGTTTTTTTATTTGTTTTTTTAATCTTTCCTATGGTTTTTAAAGCTCAGGAATCATTTATAAAAAAATTTCGGCAATTAAGTGTTGCTGAAAAAATATGGGTAATAAAGCATCCCTTTATTGCAAAAAAGGCTTCCCGGATTACTCAAAATGCTTTGTCAGTTTCAAAAAACTTAAAGAGCGAATATGAACAAATAGACACTGATTTTATTGGGGGACAAGCCGATGCATTTAAACACTGCTTTTGGATGGCTACGCTAGTTCAGGAAATTGCCCCAAAAAAAGCACTAAAATTAGGCAAGGCTCATGAAAAAGGGAACTTTCGTCAATATAAAAACTGGAAAAACAAACCTGAAGCTATGCCTGATAAGCCTTTATCTGAAATGGATTTTTTTAACAACAATTGGGGGGTTTGCTTTGGAATGAACAATAAAAAATTAAACCAGGAGGAGTTTAAAATACATATTATTGAATCTTTATTAAACGGGGAAATGAAGATAATAAAAAAAGACAATCAAGGGAATTGCCTTGATTCTTTCGGAAATATAATAGATCCTGAATTACTTAAAAAATGGGATAATCCAAAATGTCTTGTTCCCTCTAATTACCAAAACAATTAATACTACCCTTTTATAGGCATTAAAAACTGCGCTTGTTTTTCTGATAATCAGAATAAAGCAACTTAATGATCCCATCAGTTAATCCTGTTTGAGGGATAAATATTTTATTGATGTTTGCCGCTTTCATAACGGTTAAAAATATTTTTGTAGCATGAATAATTACATCAGCTCTGTCGGGATTTAATCCTAATGTTTCTATTCTTTCCTGGTAGGTGAATTTATTCAGGTATTGATCCAGCTGGGAAAGTTTTTCAAAATCGAGATATTTGTTTTCTTTCTTTTTTCCAAGTTTGGAAAGCTTGTTGATATTCCCCCCGGTACCAACAGCAATTAAATTCTTCAGGCCACTTACATTTAATTCAACCCAGGAAATAAGTTCTCGGAATTCTACCTTGAATTCTTTCTTATGCAGCATTCTAATAGTTCCGATATCAAAAGACCTGGAAGCTATTTTCTTGCTTTTAGAAAACAGCGTTATTTCACTGCTTCCACCTCCAACATCAATATATAAATAGGATTTTTTATCTAAAAATTTATCGGCAAGATGAGTTGAAAATATTATTTCAGCCTCCATTTCTCCACTAATTATTTCTACATCTATTTCTGCTTCTTTTTTTATCCTTTTTACTACCTCTGCCCCGTTCACTGCTTCTCTCATAGCAGAAGTAGCGCAGGCCCTAATTGCTACAACATCCTGAGCCTGCATCAATTTTTTAAACCCCTGCATGGCCAAAATCAATTTTTTAATTTTTTCCGGTGAGATTCTGCCATTTAAAAACACATCTTCTCCAAGCCTGATGGGTATTCTTACAAGTGATGATTTTTTTATTAATGGTTCTGGTTCCTTATCATAAATATTGCAGAAAAGTATTCTTACAGCATTGGATCCAATGTCTATGGCAGCAAACTTCAAATTATTAAATGAATTTAAGTAGTGAATAAATAAATTTAACTTTCGTTTTTCTTTTTAAAATAATTATAAAGGCCATATTGAGCCCTTAAAGGCTTTTCTGAATTAATTTTCTTATAGGTGTTGTTTTTTTCTCCGTTAATAATGCGCGATTTAACGTTGCCTTTAAACTGGATGTCCATAAAATCCTTTAGCTCTTTTTGAATTTGTTTGTCATAAAGCGGACATGCCACCTCAACTCTATAATCCATATTTCTAACCAACCAGTCGGCCGAGGATAAATAATACAATTCATCACCCCCATTGCAAAATATAAATAACCTGGAGTGTTCTAAATAACGATCCACAATACTAATTACCTCTATATTTTCGCTGAGCTTTATTATTCCTGGAATTAAAGAACAAACTCCTCTTACTACCATTTTTATCTTCACTCCCGCTTTACTTGCTTCGTATAATTTGGCAATAAGTTCTTGGTCAGAAATATTATTTAATTTAATGTAGATATATGCTTTTTTACCTTCTTTTGCATTTGAAATTTCATTATTTATTAAGCGTATAAAGCTTTTCCGCATAAAGAAAGGAGAAACAATAAGGTGCCGGTATGTATTTGTTTTAAAATTATTGGTAAAAAAGTTGAAAAGTTTAACTACCTCTTTTGTTATTCTTTTATCTGCTGTTAAAAGACTATGATCAGAATATATTTTAGAAGTGTTTTCATTGAAGTTTCCAGTACCAATATGAGCATAATTCTCTGTTTTATTGCCTTCCTTTCGAGTTATAAGAAATAATTTGGCATGTATTTTCAAGCCTTGAACCCCAAAAATTACTTTTACCCCCTCATCCTGTAGTTTGTTTGCCCAGTATATATTGGCCTCTTCGTCAAATCTTGCTTGCAGTTCCAGGATTACAGTTACGCTCTTTCCGTTCTTTTGAGCATTAATTAAAGCATTAACAATATTTGAATTCTTGGCTACTCTATAAAGTGAAATTTTTATGGAAACAACAAGGGGGTCAATCGCTGCTTCCCTTAATAAGTCTATTAAATGACTAAAGGTTTGGTATGGATAGGTTAACAACACATCCTTTTTTCTAATTATTCCAAACATGTTTTTATGGCCTTTAATGAATGCAGGGTGACTTACTGCGGCCATTGGCTTATATTTTAATTCAGGGCCTCCCACATCAGGAAAATCCATGAAATCCTTAAAATTATGATACCTGCCTCCGGGAATTAAATTGTCATTTTCATTTAATTCTAATTTTTTCACTAGTAAATCCAGTAAATCAGCAGGCATGCTGCTATCATATATCAACCTTACAGGCACACCTGCTTTTCTTTTTTTTATGCTCCTGGAAATTTTCTCTATCAGGCTTTTATTTATGTCATTATCGATATCCAGCTCTGCATCACGGGTTAGTTTAATTGTATGTGTTTCAATGCTTTTAAAATCAAAGATGGAAAAAATATCATCAAGACAATATCTGATTACATCATCCAGGATAATTATAGAATGTTTGTTTTGTTTATCTGGCAGTACCAAAAACCTTGACAAAGCTGAAGTGGGAACCTCAAGTACTGCATATTTTATTTTTTTTATGTTTATTGGCTTCAGTTTTACTAGTAAATGAGTTGTTTTTTCTTTCAAATATGGAAAAGAGCGGGTATCATCTAACATAATGGGAACAAGTGCTGGCCTTACTGTTTGATGAAAATAATTCCGCACAAACTCTCCCTGCACCTTTGAAAGCTGGCTCTCATTTATAATAAAAACATTCTGCTTTTCGAGTTCCTTTAGTATCTTCTTGTAAGTATTCTCGAATAGGTTTTGTTGATCTATAACAATTCCTTGTATTTTCTTTAATAATTTTGAAGGGTCTTCGCCAATAACTTCACGTGCTTTTTTACTGATGTTTACCATTCTTTTAAGACTGGCAACTCTCACTTGGAAAAATTCATCCCTGTTGTTTGAAAAAATTCCTAAAAATTTAATTCTCTCAATAAGGGGCACAGTTGGGTCACATGCTTCTTGTAATACACGCTCGTTAAATGATAACCAGCTTAATTCTCTGTTAATGACTTCAACTTTTTTAGTTGACATAATTTATTTTCAAATAAAGTATTTGTTAAATACTATTTTACGTGTAATGTAAAAATTAGTTAATGGATAAAACGTATTTGAGTTTTTTAGCTATTCTATTTGTTATTTTACTGAAATTAAACCAAATTTAAAATTGCTTTAACTTGTTTTGGTTTATAAAGGTATTCTAATATTCCCTTTCCTGGTGCTATTTCTTTCCAATGATCAATATTTAAAGAAATTGAAACTACTGCAGATGTAGGAATTTTTTCTAGATTTATTCCAGTAAGAAACATAAATAAATTTGTCAAAGAAGGATCATGACCAAACACCATTAAAGAATCAATTTCATCATCAGTTTTTTGAATTGTTTTTTGTATTTCCCCGGGAGTGGATTCATACAATTCCTGGAATAATTTAATGTCTGTTAATGGTATATTCATTCCCTTTGCAAATATTACAGCGGTACTTAAAGCTCTTACTGCAGGGCTACTAATAATTAATTCAGGTTGCACGATTTTTTCTTTTAAAAAAGTCGATATAAGATAGGCGTCTTTAACCCCTGATGCTTTTAAAGGTCGATCTATATCGTCAAGGGAGGTTTCATCCCAACTTGATTTTGCGTGCCTGACAAGAAATAATGTTTTCATCTTTCTTTTATTTTTTGGCTTTTTAAATGGAATTCAATAAGTAATTAAAATTCTAACTTTGTTGCTAGGAATCGTAATGTTAATATAATAAAAAAAAGCCATTCAATGATTTAACTCAAATTACTATGAGAAACAAAAGAAAGTCAGGCGTAATTGTTTTTATGCTTTTATTAATATTCATTTTTTTTTCTGCTTTTTTTCTTCAACACTGCTCCCTGCATAAAAAAGTAAAACCAAGTATTGATTTTGCAACTAATTTTTATCCTGCTCCCATTTCAGGGGAACAATTGATATCTCATTCAACCATAAAAATCAGTTATAATTCAAAATATAAACAAGCAAACTGGGTAACTTACAAATTGGACTCTTCTTATGCGGGAGAAAACAAAAGAAAAAACCGGTTTTACGCTGATCCTTATATATTAAAAAATGCAGTAAGGCCTGATGATTATAAAAACAGTGGCTATGATAGAGGGCATTTGGCGCCTGCAGCAGATTTTTCCTGGTCAGAAAAAGCCATGACAGAATCCTTTTACATGAGCAATATGTCACCCCAACTGCCAGGCTTTAATCGGGGTATTTGGAAAAAACTAGAAGAACAGGTCAGAGAATGGGCAAAAGAAAACCAAGAAATTTATATCGTTACTGCAGGTGTTTTAACTGATAACTTATCCTCAATTGGCGTAAACAATAAAGTCGCGGTTCCAGTTTACTATTACAAAGTGATTCTTGACATGAAAGAGCCGGAAATTAAAGCAATAGGATTTATTATTGAAAATAAATCTCAAAATAAGTTATTAAAAGAATTTGCAGTTACAATTGATTCGGTAGAAGCTTTAACAGGAATAGATTTTTTTCCTGTATTAGAAGACCATCTTGAAAAAAAGATTGAATCCACTTTAGAAATTGAAAAGTGGTTCAATTGAGCATTAATTCTTAGACTTTTTCTTTTTAGGACTGGAAGAGAATGAATCAGAATTATTATCAGATCCTTTATTTTTTCTTTTTGTTTTAGTTCTTTTTCCTTTAACAAAGCTTTTGTTCATTTTTGCCTGTTGATCACCTTGTCTTTTATTAGAATAGCTTTGGGAGGAAGATCTTTGATCATTATTAAGCTTGTGTCTTTTATCATTACCAGCAAAAAGATGACTTACTTTATATTTTATTGAAGCAAAAATATTTGTTTTAGATTTCTTTTCATAAAATCCCATTTGTGGAGCCTGACGGCTTTTCTTTTGTGGTCTTTTACTAAAGCCACTTGATGGATCAGAATTATAATTTTTCCTTGCCTTTCCAGATGGAGATGAAACTTGATTACAAGCGAAAAAACTAAAAGAAATAAAAACAAGAATTAAAAGGAAAAATTTATTCATCTATTTTAATTTAAACCTGCCGGATTTTTTAAACTAACTTAAGGATAGCAAAGATAATAAAATCAGCCTATTTTAAAACTTCTTTTTAAATTAATATTATTAACATCTGTTTTATAAAAACAATTTAATTTATTAACTTTAGAACTAACGAATAACTTAACTATGAAAAAATTATTATTCTTTTTATCTGTTATTTTTCTATTTGTTGGATGTGATGAAAGTACAGTTCCTCCAGAAAAAACATTTTCGATGCCTCAAGCAGTAGATACTTCACAAACAAAGCAAGAAACCATCAATTTGACTATTAAAACTATAGGCAATACTATGTCTGATATAGCTTTTGATCCAAAAGAAATAGTAGTACCAGTAAATTCAAAAGTAAAAATCACCTTAACAAACGAAAGCCAGGGAGAGGAAATGAACCATAATATCGTTTTTATTAAAATGGGTACAGGTGATGAAGTTGCTAGGGAGGGTTTAGCTATTGGTGCAAAGAAAAATTACATCCCTGATAATCCCAATGTAATTGCAGGGTCAGAAATAGCCTTGCCTGGTCAAACTGTCCAGTTACAATTTAATGCTCCAAAGGCAGGATCATATCATTACATATGTACTTTCCCGGGGCATTACCCTCAAATGATTGGCAGAATGAAGGTAGTAGTTGAAACTTTTCCATAAATTTGCGGAAATTACTTTCAATGAAAAATCTTCTTTTTTTACCCCTGATAATTTTAGTTTTGCCTGTTTTTGCTCAGAACAATGAAATTAAAGCTGTGCCAAAACCAGTATATGACCGGTTTATACTTGATTTAACCATAGACAATTGGCTTAATGTTCCAAATGGTGTTAAAACCAGAATATGGTCACCTGGTTTTTCTGTTTCTGTTTTTAATGATATTAAATTTAGGGAATCTGCCTTTGGTTTTGCTTTTGGATTAGGTTTAAGCTCTCATAATGTGCATCATAACGGAATATTTGTTGAAACTTTAGAAACAGATACTTCATCTGCATTTACCTCTTTAATACCAAGAACAACACCTTATAAAAAAAATAAATTATCAGCAAATTACATCGAACTACCATTTGAATTTAGAATCAGGACAAATGGTAAAAACCCTTTTCGGTTTTATCCGGGAGTTAAGGTGGGATACTTGTTCAATATTCATAAAAAGGTAATTGATGATACAGGAAAATGGAAGTTTTATACTTTTCCAAATGCAAATCCTTTAAGATATGTTGCTACTGCAAGATTAGGTTATGGAAAAATTAATTTAACCGGATCTTATGGATTGAATTCTATCTTTAGAAATAATAAAGGAGTTGAATTAATTCCTTTCTCAGTAGGAATAAGCCTAATGATGTGAAGAAATTGTTTGATAAAGATTTGTTATTTCTGTTTGCAAAAATGGGAACCTTTATTAAACTCCTAAAATTAGCAACAGCATAGAGGCCAAACCTAAAAAAAAGCCAAGATAAACTTGAAAATGGGTGTGTGCATTTAGTTTTAACCGGGAATAACCAACTAATCCTGCAATTATTAGCAGTGCCATTATTAAAATCTGAAAATTAACTGAAAATTTAATTGACAACCCTATTACAGCTCCTACTATTCCACCAATACCAACCATATGGGCGCTTATTTTCCATATCAGAGTAACTAAAAGGGTTAAAAGAACAGATAAAGTCGCACCTAATATCATTAAAAAGAGTACGGGGGGCAGTGAAGCTTTTCTTAAAATATAATAAGTGAAGAAATAGAAAACAGCAGTTAGAACCATTGGTATTCTTCTCTCTTGAATAGTGGACATTCCTGTACTATTGATATACCCTTTCTTTAAAAGATAAATACTTGCCATTGAAGGAAAAATGAAAGTATTTAAAAAAACTATTCCATAAACCATGTACTTTACCGGTGAAGCAATGGTAAATGCAATATATCCTCCCATATTAAATATAAGAAAAGTGCCTACTGTAGGCATTAAAAGTGGATGGAATAAATATGAAATTACTGTGGCAATTCTATTTTCAAGCATTATAGTTCTTTCCTCATTCTTGCTACGGGAATATTTAATTGCTCTCTGTATTTAGCAATTGTTCTACGTGCAATATTATACCCTTTCTCTTTCAATATTTTGGCTAGTTTATCATCTGTCAAAGGTTTGCTTTTATTTTCCCCATCAATGCAGTCCTGCAATATTTTTTTTACCTCACGGGTAGAAACTTCCTCTCCAGTATCAGTAGATAGTGATTCTGAAAAAAATGATTTCAGAGAAAATGTTCCAAATTCGGTTTGAACATATTTGCTGTTAGCAACCCTTGAAATAGTTGAAATATCAAGATTAACCTTTTCTGCAATATCTTTCAAAATCATTGGTCTGAGTCTTGTTTCATCTCCTGTAAGAAAATAATCATACTGGTATTCCATAATAGCTTGCATGGTAAGCGATAGGGTTTGCTGCCTTTGTTTAATGGCATCAATAAACCACCTTGCCCCATCAAGCTTTTGTTTTACAAACATTAAGGCATCCTTGGTTTCCCTGGTTTTATTATTCTGATAATTTTCCAGCATTTCCATATAAGGCCTGCTGATTTTAAGTTCAGGTGCATTTCTGGAATTAAGACTAAGCTCAAGTCCTCCATCATTATTATTCACTACAAAATCAGGAACTATCTGTAAAGATAGCTTTGAGGATTCATTTGATTGTGAGGAACTCCCAGGCTTTGGATTTAGCCTTAATACTTCATTAATTGCAGATTTGAGTGTTTCATCATCAATGCAAATTTTTCGGGAGATTTTTTCGTAATGTTTTTTGGTAAACTCCTCGAAATGCTTGGTAATAATAGTTAGTGCTATTTTTATATAAGGGTTTTTACTGTCTTTTCTCTGTAATTGCAGGGCAAGGCATTCCTGTAAATTCCTGGCACCAATTCCTGAAGGGTCAAATTCCTGAATAACTTTCAACATCTGAAGAACCTCCTCTTCGTTTGTCATAATATTTTGGGAAAAAGCCAAATCGTTTACCAGTGATTCTATTTCTCTTCTTAAATAACCGTCATCATCAATATTGCCAATAATATTCTCGGCAACTACGTGCTGGTGCTCATCAAGCACACGCAACCCGAGTTGTGCCAGAAGAAAATCCTGAAAGCTTGTTCCACCCGAAAAAGGTATTTCTTTGCGCTCCTCGTCAGGACCTGTGTTTTTTGCTGATAATTTATACCCCGGGGTTTCATCATCATCAAAATATTGCTCGAAATCAAAATCCTCACGAGTATTTTCCTTAACGGGCTCCTCTGCTGTATTATCTGCCTGAAATTCCTCTTCAAATTCACCGGCTTCCTCCTCTTCCCGTCCCTCTTCAAGTGCCGGATTTAATTCAAGCTCCTCCTTTATCCTTTGTTCAAGAGAAATAGTTGGAATTTGCAACAGCTTCATTAACTGAATCTGCTGTGGTGATAATTTTTGTAAAAGCCTCTGTTGTAAACTTTGTTTTAACATATTTTCTGTCGTTTCTTAAACACCTAATTTAATTTTGAAAACACATCTAAATCTACTAAATTCTATCCTTTAAAGCAAGTGCTTAAAACTCCGCATTTTTAGGGGTGCGAGGGAAAGGTATCACGTCCCTAATGTTGCCCATTCCTGTAATAAAAAGTATTAATCTCTCAAAACCTAAGCCAAAACCTGCATGAGGAGCAGTTCCGAATTTTCTGGTTTCCAAATACCACCATATATCCTCTTCGGCAATATTACATTCTTTAACCCTTTGTAATAAAACCTCATGTCTTTCTTCCCTTTGTGAGCCACCAATTATTTCTCCTATGCCTGGAAACAATACATCCATTGCCCTTACTGTTTTGCCATCCTCGTTCTGCCTCATGTAAAAAGCTTTTATTCCAATTGGATAATCTATAAGAATAACAGGCTTTTTAAAATGTTTTTCCACTAAATACCTTTCGTGCTCTGATTGTAAATCAGTTCCCCATTCTACTTTATATTCAAACTTTTGATTACTTTCCTTTAAAATATCTACCGCCTGGGTATAACTTAATCGTATAAAATCATTTTTAGTAACAGTATTTAAACGATCAATTAACTCCTTATCATACATTTTGTTTAAAAATTCAAGATCATCTTTACAGTTATCAAGAGCATACTGAACAAGATACTTTAAAAAATCTTCGGCTAAATCCATATTGTCATTCAAATCATTGAAAGCAACCTCTGGTTCTATCATCCAAAATTCTGCAAGATGTCTTGTAGTATTAGAATTTTCGGCTCTAAAAGTAGGTCCGAAAGTGTAAACTTGTGACAGTGCAAGTGCAGCCAATTCTGCTTCTAACTGACCAGAAACAGTCAGGTTTGTTTCTTTTCCGAAAAAATCCTCTTTGTAATTAACGCTTCCATCATCTTTTTTAGGAGGGTTAACCGGATTTAATGTTGTAACCCGAAACATAGCTCCCGCTCCCTCAGCATCAGAACCTGTAATGATTGGAGTGTGTACATAACAAAAACCATGATCATTAAAGTATTTATGAACAGCAAAGGCCATAGCATGCCGTATTCTTAAAACTGCTCCAAATGTATTTGTCCTTGGGCGTAAGTGAGCAATTTCACGTAAAAATTCCAGTGAATGTCCCTTTTTTTGAAGAGGAAAAGTTTCTGCATCAGCAGTTCCATAAACTTCAATGCTTTTGGCTTGTATTTCCACGCTTTGACCTTGTCCCTGAGATTGTACAAGAGTTCCGCTTACTGATAAACAAGACCCTGTAGTTATTTGATCAAGTAATGCCTCATTGAATTCAGAGGGATCTGCAACTACTTGAATATTATGAATAACAGAACCATCATTTACTGCAATAAAGGCAATGTTTTTATTTCCCCTTTTTGTTCTTACCCAGCCTTTAACTGTTACTTCCTTATCAATTTGTCCACAGGCTCCTTCTTTTAACAAATCGATTATTTTAATTCTACTTTGTGTCTTCACGTTAAAATTGTCTTTGAAATTTTATACAAAAAAACGATTTTTTATGGTGTTTTAGTTAGTCTGTGCATATAAATATTTTTTATTTATTTATTTCATTGACAAATAGTCCCCTATTTGAAATTTATCATTCAATGTTTAATAAAAAAACACTTATTCAAAGAATGGTTTTCGCAGCAACAACACTTTGGAAACATTTTTTGCGTTTTTTGTTTCCCGAGTGTAAAAACTATTATCTTTGCAACCAAAATGGAAAATATTATCTGTCAATTATTACAACCTATATGTAAGTTATTTATGCGAAATGGCATAAAAAGCATGACCATGGATGACATTGCCAGGAGTATGGGTATGTCTAAAAAAACCCTTTATAAGTCATTTAAGGATAAAGGAGATTTGGTATATCAGGTTTTGGAAAACCATTTGGAAGAAGACAAAACTGCTCTTGATAAGATCTGTTCTTCTGGATTAAATGCAATAGATGAAATGTTTGAAATTACTAAACATGTGGGTGAGCAGATAAAGGATATTCATCCTTCAATTCATTTTGATTTAGAAAAGTATTATCCCGAAGCTTGGCAGGTGTTTAATGACTATAAGTTTAACTATATATATTCTAGTGTAAAAGCAAATCTGGAAAAAGGAATTAAAGAAAATTTATACCGTGAAAACCTGAATGCTTCAATTGTTGCAAAAATTCATATTTCACGAATAGATATAATGTTCGACCCTAAAGTATTTCCGGTTTCTGAATACAAGTTTGGCGATGTGGTAACTGAAATGATGCGCTATCATATTCGTGGAATTGCCAGTGAGAAAGGAATAAAATATATGATCAAAAAATTTAATATTACTAATCCGGATTTATTATGAGGTTCTTTTTACTGAAGTTTTACGCTATAAACTTATTCTTTATTTGTTTTTTTCTTGTTGGGGTAAATGGTCAAAATAATGAAGAAGCAATAAAGGGACAAAGTTTTAACCTTGAGCAGGCAATCGACTATGCTTTAATACATAATTATGGAATTATAAATGCTAAACTTGATGTAGAAATAGCAAAGAAACAAATCCTGGAAACTACAACAATAGGGCTTCCCCAAGTAAATGGAGAGGTTAATTTTCAAAACTTTTTAAATATTCCCACTCAGGTACTTCCTGCAAATGCTTTTAACCCTCAGGCTGACGCCAACGATCTTGTTCCAATTCGATTTGGAACAAACTACACAGCAGTAGCAGGTCTTACCGCATCCCAACTTATCTTTGATGGAGCCTATATAGTAGGTTTACAAGCCTCTAAAACTTATGGAAGGCTATCCAAAAATCAACTCAGCAAAACTCAAAACGATATAAAAGCTGATGTTGCACAGGCTTATTATTCTGCTTTAGTAGCCAAAGAGAATATACTTATTTTGCAACAAAGCATTGGTAATACTGAGAAGCTTTTTACTGAAACATCTGAAATTTATAAAAGTGGATTTATTGAAGAAAATGATGTTGACCAACTAAACCTTCTTTTGCAAAATCTTAAAAACTCTTTACAAAGAAGTGAAAGGCAGGTAGACTTGGCCCTACAGTTGTTTAAATTGCAAATAGGCCTGGAAATAGAAACGCCAGTTCAATTGTCTGAAAACCTTAATGATATTTTGTCGAAAATAAATGTTGAAGAACTTTTCAATAAGGATTTCCAGGCAAAAAACCATATTGATTATCAGCTTATGCTAAATCAACAAAATTTAATGCAACTGAATTTGAAGAAAGAAAAGTACAGTTATTTTCCATCAATAGGTGCATTCCTATCCCATCAGGAAAATGCATTTAGAAATGAATTTACTTTTTTTGAAAATGGCCCCTGGTATCCAACTACAGTATGGGGAGTGAATTTAAAAGTGCCTATTTTTGATAGCGGAATGAAATACGCAAGAATTAAACAAGCTAAAATGGAGCATGAAAAAACAATGGTAAGGACAAATCAGATAGAACAAAGCCTGAAATTACAAGCCCAAACCTCTAAAGCTGATTTAATCAGTGCATACGAAAGACTTAATACAGAAAAGCAAAACCTAGTGCTGGCCGAAAAAATCCAAAATAAAACTTTAATAAAATACCAGGAAGGCCTAGCCACCAGCCTTGATCTAAACCAAGTACAGAACCAGCTTTTAAACACCCAGGGAAACTACATAGTTACTGTTTATGATTTATTAAATGCAAAAGCAAGGTTTGACAAGGCTGTGAATTTTAATTCACCAGCTCAATAAAAGATTTCTAACAATTAGTTTATTAAAAGGATTTAAATAAGAATGACAAAAATGATAAAAATGATAAAAAACATAGTAATTGCAGCAGCAGCAATTGCTTTTACTGCTTCCTGCAATCAACCTGACAATGGGAATCAGGATTTGAGCAAATTGCTTCTCCAACGAGATTCTTTGCGTGGAGTAATTACTTCTGTAACAGAGAAATTAAAAGAAGTAGAAAATCAAATTGCTTTAAAAGACACTTCTATTCAAGTTAAATCTGTTCTGGTTTCAACTACAGTTTTAAAACCGGAAAAATTTGAACATTTTATGGAAGTACATGGAATGGTGCAATCAGAAAAAAACATAACAATGAATGCAGAAATTAACAGTGTAATAAGATCTATTAAAGTTACCGAGGGGGAGAAAGTCACGAAAGGACAGGTACTAGTGATTCTTGATCAGGATATAATACAAAAAAACCTTGCTGAATTAGAAACCGCTTATGAACTTGCCAATACAGTTTTTCAGCGTCAGGAAAAACTTTGGAAGCAAAATATAGGTTCTGAAATTCAATATCTGGAAGCAAAAAACCGAAAAGAATCACTTGAACAGAAACAAAGAACACTAAGGGCTCAAAGAGAAATGGCAATTGTAAAAGCTCCTTTTAGCGGTATTGTAGATGAAATATTTCCTAAAGAAGGTGAAATGGCAAGCCCAATGTCTCCCCTTTTACGCTTGATGAATTTAGATGAAATGCACATCACTGCTGACTTACCAGAAAGTTATCTTAAAACAGTCAAAAAAGGCAATCAGGCTTTAGTAAAATTCCCTTCTCTTGGCACTGAAATAGATAGTAAGATAAGTCGAATGGGAGAATTCATTAATCCTGCTAACAGAACTTTTAAGGTTCAAATAAAATTAGACAAATCATCTGAAAATTTAAAACCGAACCTTCTAGCCGTGATGATGATAAAAACATTTGAAAAAGATTCTGCCACTGTTGTTCCATCAGCAGCTATTCAACAGGATGCTTGGGGTGAAGAATTTGTATTTATAGTTAAAAAAGAAGGTGATTCATTTTATGCAAAAAAAACTTTTGTGAAAAGCGGGCAATCCTATAACAACAAAACGCTTATTGATTCAGGACTCTTAGGAGATGAAATAATTATTATTGAAGGTGCAAGAGGACTTAAAGAAAATGACAAAATAAATATAAGTGAGTAATTCTTAATTAAACACTTACTTAAAATTAATTTCAAAATACTAAATTATGAAAATTATCAGGGAGTTTAAGCTTTCTTCCCTTGCGGTTGATAATAAAACAACTGTATTCGTACTTACCTTTATTATATTTATTGCCGGTATATTTTCATATGTAAATATGCCCAAGGAAAATTTTCCTGAGCTCTCTATTCCTCAAATTTTTATCGGTACTGCCTACCCTGGGAATTCTGCTCTTGACATTGAAAAAATGGTGAGCAGGCCACTGGAAAAAGAAATAAAATCAATTAGTGGAGTAGATAAAGTAACGTCCACATCCATACAAGGGTTTTCAACTGTTTTAGTGGAGTTTAATTTTGAAACGGAAACTACCATTGCCCTGCAAAAAGTGAAAGATGCGGTAGATAAAGCAAGGAGCAGCCATGATTTCCCCAAGGACTTACCCGCTGAGCCAAATGTTTTTGAACTGAATTTATCAGAATTTCCGATTATGAATATCAATCTTTCAGGTGATTTTTCAATTGAGGAATTAAATGCATATGCCGAATACCTGGAAGATGAAATTGAAAATCTTTCTGAAATATCAAAAGTAGAAATTAGGGGTGTGCAGCAAAAAGAAGTTGAAATTGCTGTTGATATGCACAAAATGGATGCCCTTCAAATCAATTTCCAGGATATAGAAAATGCAATCCAAAGAGAAAATGTTACAATTTCCGGTGGAGATGTACTCACTGAGGATCTTCGAAGAACAGTTAGAATAGTTGGTGAATTTTCAAACATAAAGGAAATAAAAAACATAATTATTAAAGACGAAAAACTCAACATAGTACATTTAATGGATATTGCTGATGTTGCATTTAAGGATGAAGAAAGCAAAAGTTTTGCAAGGGAATATGGAAAACCAGTAATAATGCTGGATGTGGTAAAGCGTTCTGGTCAAAACTTATTGATTGCATCGGAAAAAATCATTGAAATAATTGCTACAGCTCAAAAAGAAAAATTTCCAAAAGATCTGCAAGTTTCAGTTACCAATGACCAATCAAAAAAAACAAGGAGTCAAGTTGACAACCTGGAAAACAGCATTGTTTCGGGAATAATACTGGTGGTTTTGGTGCTGCTTTTTTTCCTTGGTTTGCGAAATGCCTTATTTGTTGGTGTTGCTATACCACTTTCCATGTTTATGGCATTTATGATTTTAGGTGCAATGGGTGTGACATTAAATTTAATTGTATTATTTTCATTGATCCTGGCCCTGGGAATGCTAGTGGATAATGGAATTGTAGTTGTGGAAAACATTTATCGTCTAATGGATGAGGGGCTTTCCGCCTTTCAAGCAGCAAAACAAGGTGTGGGTGAGGTTGCCCTTCCCATTATAACTTCAACGGCAACTACTCTCGCAGCATTTCTTCCTCTTGCTTTTTGGCCAGGAATGATGGGAGAATTTATGAAATATTTGCCAATTACCCTTATTATAGTGCTTGGCTCCTCCCTTTTCGTAGCATTGGTTATAAATCCTGTGCTTACTGCAACCTTTATGAAAGCAGGGGAAACTGTTCCAAATAAAAAGAAAGTGTTAATCGGTTTTATTATTGTTACTGTTCTAGGAGTAGCTTCTTTATTTTTGCAATTCACTAGTCTTGGGAATATATTGATAATTGCTGGGATTCTTCTTGTGTTAAATTTATACATATTAGGACCTGCTGCATCTAAATTTCAAAGTGTGTTCCTGCCAAAAGTTGAAGAAAAATATAACCGTTTTTTAACTTTCTCATTAAAAAAAAGGAACCCTGTTTTATTCTTTGTGGGAACTTTCCTTTTGCTTATTGCATCTTTTGGTTTACTTAAGCTTTTTACTCCCAAAGTAGAGTTCTTTCCTGTAAATCAGCCTAATTATGTAAATATTTTTATTGAAAAACCCATTGGAACTGACATTGAGTCAACAAATAAAGCCACAGCCAGAATTGAAAAGATCCTGATTAATTATTTATCTGAATTTGAAGAACCTGTTCAGACTGAAAACGGGCAAATCCAAAAAAGCTTTTTGGTGGAATCTGTAATTGCCCAGGTTGGGGAGGGAGCAAGCGACCCTTCTCAGGGCCCTGTTATGGGAAACACTCCCCATAAGGCTAGAATCACGGTCAATTTTGTTGAATTCCAACACAGAAGAGGAATCAACACAGCCGATGTAATGGAAAACATAAGAAATAACATTAAAGCTGTTCCTGGTGTTCAGGTAACAATTGATAAAAACAAAGAAGGACCTCCAAGGGGAAAACCTGTAAGTATTGAAGTTATTGGTGAGGACTATGATTCTTTGATTTTTTATGCAGAAAACATTAGAAACTACATCAATAATTTAAACGTACCCGGTGTTGAAGAATTAAAACCCGATGTAGAACTGGGAAAACCAGAATTACTGATTGAAATTGATCGGGACAAAGCCCGCAGATTTGGAATATCCACAGGGCAAGTAGGATCATCCATCAGAACAGCGTTGTTTGGTAAAGAAATTTCGCGTTTTAAACAAGGGAAAGACGATTATCCAATTAATGTTCGGTTCAAAGATCAGCAGAGGTATAACACAGAGAGTTTGTTAAATCAGAGAATAACATTCAGAGATATGCTTAGCGGGAAAATGCGCCAGGTGCCTATTTCATCAATAGCAACTCCTGTAAAAAGCACAACATTCAGTGCCGTGAAACGCAAAAACCTTAAAAGAGTAATTACAATTACTTCAAACATTAAGGAAGGTTATAATCCAAATGAAACTGTGGAGGAAATAAAAAATTCAATGAATAAATTTGAGCTGCCAAAGGGTTATCAAGTTAAATTTGCTGGAGAGCAAGAGGATCAAGCTAAAGAAATGGCCTTTTTAAGCAGTGCATTAATGATTGCTGTTTTTATCATCTTTTTAATTCTTGTAGCTCAGTTCAATTCTGCCGGAACTCCTTTTATTATTGTTGCTTCAGTTGTTTTTAGTTTAATCGGTGTATTGCTCGGGCTGGTGATTTTTCAAATGGATTTTGTAGTTATTATGACCATGATCGGAATTATTTCCCTTGCTGGAATCGTAGTAAACAATGCCATTGTTCTTATTGACTATACCAATTTACTAATGGACAGAAGGAAAGTGGAATTGGGAATTCCTGTTGAAAAAATGCTTCCAATAGAAGAAATCAAGCATTTTATAATTGAGGCAGGCCAAAAAAGGCTTCGCCCTGTTCTTCTAACAGCTATCACTACCATTCTCGGGCTTTTGCCCCTTGCACTGGGAATGAACATTAACTTTTTTACACTTTTATCCGATTATGACCCTCAAATTTATTTTGGTGGAGACAATGCTGTTTTTTGGGGACCTATGTCATCCACTGTGATTTTCGGTTTGTTCTTTGCAACTTTCCTGACACTGGTAATTGTGCCTATTATGTATTATCTAATGAGCAAAATGAAGTTAGCTTTAGGCTATAAGAAATAAGATTAGTGCAAGGATAGGCGTAGGAGGTGAGATAGGGAGAGAGAAAACTTATTGCAATTTTTTGTTTTAAGGGGAGCTAATGAAAAGTATGAATGTAATACTCGAGCCGGTAGGCCTTTTTGTTTCTTACTTTTGTAGTTAGTCCTGATTTTTTATCTAAAACTAGGTCATTTTCTAATTTGAAACTTTATTAAATAAAAATTTTAAGTTCAGTTAAATAATCCATTTCTTATCCTCTTATTAGTAGGGCATTTGAGCAAAAACACAAGAAACAATTAACTTTTTCGTTATATTTGAGCTTTAAAAAAAAGACCATGTTAACAAGAAATAAAATCATAGAAAGTATTCAGAAACTTCCTGAAAAAGTTTCCCTTGATGAGGTTCTTGATAGAATAATTCTGCTTGATAAAATAGAAACTGGACTTCAACAAAGTAAAAATGGAAATACAACTCCAGATGACCAACTTGATGAGAAATTACCAGAATGGTTAGGATAAATTGGACGGACCAAGCTATTTTTGATTTAATAAACATAGCAGAGTTTATCGCAAAAGATTCTAAAAAATACGCTCGTTATACAGTTAAAATATTCAAGAACGAGTTCGACAATTAAAATTATTTCCCACAAGTGGAAAGGTCGTTGCAGAAGTCGAAGAAATAGAAATCCGTGAATTAAATTTTGGTTATCGAGTTATTTACAAGATTTATTCCTCTACACGCATTGATGTAATTACTGTTCATCATTCAGCAAGACAACTCAAACTTTAAAATGCACTATGCTATTGGCTAACATTATTTTAAGAGTGAAAACATCGATTTCTCTCTTGATTTTAAATTAGTATTTCAAAGACTAGAACTATAATAAAACAAAGCACTTTTATTATAAAACATTTTCTTTATATCTTTGTTTGCTTAATAACAAATAGAATACATGAAAAACGTTGCAGGGCCTCTTCTTAAAACCATTGAAGATCCGGCTGACCTTAGAAAGATAAAACAAGTTCAACTTCCTCAGTTATGTCAGGAATTAAGACAGTATATTATCGATGTGGTTTCCGTTAAAGGAGGGCACTTTGGGGCCAGTTTGGGTGTGGTGGAACTTACCGTTGCGCTTCATTATGTTTTCAATACACCTTATGATCAATTAGTTTGGGATGTAGGTCATCAGGCTTATGGACATAAGATTTTAACCGGCAGAAGAGATTCTTTTCCAACTAATAGAATTTATAAAGGAATAAGCGGTTTCCCAAAAAGAGGAGAAAGCCCTTATGATACTTTTGGAGTTGGACATTCATCTACTTCAATTTCAGCAGCGCTTGGTATGGCTGTTGCATCTCATTATAAAAATGAAAAAGACAAACAGCACATAGCCGTAATTGGAGATGGAGCCATGACTGCAGGGCTTGCATTTGAAGGAATGAACCACGGGGGTGTTGAAAACACCAACCTGCTAATTGTTTTGAATGACAATTGCATGTCAATTGATCCTAATGTAGGCGCATTAAAACATTATTTAACAGATATTACAACTTCTCATACTTACAATAAAGTAAAAGATGAAGTTTGGAATTTATTAGGGAAAATAAGCAAGTTTGGACCTAATGCTCAGGTAATTGCTCAAAAAATAGAAAACTCAATTAAAACCGCTGTGCTTAACAAAAGCAACATGTTTGAGTCCTTAAATTTCAGATATTTTGGGCCTATTGACGGGCATGATGTGCTGCATCTGGAAAAAGTTTTGCGTGATTTAAAAGATATTCCAGGACCTAAGATTTTACATTGTGTAACTAAAAAAGGCAAGGGCTATAAGTATTCAGAAGAAGGAAACCAAACTGTATGGCATGCTCCGGGTTTTTTCAATAAGGAAACAGGGGAAATAATTAAAATAGCACCAAAATCACCTCAACCACCAAAATATCAGGATGTTTTCGGGCATACAATTGTGGAGCTTGCCGAAAAGAATTCAAAAATAATGGGAATTACTCCTGCTATGCCCTCTGGCTGCTCACTCAATATTATGATGAAAGCAATGCCTGAGAGAGCTTTTGATGTAGGAATTGCAGAACAACATGCAGTAACTTTTTCAGCTGGCTTAGCCACACAGGGAATGGTACCTTTCTGCAATATATATTCTTCGTTTATGCAAAGAGCTTACGATCAGGTGATCCACGATGTAGCGCTGCAAAACCTTAATGTGGTATTGTGTTTAGATAGAGCTGGCATAGCTGGGGCTGACGGACCTACACATCACGGAGCTTATGACATTGCTTTTATGAGATGTATACCAAATCTTATAGTGTCGGCACCAATGAATGAAGAAGAGTTGCGTAACTTAATGTACACGGCACAACTGGATGATATGGGACCTTTTGTAATCAGATATCCAAGAGGGACAGGGGTTATGACAGAATGGAAAACTAAATTCAAAAAAATAATCCCGGGAACAGGGCGCAGAATAAAAACAGGAAACGATATTGCAATTCTTACAATCGGACATATTGGTAATTATGCAGTAAGTGCATGTGAAAAGCTAGAGTCTGATGGAATATCTGTTGCCCATTATGACATGCGTTTTGCTAAGCCTTTAGATGCAATGCTTTTGCATGAAGTTTTTAAAAACTTCGACAAGGTTATTACTGTTGAAGATGGGTGCATAGTAGGTGGAATGGGAAGCGCTATTTTGGAGTTTATGGCTGATAACAATTACTCATCTCAGGTAGTAAGATTGGGAATTCCTGACTCTATTATTGAACATGGAGAACAAGCTGAATTACACCAGGAATGTGGTTATAGTGCAGAAAACATAGCAGATGCAGCAAGAAAATTGGCTGGAAAGCAGAAAAAAGTAATGGCAGTAAAATAAATTAAATGATGCTAATCATTTTTCTATTTGAGCTCTTTTAATCAATTCAGGCTTTTTATCTCTCCATTTTCAAAGTGATTATTTTCATCAAGGCTAAGTATTTTAAAAGCAACATCCATTGGATCAGCCAATAAATTTTGTTCTTTCAGTTCAATGAATTTCCCTACATTTTTAAAATCTGATGCAGAGGTCTTTCTTATTTTTTCCTGCATTGCTGTTTCTACAACTCCCGGATAAATCGAAATAATTTTCACCCCATTAGTAAGTTCTTCTTGTTCTTTGCCAATAGTTTGAGTCATCATATCTAAAGCTGCTTTTGTAGAGCAATACATTGTCCATCCTGAATAAGGGTTTTTAGCTGCGCCAGAAGAAATGTTTATTATTTTTTTACTGCAATTCAATTCCTCCGTGTTTTTAATAAACAATGCACTTAAAACCATTGGAGCGGTTGTATTTAGAGCAATAGTTTTTTGAATTGTTTCTGCATCCACATTTTCAATATTGGTGATTTTTCCAAGACTGCCTGCATTATTTATTAGTGTAATGGATTCTAGCTCTTCCGATTTTGTGTTTTTAATTAAATTAGAAAACATTTCTTCAATTTGATCTATATTACTTAAATCAAATTGAACCTGTGTAATATTCTCAGCTTGTAATTCCTTGTTTTTAGTTCTTGCAATGGAATAAACATCGTATCCATTATCTGCATATGTTTTAGCCAAAGCTTTTCCTATTCCTGCGCTTCCTCCTGTAATTATTGCTACTTTTTTCATTTTAGCTGATTTGCTTTTATTTGATTTAGAATAAACTTAAAAGAATTCTTTAAAGGTAAATTAGAATCTCGGATTAAAAAAACAAAAAAGTTATCAAGGAAATTAACATTAAAATTTCGTATTACTGATTAATCTTTTTTCCGTGTTTTTCTTGAAATTATCTACTTTTTTTAAAAATTAATTCTAAAAAGCAGGTATAACTACCTGTTTTTAGAGTATTTATACTCAGTTAATTAGGAGTTTTCAAGAATGGTCTTTCTATTGGTCTCGAAGTTTAAAACAGTGGGGCTGTCAACCACTCTATCAAACGGGGCGAAATCTGAAAAGCCGTATGAGTAGGAGTAACTAAATTAATCTTATATTATATTATGAAACTTAAATTATTATTATTTTCAACAGTTGTTGCAATGGCGCTGTTTTCTTGTACAAAAGAAAATCTTACTGGAGAAAAACAAGTATTAGAAAAAGAAATAACAGGTCAAAAATCTATAACAGAGGAGGAGGGTTTATATATAACATCTAAATCAGATAATGCTACTTTTGTCTATTAGATTATAATTATGCAGATAATAAATACAAATATTATAAAGGGTATGAGTTAGAAACACATTATACTGCACAAGTAGATATAACTACGGGTGAAGTGGTTGTAACTATAGATAATACTCCTGATATATTATACTGTGTTACGGTGCAAAATTGTGTATTAGAAAATCAACCAGGGAATCCAGGTGGTGTAACGGTTAGTTATTACTCTACTTGCAATGCAGCAGATTGTTGTATGAGTTATAGAAAATTTAAACGTGATGTATAAACTAGTAATCATAAAATTTTGAATAGAATTATATTTTATGTGTCATTGATTATATTAACTTTTCCTGTTATAAAAGCACAATCCATTATTCAACCAGGGGAAATTTCTGTGACTGATTTAAAAAAAGCCACTGAAATTGATCCCTGGTTAATTTATCAGGAAGAAGAAAGATTCAAACTTGAAGTTGCGCTTTTTGAAATTAATATTATTTCAGGTGGACTTACCTATTCCTATAAATCTGACGGAAGGAAATTATCAACAGATATGAAAAAAGTTCTCAATTCTGTTAAGATAGGTCAGAAAATTACTTTTAAAATCAATGTAAGAGGTATTGATGGTACTATAAGGTATCTTGAACCTTTTTCTATTAAAGTATCAGCCAAAACTGAATATACTCTCTGCCCACCTTCTAATAACCTTAAATTTGTTATCTTTTTTGAAACCGCCAAATTTGAATTAAGCATTGAAGCTATTGAGGAATTAAATAAAGCCATTGAAATTCTAAAAAAAGAACCTGATAAAAAAGCAAAAATTATAGGTTTTACAGATACTGTGGGAGCTATAGAAAAAAACATAGACTTATCAAATCAAAGGGCAAAAGCAGCAGCCGATTTTATAATTTCAAAAGGTGTTTCAAAAGAAAGGATTAATTTTTCAGGTAATGGAGCTCAAGTCTCAGCCGAGACAGTTAAAACAGACAGAAGAGTTGAGATTGAATTATTTAACGATTAGTTTAATCGCTCTTCTTAATCCTTAGCAAGTATAAAATCAATTTGTTTTTTCATCAAGGCAACACGCTTTACTTCTATTTTCAGCTTATCCCCTATTTGATATGTTTTTTTGTGTTTTTTTCCTGTAAGACAATAAGATTCTTCATCATAAATATAAAAATCACCTTCAATGTCTTTAATCCTTATCATTCCCTCGCACTTATTTTCAATGATCTCTACATATAAACCCCATTCAGTTACTCCTAATTATTCAGACGAGAAAAATAAATATTATGAAGGATATGATCTAGATATGCATTATACAGCACGAGTAGATATAATAACGGGTGAAGTGCTTGTAACTTTAGATGATGCCACTGAAGTAGGATATTGCATTGTTGCAAATTGCGGAGGAATCAGTGTAAGTTGTTATTCTAATTGTTACCTTGCTGGATGCTGTGGAAGTTTTTTCAGATGGAAAGAAATATGTTCATGTTAAATGAAGGAGATTAGAAGCCGTCTTTAAAAAAGATGGCTTTTATATCTTAACTGTTTATTCCGTATTTATTAAATTTGTCAAACAAATCGATTATTTATGTTAAAGGAGCTTTTTATAGTTCTCACTATAGTACTTCATTTTTCTTTAGTTAAAGCACAACAACCTGAATGTTTAAATTATGATTCAATTGCAATAAATGGTGTGTCATTTTATGAAGTTACAGAACGCCTTGGTTGTAAAGTTTGTTTTGAAGGTATTCTTAAATCAGGAAAATTATCTATTAATGATCTACAAAAAGCGAAGGAACTTAAAGTTTTTTTACAGTCTCCAGACAATATAGAAGAGTTGAAAATAATATCTTTTAGATTAATTATTGAAAGAAATGGAGGACTGTCCACTTCTTTTTTGAATAGTGGGGGGAATATTCTTTCTGATGAAATAAAGAAGGCGTTGAGTACCGTAAAAATAGGAAATAAAATTATTATTAATAATATTTTTATTCAAGCATTTCCAACATATGTTGTTGGAAGATTATCTCCTATTATGATAACTATTTCTAATGTTTCTAGCCCTATTCCTTGCCAACAAATTAACAATCGAACATTTCGTGTTTTTTTTAAATCCGGTAGTATTAAACTAAGCATAGAAGCTATTGAAGAATTAAATAACGTTGTTGAAATTCTAAAAAAAGAACCTGATAAAAAAGCAAAGGTTACAGGTTTTACGGATACAGTGGGAGATGTAGAAAAAAACATAGACTTATCAAATCAAAGGGCAAAAGCAGCAGCCGATTTTATAATTTCAAAAGGGGTTTCAAAAGAAAGGATTAATTTTTCAGGTAGTGGAGATCAGGCCTCAACCGAGGCAATTAAAACAAACAGAAGAGTTGAGATTGAATTGTTTAATGATTAGTTTAATAGCTTTTCTTAATCCTTAGCTAAAGCGAAATCAATTTGTTTTTTCATTAAATCAACCCGCTTTACTTCAATTTTCAATTTATCTCCAATTTGATATTTTTTTCCGTGTTTTTTTCCTGTAAGGCAATAAGACTCTTCATCATAAATATAAAAATCACCTTCTATGTCTTTTATCCTTATCATTCCCTCGCACTTATTTTCAATGATCTCTACATATAAACCCCATTCAGTTACTCCTGATATAACTCCATCAAATGATTCTCCTACCCTTTCCTCAAGATATTGAGCTTGCTTGTACTTAATTGATGCTCTTTCGGCATCTGAGGCCAACTTTTCCATGTCAGAAGAATGCTTACACTGCTCTTCCAGGCCTTCTGGCTTAACTTTTTTTCCTTCGAGGTATTCGGCCAATAAACGGTGTACCATTAAATCGGGATATCTTCTGATTGGAGAAGTAAAATGGGTATAATACTTAAAGCCCAATCCATAATGCCCAATATTTTTAGTTGTATAAATTGCTTTAGCCATTGTACGTATAGCTAGCTGGCTGATCATGTTTTCTTCCTTTTTCCCTACTACTTCTTTAATTAATTTATTCAGTGCAAAAGAAGCATCAGCATTGGATTTTATGGTCATTTTATAACCTATTTTATTTACAAATTGAACAAACACCCTTAACTTTTCTTCATTGGGAGAGGCGTGTACACGGTAAACAAAAGGTTTTTCTTCATTTGTTTTTATTTCTACCAATTGTTCTATCCTGTTTTTTTTCTCTACTTCTTTATGGTCAACTTTTGCATTATGTTTTTTGTCACTATATGAAGTATGTTCTCCATTTCCATTTCCATTGCCATTATGACCTTTAGAGGCTTTCATTCCAATAAAAGCAGCAACGCGCCTGTTGGCCAATAGCATAAAATCCTCTATAAGCTCATTGGAATCCTTTTGTTCTTTTACATAAACCCCAATCGGGTTCCCTTTTTCATCCAGTTTAAATTTGACCTCTACAGTATGAAAATCAATAGAGCCTATTTTAAAACGATCGGTTCTTAATATTTTAGATAATCTGTCAAGAGTAAGAATTTCCTGGTCAAAATCACCCTTTCCGGTTTCAATTACATCCTGAGCTTCCTCATAGGTAAATCTCCTGTCAGAGTTGATTATAGTCCTTCCAAACCATTCGGTAATGATTCTTGCATCATCGTCCATTTCAAAAACGGCAGAAAAGCATAGTTTCTCCTCATTGGGTCTTAATGAACAAACCTGGTTTGATAAAATCTCTGGAAGCATAGGAACCACCCTGTCAACCAAATAAATTGAAGTTGCTCTGTCAAAAGCCTCTTTGTCAATTCCTGAACCTTCTATTACATAATGGGATACATCAGCTATATGCACTCCAATTTCCCAATTTCCATTATCTAGTTTTCGTATGGATAAGGCATCATCAAAATCTTTTGCATCCACTGGGTCAATGGTAAAAGTTGTAATGTCCCTAAAATCCCTTCTTTTGTCTATTTCCTTTTGCGAAATTTCTACAGGTATTTTATCTGCAAGTAATTCTACCTCTCTTGGAAAAGAATAAGGCAGACCAAATTCAGCTAAAATTGAATGCATTTCCACATCATTATCTCCTGGTTCTCCTAATACATCAATAATCTCGCCTACAGGATTTTTACCCCCCTTTGGCCACTCCGTAATTTTTCCAATTGCTTTTTGACCGTCTTTGGCTCCTTTTAAGTTATCCAGTGGAATAAATAAATCAACATTCATTTTTGGACTATCCGGTATAAGGAAAGCAAAACGAGGGGAAATTTGTACTCTTCCTACGAACTCAATCCTTGCTCTTTTTATAATTTCAATAATTTCACCCTCAGTTGAACCTGTTTTCTTGTTTTTGATTATATAAACCTTTACTGTATCTCCATGCATGGCTGTGCGCACAAATTTAGGAGCTACATAAACATCTTCTTCTAAGTCATCTGTAATTACATAAGCTGCTCCGTTTCCTTTTAAATCTACCGTTCCAGTAATATAAGGATTTGAAACATTCATTCTGAAATTTCCCCTTTGGGTTTCCTCCAGAACATTTCTTTCTTTTAGTTCAACTAATATTTCATGGATAAGTTTTCTGGTGGCCGGGTCATCTAAGCGCAGCATTCCTGCAAGTTGCTTGTAATTGAAGGCTTTTTTAGGATTTCTTTCAAGTATGGTAGTAATATCTTTTGTTAGTATTGACTTTACCGGATCTTGGGATTTATGTTTTTTTTTCATTTATGTGGTTTAGTATATTGGTAAAATTTTGATTGCCAATTTACCTATTACTATGTATGCACAAAACGGTAAATGAGCAATTTTTTGATTATATAAAGATAAGAATTATAAATTTACTTTTAACTAACTGATTAAAATCCGAGTATTTATATAACTGGAAACGGGGCAAATTAATTTAAGAATTTGACTTATTCACTCTGCTCTTAAAAAGATGATTAATGTAAAATTTAGTTTTTTCCAGGAATGCTCTTTTAAAAAACAAATTCCAATAACTTGAAGAGCACAGGGTAAGTTTTTATCCTTTTAATCAATTAACAATTAAAAGTTCATTAAAACTCTCATAATCTTTTATAAAGCACATAATTTACCTTAAATTTGTAGCATTCAGTAATGATACTGCATTAAAGCAAGTTATGACTCTACAATTTGATTCGTTTTTAACCGCTTCTTCCAAAAAGGCTTTTGACCTGGACCACAGGAAAACGCTGAATTTTAATATATCTAAATACGATCATTCTGTAGTTATTGGCAAAGAACAATACAGTAATTTAGAACTTGCAAAAACCCGTGCAGCCCATCTTAAAAACAAAGTTATTGATAACTTAGAGAAATACCTGATTGAATTTGAAGCTAATTTTACAAAAAAAGGGGGTAAGGTAATTTGGGCACAAGATACAGAGGAGGCGCTAAAAGAAGTATTTCAAATACTTGAAAAACACAATACAAAATTAGTTGTAAAGTCCAAATCAATGATCACAGAAGAGATTGGACTAAACAAAGCCCTGGAACAACGAAAAATTGAAACCGTAGAAACAGATCTGGGAGAATATATTCAGCAATTGGATGGGGAAGCCCCTTATCACATTGTTACTCCTGCAATGCATAAATCAAAAGAGGATGTTGCCAGGCTTTTCCATGAAAAGTTCAACCTTCCAATTGAAAGCACTCCTGCGGAAATAACTGCTTACGTAAGGGAAAAATTAAGAGAAAAATTCAGAACTGCTCAGGTCGGAATTACCGGAGCTAATTTTTTAATCGCGGAAACCGGGGCAATTGCTGTAACCGAAAATGAAGGGAATGCACTAATGTCAGTAGCTTTTCCAAAAGTACATATTGCTATTTCTGGAATTGAAAAACTAATACCTTCTACAAAAGATCTTGATCTTTTCTGGCCTTTACTTTCAACTCATGGAACGGGTCAAAATTTAACTGTTTATAATAGTATTATAAATGGACCTAGGCAGGCTGGAGAAGTTGATGGACCCGAAGAAATGTATGTTATTTTACTTGACAATGGCAGAACAAATCTTCTTGCCCAGCCAGAACAAAGGAGAGCTCTATCATGTATCCGTTGTGGTGCTTGCCTTAACGGCTGCCCTGTTTATAAAAATATCGGAGGCCATTCCTACGGCACAACCTACAGTGGCCCCATCGGAGCTGTAATTATGCCCCATCTTGAAGGAATGGAAAAATACAAGCATCTTAGTTTTGCTTCCTCTTTATGCGGAAAATGTACTGAAGTGTGTCCTGTAAAAATTGATTTACATAAAATGCTTTTGCACAACCGTAAGGATTCAGTAAAACAGGATTTAAGCAGCAAATCCGAAAACTGGTCTATGTTTTTCTGGAAAATGGCAATGTTAAAACGCAGTACCATGGAAAAAGGCGGCCCTACTTTAAAAAACTTCATGCTTAAAAGGCTCTTTAAAAAAGCGTGGGGCGAAAAAAGAGATTTGCCAGTAATTGCTCCAAAATCTTTTAATCAAATATGGAGAGAGAAGAAATAAGTTTTCTTTACTAAAATCTTTTCAACCTCCATTAAAAGTTCTAGAATCTTGATGGCTCTCTGTTCCTTCTCAGTGTATCTCTGTGAAATAATGTAACTATTTCAGTTTGTTCAGAAACTGCATTTTTTATTCCACAGAGTTACACAGAGATTTTACAGGTTTCACAGAGGTGTTCAAAATAAAATTCAACTACTTTTAAAAGAACCTGCTTAATGGGCAATTTCTTTTTCCAATTTGTTTTTAAAAAGATTAATCACCCCCCCTGCTTTTAAAATTTTTATTTGCCTTTCACTCATACCGTGTTTCACTTTAAATTCGTAGTCTTGAGTGAGGTTTTGGACCACAATTGAATTTTTTTGATCAATTGCAGAAGGGACATCTTCAATATAAATAACATCATTTGGATCAATCTTTTCATAATCTTCTGCGTGTTCAAATTCAAAAGGAACAATTCCGAAGTTTATTAAGTTTTGCCAGCCTATTCGGGCATAGCTTTTAGCAATAACAGCATATTGACCTAAAAACCTAGGTGCAAGAGCAGCATGCTCCCTACTAGAGCCCTGTGCATAATTATCACCAGCAACAATAAAATGGCCACCAAAATGACTTAAAGCTACTTCGCATCTCTGAACAAAGTTTGGATCAAATACATGAAAAGCCCATTTGCTAATTTCAGGGATATTGCTTCTAAAAGGCAATACAATTGCTCCTGCTTTTAAAATTTCATCAGTTGAAACATTATCATTTAATTTTAATAATACTGTTGCTTTAATGGTTTCAGGCAAAGGCTCAAGTGTTGGAATTGACTTTATGTTTGGTCCTTTTTCCAAATCTATTTCCATTTCATTTTCACTTGGAGATAAAAGCATAGCAGTATCAATTATTTCTCTTTCAGGCTCTTCATAAACTGGATATTCCACATTATACTTTTTTGCAAAATCTCTAGGATCGGTTATAACTCCTGTTATAGCAGAAGCAGCAGCAGTTTCTGGGCTACATAAATATACCTGGTCATCAAAAGTTCCCGACCTGCCTGGAAAATTTCTTGGCATTGTTCGAAGACTAATTTTATTCGTTGCCGGTGCTTGTCCCATTCCTATGCATCCCAGGCATCCTGATTGATGGAAGCGAGCACCAGCATGTACAAGATCGAAAATAGCATTCATTTTAGTAAGGTTTTCAACAATTTGTCTTGAAGTTGGATTTATATCAAAAGAAACTTTAGAATCAACTGTTTGACCTTTGACCATTTGGCTGGCAATCCAAAAATCTCTAATTCCCGGATTTGCAGAAGAACCAATAATTGATTGATGAATTTCTTTGCCTGCAACCTCTGATACTTTTACTACATTTCCAGGGCTGCTCGGACAAGCAATCATTGGTACAAGGTCAGGTAAATTAATTTCCATGTATTCATCATACTCTGCTCCTTCGTCTGCTATTAACTCTTCCCAATCAAATTCCCGAAACTGTGCTGTTAAATAGTGTTTAATTTCATTGTCAGAAGGAAAAACAGAAGTTGTAGCACCAAGTTCTGCCCCCATATTGCAAATTACATGTCGGTCCATTGCACTAAGTTGTGAAAGCCCCTCTCCATAGTATTCGAAAATATATCCAACTCCGCCTTTTACATCTCTGATTCTCAAAATTTCAAGGATAATATCTTTTGCACTTACCCAATCTGGTAATTTGCCTTTTAATTCAATGCCCATAATTTTTGGCATTCGTACAAAATAAGGCTCTCCTGCAATTGCGGTTGCAACATCAATTCCTCCAGTTCCCATGGCAAGCATACCCAAGGCTCCCCCAGCACATGTATGACTATCTGCTCCCAAAAGAGTTTTCCCTGGTTTTCCAAATCTTTCCATGTGAACAGGATGGCTTACCCCATTTCCTGGCCTACTGTACCAAATCCCAAATTTTTCTGCCGCTGATTTAAGAAAAATATGATCATCCGCATTTTTAAAATCTGTTTGCAGAATATTGTGATCCACATATTGTACTGCTATTTCCGTTTTTGCTTGTTTTAAGCCCATTGCCTCTAATTCCAGCATTACCAATGTCCCTGTTGCATCCTGCAACAAAGCCTGGTCTATTTTTAAAGCTATTTCCTGACCTGGTATCATTTCCCCACTAATTAAGTGTGATTTTATAAGCTTTTGTGAAACATTTAGTTTTTCCATTTGGTCGAGTTTTTAAATCCTGTAACAGTGAAGTTAATAAAAAAATATTTTTAAAACAATTGCCACTACAGCATTGGAAAAACTGACAATAAACCATCTTTTTTAATACAAAAAGTTGTTAGAATAAAAAGGTTTTTAATTTTAAATAAATCAGTAATGTGAAAAAACGAAAGACAATTTAATTATTTAGCTTTGAAAAACTTAATTCGTTTTTTAGTTTAGCTTTTTGATTAGAAAAATTTAACTGCTCTTAAAATTAAGCTGATATTCACTTAAATTTGCTTTTCTAACCTTATTATTCATAAATTAAAATAATTTTGCGAAATTACAGTTAGTTAATCCTTAAAGGTGAAGTAAAGTGAAGGTGCATAATTCTATTAAAAACCATCTGCTGCTATTTTTGTTTCTTTCGGGAGTATGCTTGATCTTTTCGGGCTGTTCAACGAAAAAAAACACCTTTGCCCATCGTACCTACCATAATATAACCTCAAGATACAATGGATACTTTTATGCCAAAGAAAGTATTAAAGAGGGGGTAGTAAAACTAAAAAAAGCTCATGTTGATAATTATGACCGGATTTTGCCTATTTATCAATTAGGAGATAAAAAAGCAGCCAAATCTATTTATCCAGAAATGGATAAAGCATTTAAAAAATCATCCAATGTAATTCAGCGCCATTCAATAATGTTAAAAGGCACTGAATATGTAAAATGGATTGATGATAATTACCTGGCAATTGGAATTTCACATTATTACAAGCAAGATTATTTTGCCGCCATAGAGATTTTCGATTATATTTTTAAACAATACAAGAAAAACGAAATAAAATATGATGCCCAGGTATGGCTCATTAGATCTTATAATGAAGGGGCAATAGTAAGTAAAGCCCAAACTATTATTGATATGGTTGACAATGATAGCAAGTTTCCTAAACGCATCAGAGGGGAGCTGGATATGGCCATTGCCGATTTTTATTTAAAAAGGGAAGACTATCCCATGACTTCCAAGTATGTTGAGAAGGCACTTATCAATGTGAAAAAGAAAAAAACACGCACAAGGCTTACTTACATACTTGCTCAATTATATCAAAAGACGGGTGATAACCGAAAAGCCTCAACTTATTTTGCTGAAGTTGTAAAATTAAACCCTCCCTATGAAATGGCTTTTCAGGCAAAAATAAGCCAGGCAAAATCTTTTGATGGAAGCGAAAAACGAAAGAATGAAATTAAAGCTCAGTTAGCAAAAATGCTAAAGGACTCTAAAAACAAAGAATATTTCGACCAGGTCTATTATGCTCTTGCAGAAATGGCCCTTGTTGAAAAAGATGAAAAAACTGCTATTAAATATTTGAATTTATCCATCTCCAGTTCTATAGATAATGTTAAGCAGAAAGCACTTTCCTACCTTAAACTAGGAGAAATTTATTTTTTACAACCTCAATATCAATATGCCCAGGCTTATTATGATAGTTGTGTTGGGATTCTTCCTTTAGATTATCCTAATTATGAAGAGATATTGAGCAAAAGAGAAAGTCTTACCGGATTAATTTTCAATCTAACAACTATTACAAGGGAGGACAGTCTTCAAAGAGTGGCTACAATGAGCGAAGCAGACAGGGATAAATTCCTTGATAATCTTATAGAAAAAACAATTAAAGAAGAAGAAAGAAAAAAAAGAGAAGAAAAAGAGTTAATGGATCGAATGGCCAGCCAGCCCTCTATGCAGCAAGGTCAGCAAACTAGCGGAGGAGCAACTGGGGGTATATGGTATTTTTACAATACTTCAGCAATAAGTTTTGGATTTTCCGAATTCAGAAAAAAATGGGGCGATAGGACATTGGAAGACAACTGGCGTAGAAGCGTTAAAGAATCAGGTATTTTTGGAGATGAAGAAATAGAAGGCGAAGAAGCTGCTTTAGCCGATGATTCAGATCCTTATGAGGCTATTAAAAACAAAGAAAATTATTTAAAAGAATTGCCCCTTACTGAAGAAAAGATGAAGGAATCCACAGAAAAAATAGTGGAAGCTTATTATAACGCAGGTATTATTTATAAAGAACAATTAGCAGACAACCCAAATACAATTAAAATTCTTGAAGAATTTATTAATCGTTACCCGGAGAGCAAATACAAGCTGCAATGTTACTATCAGCTTTATCGCTGTAATTTGGCAGTTGAAAATGAAAAAAGAGCCAATTATTACAAAGACATCCTTTTAAACCAGTATGCCGACAGTGAATATAGCAGGATTATCCGTAATCCCGATCAAGCTACAGCTACAACTGCCAGCAAAAATGAAATAGAAAATTTCTATATTGAAACCTATCAAAAATATATCGAAACAGACTATTCAACAGTAATTGCAAATTGTTACAAAGCAGACACGCTTTATGCAAAAAGCGACTTTTCACCCAAATTTGATTTCCTTAAAGCGCTAGTTATTGGCAGAGTACAAGGTGTAGTCCCTTTTGAGCGTGAACTCAGAGAAATCGTTGTTAATTATCCTAACAATGAGGTTAAAATTAAAGCTCAGGAAATGCTTGATTATATTGAAAGCAACAAGCCTGAACCTGTAGACCAAATTGCATCAAAATATAAAATTGATAATCAAGCAAGCCACAATTATTTGCTTTTAGTACCAAAGGCAACAAATATAAACGAATTGAAAATTGCGGTTTCCGATTTTAACAGCATTTATTTTAGCACCTCTAAACTTTCCATAACTAATTTGTTTTTGAATGACACTACTCAAATGCTCGTTGTAACAGGAGAAGGACTTGCAGACAAAGCAAAAGCAATGAATTATTATACTGCCATAAAAGAAGATGAACAGGTAATACAAAAGGCGATTGGAAAAATGACAGAATTTACAATTTCAGCAAATAATTATCCTATATTTTTTAAAGACAAGGATATAGAAGAATATAAAACATTTTTTGATTTTAAATACTTGAATAAAAAATAAAAAAATTTATAGTGGGTTTTATTTATTATGCTTTTGCTAAATTTTTTTTAAAACCCTACCTTTACAATTCTTTAAAGGAAAATACTTGTATAATATGTTTAATAAGAAAAATACAATGGTGAAAAACGAGATCGGTACCACTTCCATAAACCAAATAGGTTCAGGAACAGTTATAAAAGGTGATGTAGTATCAAATGAAGCCATTAGAATAGATGGAACACTTGAGGGTTCTTTGATTTCAAAAGGTAAGTTGGTTATAGGTGCAACCGGAGTTATTGAAGGCGAAGTTACTTGTCAAAATGCAGACATTTGGGGTGTT
>JALYPI010000134.1 GCA_030856445.1 Bacteroidota bacterium
TTGTTTTCGACTATCAAAGGGGCAGAAGCAAAGATGCCCCGCAAAAAATATTAAATGATTTTCAAGGCTACCTGCAAACAGACGGTTATAATGCATACCTGCAATATCATAACAAAAAGGAGGTAACGCATTTGGCGTGCTGGGCTCATGCGCGCAGATATTTTGAACAGGCATTAACACAAGATCAATCTCGTGCCGAACATGTATTGGAGCAAATCCAAAAGCTATATATGATCGAGCGGGAAGCAAAAGAATTTAATGCTGAGCAGCGAAAAGAGTATCGCCTGGAAAAATCACTGCCCATTATCAATGAACTGGGTAAATGGATAGGTGCCGAGAACAAAAAGGTGCTTCCCAAAAGTGCTATCGGCAAAGCCTTTAATTACACAGCAGGTCTTTGGAACAGCTTACAGAACTATCTTTACAATGGTGATCTGCTTATTGACAATAACCTTATAGAGAATACCATCCGTCCCAATGCGCTGGGCCGAAAAAATTATTTATTTGCCGGCTCTGACGAAGGGGCTAAACGCACGGCAATGTTTTACTCATTTACCGGTACATGTAAACTCCATGGTGTAAATCCAATGGAATGGCTATCAGAGGTCCTTAACAGGATCGCTGACCATAAAGTCAATAAATTACATGAGCTCTTTCCGCAAAACCTTCAATTACCAGAGAATAAATTCAATTAGATTAGTTGCTTTTATGGCTAGGGTGTAGTTGCCCGGGGGGATACTGTAAAAATATTAAAACCTATAGTGAGTATTATAAAATTGAGATATAGAATTTAAATTGATTGATTAAGAAATTGAATTTAGAAGGATTCACAACTTATGTAAATTAAAAATACAAATTGCCTATTAAGCTATTATAAATAGGAGCAATTTTTAAATTTATTTACAATATAACTTCATATTATCGTATGCTACTCTATAGCCAAGCTTTACTGCTTTACTTAAATCAAAACAAGCGCTTTCCTTATCACCAATTTCATATTTGACCATTCCACGGCTGTTATATGCTTTTTCAAAATCAGGTTTAAATTCAATTGCAATTGTAAAATCCATAATTGCTTCTTTATACTGCCCAAGTTCCTTTTTAACAAGTCCTCGACTGTAGTAAGCTAAGGCATAATCTGGTTTTAATTCAATTGCATTATCAAAATCACTTAAAGCGCTTGAATAATCTTTATTTATATATTTAATTAATCCACGTTTATAATATCCAATTACAGATTCAGGTTTAATAGATAAAGCTTTATCATAATCTGCCAGAGCTCCTCTAAAATCGCCTAATTCCGCTTTTGCCATTCCTCTTTGTGAATATGCTTCTGAATCATCCGGTTTTAACTCAATTGCATTATTATAATCCATTATTGCAAGCTTGTAATCACCTAGTACATATCTAACCATTCCACGGTTGAAATATACATCAGCCCCTTCAATTCTTAGCATTATAGCTTTATTGTAATCTTCTAATGCACTTTTATAATCACCGATTTCACAAAAGGCATTTGCTCGGTTATTATAAGCATTGGCGTTATTTGGTTTTAGATTTATACACATATTATAATCTTCTATTGCTCCTCTGGCATCTCCCAACTGATTACGTGCTAAAGCTCTATTATAATAAGCTTCAGCTGAATTTCCCTCCATGGATAAGGCTCGGTCAAAATCTTGCATAGCTGATTGAATATTGTTTAATTCACTATAACTGCTTCCACGATTACTATATGCCATTGCAAAATCTGGTTTTAATTCAATAGCCTTATTAAAGTCAGCTAAAGCTCCTGTATGATCGTTGAGTTTTGCTTTTATCATTCCCCTATTATTGTATGCAAGTTCATTATTGGGATTTAATTGTATAAGGAAATTATAATCTTTAAGTGCAGCATTATAATCTTCCAACTTTATAAACGTGTTTGCCCTTTTTTGATAAAAATCTTCATTATTAGGCTGCATTTCTATCGCCTTACCATAATCATATAATGCTTTTTGGTACTTTTCGTTTTCATAATTATAGTCTCCCCTGCTAACAAATCCCTCAGCATGCTCAGGAGTTTTGTCATCAGCAGGATCGAATTCTTCTGCTGACAATATTTTTTCAGATATTTTAACCTGTAACAAACTTTTTTTATGCTCTGCTTCAGAAAGACTAGGATCTATCTTAAGTGCTTTCTCATAATCACTTAATGCCCCCTGGTTGTCATTCATTTCTGATTTAGCATTAGCTCTGTTATAGTAGGAAAGAGCATCATTGGGTTTTAAATTGATAATTTGATTGTAATCATCAATAGCAGCTGTAAAATCTTTATTTTTAATAAAAACGGCAGCTCGATTTTCAAAAGCTTGTACAAGATCTGGTTGAATTTCTATTGCTTGAGTAAAATCTTCAATAGCTCCATAATTATCATTGTATTTTATTTTTAATTGACCTCGATTTAAAAATGCCTTACTGTTCTCTGAATTAATTTCCAATAGTTTATTCAAATCCTCAACTGCACCTTTAAAATCTAATAATAATTCCTTTACTTCTGATCGGTTAAAATAAGCTTCAGTAAAAGCAGGATTTAATATTAAAGTTTGATTATAATCTTCAATGGCATTCTTATAATCTTTAAGGCCATAGTTGGCTTTTGCACGATAATAATAAGCTTGGGAATTATCAGCATCCAGCTCAATTGCTTTTGCAAAATCATGAATTGCGCCTTTATAGTCTTGTTTATCAAGCTTTTGCTTTCCTTTTCTTATATAATCAGCACTTTCATTTTCTTCAAGAATAAATTTTATTTTATAATAGTTGATTGCTTTTACATTAGCTTGGCAAAAAATTATTATCAAAATTGCGATAACTATTTTATCAATTCTATGTTCTAATTTTATCGCCATAACTAATTATATTACAACTACTTAATTTTAAAAAGCCTTAAATGATCCTTTATTGCAATATGACTTTTGTTGTTCTTAAAGTAATTCCATCTGATACTGTCAATAAATAAATACCCTTGGAAAAGCCTTGCAAGTCTATTTTTTTTGAGAAAGTGCTGTGTAATTCATCATTACTACTTTGATACACCACACTTCCAGAATAATTTAAAATATTGATTTCTATATAATTAGAGCTGTTTAATTCAAGAAACAATTCAATTGTACCAGTAGATGGGTTTGGATGTATTTTCAAAGTATACACCAAGGTTGATTCATTTACTTTAGTATCAATTTTCCAATCTCCTTCACTATCCAGCTTAAGTAAATAAGTGTCTTCCATTTGAGATTCTTCCCGGTTACAATGCCCCGTAGCTATATATCCTCCATCATCAGTAGGGAGAATGTGATGACCATGATCATGCCCCCATCCCCCATATTTTTTTGTCCACATTTCCTGGCCTTGATTATCAACTTTAATAAACCATGCCGAGGGATTAATCCACCCGAAACTACGGGAAGAAGAAGCAATAATATATCCTCCATCAGAAGTCTGTTCAACTGATTTTCCTGTATCCTTTAATTCTCCACCGTATGTTTTTGACC
>JALYPI010000289.1 GCA_030856445.1 Bacteroidota bacterium
TAGTGAGGGACCTCTACCAAACAGCACCCCAAAAAAAAGAAAGCACAAAAACAGCACCCCAAAAAAAAGAAAGCATCAAACCCCCTTTCACCCCCCCTTCAACTTCCCCCTAACCAACCCCAGCACCGTGAGCAAAATAATTTTCATATCAAAAAAGAACGACCAGTTTTCAATGTACCATAAATCCCAGCGCACTCTTTTATCCATTAAAGCAGGGTTGGTTGTTTCACCCCTGCAGCCTTTTACCTGAGCCAGGCCGGTAATGCCTGATTTTACAAATTGCCTTAGCATAAACTTATCAATTTCCTTAGAGTATTTTTCTGTATGGGAGAGCATATGCGGGCGGGGACCTACTATAGACATGTTTCCTTTTAACACATTAAAAAATTGCGGCAATTCATCCAGGCTAGTGCTTCTTAAAAACTTACCCACAAGGGTAATCCTCGGATCGTTTTTGCTTGCTTGTAACTCATCAGCCTGTAGATTGGTTCTCATGGTGCGGAACTTGTAACAGACAAAGGCATGATTCCCTCGCCCTGACCTTAACTGTTTAAAAAACACAGGGCCCTTAGATGATAAAAGGATAGCCAGGGAAATTATTGGAAAAAGCCAGGAAAATATAAACACTATGACGAACAAGGAAAAAGCAAAATCAAATCCTCTTTTAAGCGCCCTGTTCATTAAATTATCCAAAGGTTCTTTTCTAAAGGTAAGTACGGGGGTGCTGTCGTAAAAAGTTATTTCTACTTGTTTATTATGGAAGCTCCGAAAATCAGGAAGCAATTTTAACCGTATCAGGTTTTGATCTGCAAAAGAAAGCAATTGCTGTACTTTGTCTGATTGCACATCAGGTAGGGCGCAGTATATTTCATCCACATTGTTATTTAGTGCAAACTCCTCCATGTCTTTTAATTCGCCAAGCACTTTATTGTTTTTAATCTTATCATCAAAAAAGCCTAAAAACTTATATCCATGCTCTGGATGATGCCTGAAAAAATCAGCTATATTGCTTCCTATTTCTCCTGCACCTATTACAATTACCCTTCTGAAATTATACCCTTGAGCCCGCTTGTATTTGATAAAATAAATAAAAGAGATCCTCCATAATAAAATCAGAGCAACAAACACAGCATATCTGAATATAAAAAAGGGGATAGAATTAAACTTCTGATTAAATACCATGTAAAAAGTAAAAATGAGAAACACATGCACTAAAAAGGCTTTTAGCAATTTAATTACAATGCTGCCCACACGCATTACCCTGTATATGTGGTAAATTTTAAGCGCAAAAGTAGAAAGTACCCAAAAAAGATTAAGTACCAATAATTGCTTTAATAAATGATCATCATTTTGAAATGGACTGTTGCCATGATAAACAGAATGCAATAGCAGGAAAGCAACATTCAATAAAAACAAATCCCCTATCAGGTGTATTTCAGATAGAAGAGGAGTTTTTTGTGTTGGCATTTTTAATAAGGGTAAATTAAATTTAGGTAAAGTTACATAAAAAGTGGTTGAGTTTCTTTATTTACCTACTGTTTATGGCCTTCTTGAAGCTTTTGTTTTTTTAAGGTGACTTTATTATTCCGATTTTGCTTTCGATTAATTGGGTTATTGTGCCGACAAAGATAATGTTTAGAATGAGCCAAACTAACATAACGCTCATGTTTTTTATGCTGGTAGCGGTGTTCAGGATTTATTCACTGCTTAACTTTCTTAATATCAAGGTTCACAAAATAAAACTTTGGGTTATTTGCATAGATATTTTTGGTTTCTCATTTCTCGTTCCTTGTTTTTGGTTTTTGGTGGATTGAAGCTTAATTTAATGCAGAAGAAGAAGAAGAAGAAGAAGAAGAAGAAGAAGAAGAAGAAGAAGAAGAAGAAGAAGAAGAAAATGATGTAAAAAAACAAGAAACAAAAAACAAGTAACAAGTAACAAGAAACAAGAAACAAGAAACAAGCAGAAAACGTGCAATAAGGCCGAGATGTTTAAAGATAATTCAGATTGCATTATGAAGTTGAGAGGTAATTTTATTTCAAAAATCCAACATCAAATAACAAGCCTTCTTCAAGTTCAATAGCTGGATTACATACAGTTTCAATTTCTGTACCGTATAATAAAAAACCGGTTATCTTTATTGGATGAACACAATCAATAGTTTTTAAACCATAAATATACTCTTCTCTCAACTGCATAATTAACCGCCCTAGTGCATTTTTACCTATAAGCTTGCCTTTTTCATCTGCAACCGCAGCCCAGTCCTTGTCTTTATTGGATAATTCCACTATAGGCTTGTTTTCTGTTTTTTTTAATTCCTCTGAAAAATTTTCATAATTCTGTGATAACTTAACCTGAAGTACCCAATACATTATTTTATATTTTACCTCTTCCCAATCTTGCCTGGTTTTAGATAAATATTCTCTGCTTACTCTCTTGGCGGTTATAGGGCTATTTTGCTCAATGATTGCTTGCTGAATAGAGGGAAACAAAGGAAATCTGCAAGCTTGGTAAAGTGCTTCGGCCGAAGGAATTATAACATCATTAACTCTGATAGAATATCCTGGGGCCATATTTGATAAACCACCAAATGCTGCTTTTGTACTTTTAAAAGTAACAACTTCTGAGACTTTATAAATTCTATCGGAATTGTTCATTATTACAAATTAAGGAAAAATATTAATTAGAACCTCGGTTCTTAACGAAAAAAAGTGGAATCCAATTGTGTCCGGCAACATCCCACCAAAATACTAATGGACAAGTGTTGGATATATTACGCCAGGTAAAAAATAAAGTTCCGGTTCCAAGTGTTCCATGGCTTTTTACGGTATCTCCTAAAGGACGCTTTCTTGGGTCCGGACTTTCAGATTTAATTTTATTTATTAAAGTTAAGCCTTTTTCAACTAATATATTCTCAAACTTAATTCTATTAGATGAATTAGAAAAAAAAGTCTCGGTTATAGGTAATCTGTCTGGCCTAAATGCCGGCACAGAAATGTTTTCAGCATTCAATGAAGAAAGGTATTCAGCTACTTCCTTTGGTTGATTTTTAATGGGATAAGTACAGTTTAGACGCTGTTTCTCCCATTTAACCTGATTTTCAATTTTATAATCATATCCTAATAATATTAATTTCTGAAGTTTATCATCAAAAGTTTTCATAAATTGATAAATTACATTACCATATCCTAATTGATGAGAACAAAATAAGCTTATAGAAATAGTTATTTCTTTTTTTAAGACTTTATCGATATTTTTAATCCCCTTTTCCTCCTCATTAAACCAATAAGATAAATCTCTAAAAATGTTCCCTCCTGTTGCTAATATATCATCAAAGTATATAAAGTGTTTTTTTAATTCCAACGTATACTGTTGAGAGTCAATTTTAAAATCAGTTTTTAAGATTTCATCAATCAAGAATAATATTTCTTTCTGGCTTTTTTCTTCTTTTTGAACATCTATAAAAATTGTTTTGGCTATGAATTCTTCCATGGAGTTGTACTTGTAAAATTCTTGATATTCCAAAAGCCTTTGTTTGAGCAAGAATTTAGCCTTTTCTTTTGAAATATAGATTTCAGGAAGAATATGAAGTAATTCAGATAAAACAAATTCTGCATCTTCATCAAATTGATTAGCCCATTCTATAATATGAGCTACTGAAATTTCAAATTTACGATTAGGATAATCGCATTGATAATCTTTTATTATCTCATATATTTTCCCGGCTAATTCTTCCATTTAACAAATAAAGTTCTACTCGTTTTTTCTTCAAAGCTAGAGATCATTCAATCTTCTACAAAGTATTATTTTAACTCTAGAATTATAAAAAGTCTTTTTTTTCAGTAAATCTAGGGATTTGTTAAAAAATCACAAAAAAGTCCTGCCTATTATTACAGCCATACAAAAAGCCACAAATTAAAATTATTATCCTTAGCTAATATTGGCGTTTCAGGTTTTAAGATTATTCTAATTAATTTCAAAAAACAAGAAACAAAAAACAAGAAACAAGAAACAAGAAACAAGCAACAAGCAACAACTACCGACCCCCAACCTTCACCCTAAAAATCAAATAAACAAACACAGGTCCATAATACAAATACCTTCTCCACATTCTTTTAGGCTCTTTAACTAAACGGACAAACCATTCCAATTTAAGCTTGATCCAAAAAGGATGGGGTCTTTTAACAGTACCTGCATAAAAATCGAATACAGCACCAATGGAACAAATAACATGGGCATCTAATACCTCCTTATGTTTATAAGCCCATTTTTCTTGTTTGGGAGCTGTCATGCCAATAAAAAGCACATCCGGTTTAAAAGTATTCACAGCATTTAACATTTCCAGGTTATCCTGCTCTGAAAATTCCGATTTATAGAGGGGTGAAAAAGTTTCAACTTGTATAAGCGGAAATTCCTTTGATATTCTTTCTTTTATTTTAGCCAATGTGTTTTCTGATGCACCTAAATAAAAACATCTGCCTGCTTTGGAATTTAATTCCTGAAGCAAATGCAGATGAATATCTGCTCCTGCAATTTTTTTTATCCTCTGACCATTTAAAAATTTAACCGCAGCAGTTATTCCAACCCCATCCGGTAATAAGATATCTGAATTTTTAAGCGCGGTTTTAAATTCCGGGTCTTTTTCGGCTATGCAATAGGAGTATTGGTTAATGGTATTAATTAAGCATTTGTTATTGTTTTTAATAGAATCTAACAATCCACTAAACACAGCATATTCAAATTTGCTTTTTCCCTTATCCATTTTATGCTTCTATAGCTTGTTTTAATATTTCTACCATACGGTTTTCAAACTTTTCTAAGGTAAAATGCTCCTCATATCGTTTTCTGCCCGATGCGCCCATTTTTCTCCTTAGCTCCGGATTAGAAATTAAAAACTCAATTTTATCAGCAAGAGCTAATGCATCTTTTTGAGGAACTAAAAAACCTGTTTCTCCATCAATTACAATATCTGGAATGCCTCCTTCAGGGGTTGAGATTATAGGTAAGGAATATTGCATTGCTTCTAGATTTACTAAACCAAAAGTTTCCAAACTGTAAAAAGTGGGGAATACAAAAATATCTGAATTTAAAAAATATGCATCCTTTTCTTCATTATATTTTTTTCCATGACAGAATACTGACTCTGAAAGATCTAATTGTTCGACTTTCGTTTTAAAATCTATTTCAGTTATATCGGACCATGCACCTATAAAATGACATTCGAAATTTATATTTTTAACTTTCAATATATTACAAGCTTCCAATAATATATAAACCCCTTTTTCTTCCATCATATTTGATAGAAAAAGTAATTTGCAAACTTTTGAAGTATCTTTTTTTATGATTGCAGATATTGTTTTAATCTCAGGAATTCCATTCGGACAAATAAATACATCTTCAGGTTTTACATATTTCTGAATATCCTGATATAAGTTTTGAGAAAGCAAAATAGCTTTAGTGTTCCTGAATGTAAATTTGTATAACAGGTTTTGAATTTTTTTATCTTGATTTTTTGAAACTCCTTTATTGTGAAAATGAAAGATTACTTTTTTTCTAAATAATTTAAAAATAACAAGAACTAAAAAATCTTTGTAAAAGCCAGCACCGCTAGAAGTCAGTGTCATATAATATAAATCATATTTTTTTGTAATTATGATTTTGATAACTTTTTGTTGCAAACGTAAAAAAATTACAATTTTCCGAAAACCTCCTTTACCAATTTCATCTAATTTACCTGAGGTAGAAAGATTAATAAAATCGGTATCAAAGCTGCCAAGAATCTTTGAACTTTCCTGTATTGATTTGCCTACCATGGCTGCGCCATGGATTGGAGGTGGTAGGTGAAGAATGAAAAGGATTTTAGGTTTCAAGGTTACTTTTTAATAAACTATCTTCAATTAATTTATAAGCATTAGTTACAGATTTTGACCAAGTCAGCTCCTTAATTCTATTAAAACTCCACTGAGAAGACTTCTGATAAAATTCCGAATCACTGGCTAAGCGTATCAGAATATTCTTTAAATTGTTTATTACTTCTGCCTGACTTAAATTTTGGCATTCTACAATTGTAGGACATTCTGCTGTTAATAAAAACAATGGACCACCAGTATTCAAACATACAGTTGGAATACCAAAATTAAGGGATTCTAATATAACTGTACCACTACTATCATGCAATGTAGGAAATAAGAAAATATCTGAAGCTTTAAAAAACTCAGAAACTAAAGAGTGATTGACATTACCCTTAAAAGTAACTTTTGAAGCAATATCTAAACTTATTACTAATCTTATTAGTTCTTTTCTAAAACTTCCATCTCCTATTAAAGTTAAAGTAGAATCAGGAAAAGCTTTATTAAAGTGATAAAAACTTTCAATAGCTAAATGAGCTCCTTTCCAATAAATCAATCTCCCTGCATATAATATATTAATATGTTTTTTTTTACTTAATTGTTTTATCTTATTTGAAATTGAAAAATCAACATTTTGACCGATATCATGCTGTAAAACTGCTTTACTTCTATATTCAATTGGTAATATATTTAGAGTTTCTTCAGTTTTACAAAAAATAATGTCAGATGAACTTAAACAGTTTTTCAAGCTATTTCGACTCAAGGATATCACATTCGAAAATGATCTAATCTTTTCTTTTATTCTATACTTTAAAGGGAGCTGGTTCAATAATTTCTTCGGTGCATATTCTCCACCTCCAACAGATCCGAAATAAAAAGGAATATTTAATTTGTGTAGAAAGGATGGTTGTCTAAAAGAACCAAATGTTATATGATGTACAAAAGAAAATTGTTCTTTTTCATGGATTGCTTTAACTTTTTGATAAGCTGTCAGTTGCCATATTTCATAATATAAATACACACCAATAAATCCTTTTAACTTTAAAACGTTTATTGATAGGTCGTGATAAATAAAATTAATTGAATTAAGTTCTGGTCTATTTTTAATATAATCCTTAATATCATTTCTGTGTTTAGTTCTAGTTAAAACATAAACTGAATAACCAAGTTTACTAATTTCAACTACCCAATTCCAACCTATTCCAGGTTCAGATCCTTTTGTAGGATTACAGGCATACACAGATAATAGTACTTTACAATTCCTTGGCATATTTAAGAATTCTATTATATTGTTCCATTAATCTCAGATTATTTTTCTTTGTTTCTAGCTGAAGCTTTACCTGGGCAAAAGCCAAGAGATAAGGATTCCATTTTAAGATTTCCAAGTAATTAAAATATTCCTGTATTAAGTTTAAATTTTGTTGCAAAAGTGAATCTATTCCTTTTTTAGGGGATATTAAAAATGCCATTTGAAAAATATAGGTAAAAAGATCATATCCAAAGGGATAATTACCCGCCATTTCCCAATCATAAACTATTATTTTTCCATCATTTATCATTATATTCCATGGACAAAAATCACCATGTGAGAAACATGTATTTAAACCTGTTTCGAACTTTTTTTGAGAGACAACATTTAGTGTAGTAAATTCTAATAATACGTTTAATAATTTTTTGTCTAAATTATACTGCGAAGTCCGGTTCCCATGCAGTACATTGGTTTTAATTAATGTATACTCTGAATTCTCAATTACAACTTTAAGTTTAGGAACGAAATCGAGATGGCTAAGTTGTTGTAATATATAGGCTTCATTTTGAACATTAGCACGAGCAATAGCACTTTCTGCATATTTTATAAAAAATTCTTCTTGAGTTTTTATATCTATTCCTAAAATAGTGATTTTTTGCTCAGGACCTGGTGTTCCTTTGTTAAATGCTAAGATTGAAGTCTTAGGACAATATTTATTTATTCTTTCAAATGGAAATATAATTTCAGGTTCATTTGTACGGCATAGCTTACGAATTAAACTGAAATTCTTCCATAAAAACCAAATAACACTACCTCCGAGAGTATAAGGCTGATAAAAATTTTTAAATGTCAAATAAGACTTAAAATCTTTTGGAAAGAAATATTGCTTATTAATAGGGTTGAAATAAATATACCTCACAATTTAATAATTTTTATAACGACTACTTGTTCTTTGTTTCAAATATTCAATTATTATTTTTTCAGCATCAAAAATCACCAAATCGGAGGTTTGATTTGCATTAACTACATGAGCATTCTTTAATTCCCCAAACAGAATTTGATATTCCTTTGTTTGTCGGTAAGTTTCTTCAAAAGTCACTTCAGATTTTCTCTGTTGAATTACGTCCGCAGGGGCATCCAATAAAATCCATATATCAGGTTTAGGAACAAAAAAACTCATTAATTTTAACCAAAATTTTCCGGCACCATGCCGATAACGTTTAGGATCTACAAGGATATCTTGATAATAACGATCAAAAATTACTAGCGTACTTCTTACCTTTAAAGGAAAAATTTTTAGAAAATATCCAAAATTATATAATCCGGCAAAGTAAATTAATTTAGCTAAAGAACCAACATAACCACGTGCTTTTAAAGAATGTGGATTAGTTGTTGGTACGTTTCCTTTTAATTCTTTAGGAAAAAGATGAAATTGTTTAGTTTGTCTAAATACTTCCCTAATATTTAATTTTACACCTTCAATAATAGTGGTTTTTCCAGCTCCATCAGGACCCATAAAAGCTACAACTAAACCCGTTGGTTTTACAATTCTTTCAAACCTGTTTTTTAGCTTTTTAAAAAAATGAAATAAATTTATTTTAAGATTTCCCTTAAAATCTTTTTTTAATTCTAAAATTTTATCTTCAAATATTCTGAAGTTATTGTTATTAAATGAATCTTTAATCAATTTCTGATTTTCGGTTGAAAAAAAAGAACTTATTGTATTTATACACCCATTGGGATCTTTGAACCAATTATTTTTTAAATGATCCCATTGCTCATGTGAGATTTCTCCTTTATCTATTTTTTTTAATACATAATAAATAAACTCTTGATTTGGAGCTAACAAATAAAAACCTCTTGGATCATAAATTCTATTTATTAATAAGTGTTTTGATTTTAAGAAAAGTAAACCATTGCGAAAATAGTCAGAACAGAAATCTGGTTTTAAAAAAAAATGATTATTCCCAATTGCGATTGTTACCACACAATAATGTCCTGAATTTTCATGAGAAATTACCTGAATCCAATCTAATTCTTTTAAAGACCTCAGAAAAGACCAAAAATTATGAACATCTTCATTTAAAATTATTATATCAATATCGCTGTGTATTATTTCAGGGTAATTTTCTGTGCGACCAGTAATGGCATAGGCAATGCCAGAAGAATTCAATAAGGAAAAAAAAATATTAAAAAAATTCATTTTATTGATTTTTATAAATTGAAATATTAAATTTCCTGGACACGAATCTATATATTTTGCACAAATTCGCACATAACTTATACACTAGAAAACCTAAATTATTTACTGGTAAATGATAAGTAGAATATCGGTTAAATATTTTAAGACCTTCTTTTAATCGTATTAATTTTACATCTTTTGTGTCTATTGATTTATTGTTTGCATGCCACCTAAAATGAGCAAAAAAGGCATTTGCTTTTTTGATGTTTAAGCCTGAATGATAAATGTGAGC
>JALYPI010000155.1 GCA_030856445.1 Bacteroidota bacterium
ATGTTTTCCGGGCAGATTTGCGTGGTCATTATGGATTTATAATGGTACACCGCGATAACATGAGCCATCTTGTAAAAGGCCACCCAATGATGGTTGAACTTTCTATTAGCAAGCCTACTTTTGGGAAGAGTCAGTGGGAACAGGTTTATAATTTTCCTGAATTGGGAGTTTCGTTTTTATATGCAGGTTTGGAAAACAAAAAGCAATTAGGTCCTGTATATGCAATTTTCCCCTATATTAATTTCAAACTAAATCAAAGCGATTTTTGTAATTTCCGATTAAGGATTGGAAGTGGAATAGGTTATTTCCCAGTTACCTTTGATGTACTCAACAATCATAAAAACCTGGCCATTAGCTCTCATTTAAATGGGGCGGTGAATTTTTTATTTTTAAACAGAATCCGCCTTACTAATAAAATGAGCCTGGAAAATGGAATTGCATTCACCCACTTTTCCAATGGAGCTTATAAAATGCCAAATCTTGGTATTAATATAGTCACAGTTAATTCAGGACTTTCATTACTGATTGGTGATGCAACCAAAACACCTACAAAAGGTTTATTGTTACCTCACAGCAAATCACTTGACTATGGGATTATTGGTACTGTTGGGATAAAAGCACTAGAGGCAGAAGGAAAAAAATACCCTGTTTATACTTTTCGTACTTTTATTGATAAATCCATTAGTTATAAATCTTCAGTTGGCGCAGGTCTGGATTTAGGTTATAACACTTCTATTATTGATCGACTGGTATATGATAATATAATAGTAACTAAGAAAACTTCTATAATCCAGCCAGGTGTTAACTTAGCTTATACTGTTAAAATCAATAATCTATCGCTTTTTATAAACAAAGGAATATACCTGAACAGAATAGATGTACGATCAGGCATATTTTACCACCGATTAGGCATCCGTTACAAATTCAATAACCGGTTAATCGCAAATGTGTCTTTAAAAACTCATTTTGGAATTGCTGATCATTTTGAATATGGTTTGGGTTATAAGTTTAATAAATGAAGATATTTTATATAATTTTTCTTTCATCCTGCTATTTTCTTTTTTCCTGTAAAAAAGAGAACAGGAAGGATTGTATTAAAAGTACAGGAGAAATAATCATACAAGAAAGAGTTACTGCCCATTTTGATTCCATTTTGGTTCACAACAACATTATATTATTTCTTAAACACGACACTGTGAGATCAATTAAAATTGAAGCCGGGCAAAACCTTATTCCTTTGATTGAGACCAAAATTGAAAACAATCAACTTATAATTAGCAATAACAACAGGTGTAATTTTATGCGCAGTTATGAACCTACTATTAATGTTACTGTTTCAGTACCTGATTTAAAACATTTACAACATACAGGCTCAGGAGATGTTAAGAGCATAAATACTTTGAAAGTAAATAGAATCCGGGTAGTTAATTCAGGAGTAGGAGATATAAATCTTGATCTTGATGCAGGCAATGTATTCACTCAGATTTATGGTTCTGGAGGAATAAACTTATCCGGCAAAGCAGCTGTGTGTGAAATATACAGTACAGGAAATTGTTTTATGCACTGTGAAAACCTGTTTACAGGATACACCTATATATACAGCAATACTACAGGTAATATACATGTTCATGCGCAAAAGGAATTAGGTGTTACCATTTTAGGCTCAGGAAATGTATATTACACTGGTAATCCACTAATAACAAAACAGGATATATCAGGAAAAGGAAGTTTATATAAACAATAAATAAATCAAACTTAACAGAACACATATTCTGCCTATATTTACGTTATATATAGATAGGATTTTTGATATTAATAGTACAATTAATTTATTTCCAAATGCAATTAATAATTATAGCCATAGTACTTCTTGCCCTAGCATTTGCAGGCATAGCAATTAAAATATTGGTAAAAAAAGACGGCAAATTCTCTGGAACATGCAGCAGTAACAACCCTATGTTACAAAAAGAAGGCGCAAGTTGTGGAATTTGTGGAGCCCGACCTGAGGAGCAATGCAAATCTCCAAATCAACCTAATTCTTCAAGTAATTCTATTACTCCGGGGGAAAGATAAGTTTTCATTTGGCCTTGCTCCTCATATATAAAATATACCTCAAGGGATAGATGTTTATTGTTTTTTAAAAATTCAATGCTTTTTTCATGTCCTATAACCATAAAAAATGTGGCAAAAGCATCAGCACTCATACAATCCTTCGCTATTACTGTTGCACTTAAAAGTGTGTTTTTTGTTGGAAAACCAGTGTGAGGATTTATAGTATGAGAGTATTTTTGTCCGTTCTGTTCATAAAATTTTCGATAATTACCAGAGGTTGCAAGTGATTTATTATCCAATTTAATCACTGCATTGAGTTGCCGTTCCGATAAAGACTCAATTGGTTTGTCAATTCCTACTCTCCATGATTCATTATTTGGCTTTTTACCCTCTGCCCTGACTTCTCCTCCTATTTCAACCATAAAATCACCTATTCCTCTGGATGAAATAAAATCAGCCACCACATCAACTGAATACCCTTGGGCAATGGCATTAAAATCAAACATGATATTCTTATTCTCTTTAATAACCTGATTATTTATCAGTTTTACCTTTTTATAACCTATGTTTTTCAATAATCCTGCAATGGTAAGACTATCAACATTGCTTTTTTCTGTAAATCCAAAGCCCCATGCATTTACTATAGGCGCTATAGTAAAATCAAAAAAGCCATCAGTTAAAACGGAAATTTCCATTGATCTTTCAAAAACTGTTTTAAAATATCCATCAATTATTACGGCAGTATCATTTCTGTTTAATGCTGAAACAATAGAATTAGGAATATAGGTAGAAAGCGAGAGATCAAAATCATTAAGAATGGAATCGATTTCTGCTTTGGAAATGTAATTTTCCTTTGAATAGTAAGAAACACTATAAGTTGTTCCCTGCGCCTCTCCTTGGATAGTTTGCTTAATTTCTTTAGAATCAATGCAGGAATTCATCAGCACTATTAAAAAAAGAAAACTTAGGATTTTCACTTTTATTAATATGAGAGTTTTTTGGAGTTTAAAGTACATGTTGAATTGACAGTTAATAAAAACTAAATCCTGAATTCTAACTTTAAGAATTCAGGATTTAGTATCCAAATTAAAATAAACCAATAGTTAGGTGAATTTACTATCCACCAAAATCGTCAAAAGCAATATTTTCTGGTGGAACACCTAAGTCATCAAGCATTTTAAATACTGCAGCATTCATCATAGGAGGACCGCAAAGGTAATATTCAATTTCTTCTGGTTCGGAATGATTTTTCAAATAATTATCTAAAAGCACAAGGTGAATAAATCCTACATATCCAGTCCAATTATCCTCTGGGAGGGGTTCAGACAGTGCTATATTATATTTAAAATTAGGAAAATCTTTTTCAATTGCTCTGAAATGCTCTGTATAAAAAACCTCTCTTGAAGAACGACCTCCATACCAATATGAAATATTTCTATCAGTACATTTCTCTGTATGGAAAAGATGGAACAGGTGAGATCTTAAAGGGGCCATACC
>JALYPI010000156.1 GCA_030856445.1 Bacteroidota bacterium
TCAACATCCCATACAAAAACACCTTCACCCCTTTCCAGCACAACAGGTAAAGGATGATAATTGTGTGCACCATGCTTTTCTTCAATTTCTATGGCTTCCTTACTACTAATTTTTTGCTTTAACATTGTCTCCTTACTCATAAAATTTACTTTTTATATTACTAATTCTTAAATGTTGTATTTTAAACCCTCTTTATCTTGGCCAAACTCTATATCCTTTATTTTGAAATAAACTTATTAATCCTTGCTCACCTGCAAGATGGGCAGCACCAACAGCAATAAAAACGGATTTTTCTTTCATAATTACCTCAGCTCTTTCTGCCATAATCCTATTTCTTTTAGTTAGGAAAATTTCAATAAAATCCTCTGACATTTCTTTATCTTTTGTCATATTCAATAATTTATCAAGATCTCCGGAAATATAGTCTTCCAGCATTTGTTCCATTTCATTTTTTCCCTGTTCACTGTTTTCTACTGCATCTAAAAGAGCCTCTGCTTGTTCCTTGTAAGAAATGGAGCTAAAAGCATTGATCTGCTCCTCCATTGTTTCAAGTCCATAAATCTGTTTGTTTTGCTCCTTAGCGAGTGAGTTAAAATAAAGATCAAGGGGTTCACCCATATCTTTTTTCAAATTTCGCTGAGAAACCATGCTTGCTAAAAACATTGGTTGCATCTTATTATACATCATTACATTCTGCTTTAGGGAGTCACGAAAAAATGCACTTACTTTTGCATATTCTTCTTCTGACAAAAGACTTTGAATGGTATATCCTGAATCCATAATAAGTTTTTCAATCAAATTAAATTTTATGCTCTTTTCAAAATCAAGTTCCATGGCAAAGGCTTGAGCATTATTAAAGGCTTCAATTACGCCTCTTTTAAAATTAAAAACCCTTTTATCTGCTGTATGCATTGTCCCATATAAATAGGAAGGTTCACTTAAACCATTACCACTTATTTCCCATAGTAATGACTTATGACTATCCTGCGAAAAGGCAGAAGGGGCCAAAAGCATCAGTATTGGAAAAAATAAATGTTTTAAATTTTTACTCATCATTATTAATGGCTCTCTTAATTAATTCTAAAGAAAATTTACTGTTTAAATTTAACTTTTCAAAATTAAGAAATAAACAACAAAAGATACTGTTTTAAAACTAATGCAAAGAAATAAGTTAAATTTGCCTCCATTATGAGAAGAAAAAGAGATAAAAAAGTACAAATATTAGAAAATATCACCATAATTGATGCCGGAAGCGAAGGCAAAACAGTGGCAAAAGTTGATGATTTAGTGATTTTTGTAGAAAATGCTGTTCCAGGAGATATTGTTGATTTGCAAATTACACGTAAAAAAAGCAGTTACAGAGAAGCCAGGGCAATTAAATTCCATCATCTGTCAGAAAAAAGAATAGAGCCGGTATGCTCTCACTTTGGGGTTTGCGGTGGTTGTAAATGGCAAAACATGGATTATAAAGAGCAGCTCTTTTACAAACAAAAACAGGTGTATGATAATCTGGAAAGGCTTGGAAGAGTTGAGTTACCTGCAATAATGCCAATTATAGCTTCTGAGGAAACTTTATTTTACCGCAATAAACTGGAATTTACTTTTTCCAATAAAAGATGGATCACAGTTGAAGAAATGAAAACCGGAGCAGATTTAAAAAAAGATGCTTTAGGGTTTCATATCCCTAAAATGTTTGACAAGATAATTGACATTGATAAATGCTATTTACAGGCTTCTTCTTCCAATGAAATTCGTGATGAAGTAAAAAAATATGCCACTGAAAATAATTATCAATTCTTTGATATCCGAAAAAAAGAAGGCTTATTAAGAAATCTTATTATTCGTACAAGTACAACAGGAGAACTTATGGTGTTGGTTTCATTTTTTCATGATGATGTGGAAAAAAGAAATGCACTGATGGATCATCTTGCAGCTACTTTTGATAACATAACTTCATTGCTTTATGTAATTAATCCCAAAGGAAATGATACAATACATGATCTTGAAATAATAACCCATAAAGGAGAAGGATTTATTTATGAAAAAATGGAAGAACTGAAGTTTAAAATCAGTGCAAAATCATTTTATCAAACCAATTCAAAACAAGCGTTCAACCTTTACAAAATAGCAAGGGAATTTGCTGCCATTGAAAAGGGTCATATTGTATATGATCTTTATACCGGCACAGGGACCATTGCAAATTTTGTGGCTTCCAATGCAAAAAAGGTTATTGGAGTAGAATATGTGCCCGAAGCCATTGAGGATGCAAAAGAAAATTCGCAAATAAATAACATCAAAAACACAGTATTCTTTTCAGGTGATATGAAAGATGTTTTAAACGATGATTTTATCCAAGAAAACGGCAATCCAGATGTAATAATTACTGATCCTCCAAGAGCTGGAATGCACCTTAGTGTGGTTGAAAAACTTTTAGAGATTGGTGCAAAGCGAATTGTTTATGTAAGTTGTAATCCTGCTACACAAGCAAGAGATATAGCCCTTTTGGATGAAAAATATAAAGTTGAGAAAATTCAGCCTGTAGATATGTTCCCTCATACTCACCATGTAGAGAATGTGGTTTTACTCACTCTTAGAAATTAATGGAATTAAATAGGGATTTCTGGAATAGCAGATATAAAAGTTTTGATACTGGATGGGATATTGGAGAAGTATCAACTCCTTTAAAAAATTATTTTGACCAGTTAAAAGATAAATCCCTTCGTATTTTAATTCCCGGTAGTGGAAACGCTTATGAAGCAGAATATTTATTTCATAATGGATTTAAAAACGTTTTCCTGCTTGATTTTTCAACCCTTGCGTTAGAAAATTTCAACAAAAGGGTAAGTGATTTTCCAAAAGAACAACTCATTTGCCAGGATTTTTTTGAGCATAAAAACACTTATGATTTAATTGTTGAACAAACTTTTTTCTGCGCTATTAATCCAGAATTAAGAAAGAATTATGTAGAAAAAACCTGGGAATTATTATCTTCACAAGGAAAAATTGCAGGCTTGCTATTTAATGACCCTTTAAATTCTGAAAAGCCTCCTTTTGGAGGAAGTAAGGAAGAATATGAAAAATTATTTAAATCGAAATTCGAAGTTTTAAAACTGGAAATAGCATGCAATTCAATTACCCCAAGGGCTGGAAGGGAATTGTTTTTTATTTTTAAAAGGAAAAGGGATAACTCTAAGAATCATTGATTTTGATTAAATTTGAAAAATTTTTAAGACCATGCCAGAAACCCGGACACTTATTCTTGATGAACATAAAATTAACCAGAAGATTAACAGAATTGCCTGGCAGATATATGAGCATTATTACAAAGAGGAAGAAATAATACTATCAGGCATTGTGGATAATGGTTTCATACTTGCCCAACGTATTGCCAGTGTACTTGGTGAAATATCTCCAATAAAGGTAAGGACAGTTAAAATTGCCCTTAACAAAACAGCTCCTTTAACAGAACCTGTAATAACCGAATTAAAGAGTGAAGATGTAGAGAATAAAGTGCTAATAGTAGTGGATGATGTCCTTGACTCAGGGAAAACTCTAATTTATGGAGTAAAACATTTTTTAAATTTTCCGGTTAAACATTTAAAAACTGTTGTTTTAGTTGACAGAAGCCACAGGATTTTCCCTGTAAGGGCTGACTATGTTGGCCTTACCCTAGCCACAACCCTGCAAGAGCAGATAAGAGTTGAATTTAAAGGAAATGGGAAAGAGCATGACGGAGTATTTTTACAATAATTAATATTTTTTATGAAAACTATTTTTCTAATACTACTACTGCCTTTTTTAATTATAGGCTGCAAGAATACCAAGAATGAGGTTGACTATTCCTGGGAAAACAAACAAATTTTAGCTTATACCGATATTAATAACCCATTACAAGGTTACAGCCTTGGTGATAAAGAAGCTTTAGATACAAGCTTTGCTGCTTTTATTATTAATTCTACCGGAAATTCGAATATAAATTACACAGATACTGATGGTAATAAAATATCAGCAGGACAAGCAAAAGATTTACTGATTCAGAAATACATGTTACTGGTGCCTGATCCGGAACAGCCAGAATTAAAAATAGAAGAAATGCAGGAAATCCATGTATCTCCTAAAGATATAGTTCAGGTTTTATGTCGCGAGAACTGGATGTTAAATGAATCTGATTTTAAGCTTTCGAAAAATATCACTCATATTGCTCCAGTAGTTTATGTTTATGATCATGATGGTGATGTAAGAGGGAAGAAAATCCTTTTTTGGATGGAAATGAATCAGAAATAATACTTCCAATTTCCATAGTTTCCTCATTTGGCATGAAATGAGAGTGAAAAATTTATCAAATCACGGTATATTCATAAATTTATGAGTCTGTAAAGAAATATTCCATTTAGGATTGTTTTTTACATAATCTATAATTTGAGGAGATATTTGAGAAGAGCGACTCCATTCAGGTTGCAGGTATAATTTGCATTTTTCAGAAACCTTTTTTGCATTTTCTTCGGCCCATTTAAAATCGTTCTGATTATAAATTATCATTTTAAGTTCATCAGCCAATGGTAGAATTTCGGCCAAAGGATGCATGGTCTTCTTAGGTGATAAACAGATCCAATCCCATTTACCAGTTAAGGGATAAGCACCAGAGGTTTCCACAAAAGTGGATATCCCGTTTTGCTTTAATTTTAAAGTAAGGTAATCAAGCTGATACAAGGAAGGTTCTCCTCCTGTTACCACAACTGCTTTGCCTGGATATTTTAAGGCCTGTTCAACAATTAAATCTGAATGCGTTAAAGGATGAAGACCGGCATCCCAGCTTTCCTTTACATCGCACCAATGGCAACCAACGTCACATCCACCAAGCCTGATAAAATAAGCTGCCTTACCAGTATTGTATCCTTCCCCTTGGATGGTATAGAATTCTTCCATCAAAGGCAGCATTATACCTGATTTATCCTCAAAAGCTTTTGTAGATCCGTTTGCTTCTCTCATTTTTAAAATTGCACTATATAAAAAGTACTATGTAAAGGGAAGAAAAAAATCTTAAACCTGTACATAGTACTTTTGAATTTTATTCAGGTTTTACCTGATACTCCAACAAACTACCGAGTTAAAAGGTAATGTTGTTAGTTTGATCATCAATTACTATTCAATAATAGTCATTTCTTCAATTAAATTGGTTGCACCGGCAAATTTGTCCACTATGAACAAAATATAACGTGCATCCACTGAAATTGTTCTTTGAAGTTCTGTTTCAAAGGCGATATCACCGCTCATTGCTTCCCAATTCCCATCAAAAGCACAGCCAATTAAATGACCATCACCGTTAATAACAGGGCTTCCAGAATTACCACCTGTGATATCATTATCAGAAATAAATCCTACTACAAGATCTCCGTTTTTATCAGCATATCTTCCAAAATCTTTTCTTAAAATTAAGTCCTTTAATTTGGCAGGAACAATAAATTCGTCATCTTTTGGATCTTCTTTTTCAATTATACCATCAGCAGTTGTATAATGCTTATAGAACATGGCATCCTGAGGGAAATAATTTCCTACTTTACCATAAGTTAAACGCATAGTGAAATTTGCATTTGGATAAAATTTCTTATCTGTTTTCATATTTCTTAAACCATCAACTAGCAATCTGTTTCCTTTCTCAAGTTTTTCATTGGATTGCATAATTACAGGCTGCACTTTTGTCTGATAATTAGTAAATACAGATTTCAGTGCAATCATTGCAGGATCTTTATCAATGATTTTAGCAGATGGCTTGTCTAAAAATTTATTTAACTTTTCCTGATCGGCAAAAATTGATTTTGAAAACAAATCCTCAGCATATTTTTTAAAATCACCTTTATATTTACTTTCGATAGTATTGAAAATATCCGGTTGAAGATCTTTAGCTATATCTGAGCTGAAATAAGCAAACATAGCAGCAGTAACTTTCTTATCTGTTGGGACATTATAATTTTTAAAGTGATCTTTTGCAACTTCTCTTAGTTGAGCGATTATTGCCTGCGTTTCTTCCTCTTTTGCTTCCTTGTTTGACAAATGACCTGAAAGGGCCATGAAGTTGGCTGTAAAAGCAATAATTTCGCATCCAAAAATAGCTTCTTGCAAATAAACCTGGGATAATTTATAATCCTCAAGCATAGCATAGGCTGCCGCTATATCAGGAATAGCCTGGGAATATAGATCCTTACGAGATTCCTCAGCACCAATCCAAGCTACAAACTCATCTTCCAAGTCTCTTTTTTTATCATATACTGAAAGTCTTTTTAACCCTCTTGTCTGTCCTTTAAAATACTTGTAATAGTTACTTACCTGAGCATAAGTAGAAGCATATTGAATTCTAACTTCATCACTTTTATCCATTTCTTCTTTCATTAATGAAAGTCTTTTTTCTCTTATTTTCACTCTTGCAGGCTGATCCTTTTCAATGGCAAGTTTAACACCATAAGAAGTAAGGTATCTGTCCGTACGGCCAGGATAACCCATAATCATAGCAAAATCGTTATTTTCAACTCCTTTTATTGAAACCGGTAAATGGTGCTTTGATTTATAAGGAACGTTATCAACAGAGTAAGGAGCTGGTTTTCCATCTGCCGACATATACACTCTGAAC
>JALYPI010000157.1 GCA_030856445.1 Bacteroidota bacterium
GTTAAAAATGATAAAACAATTAAAGGGTCTGTTATGACTAAAAGGCTTAATGCAGGATGGGATGAAGAGTATTTAAAAACTATTTTAGGATTTTAATGCGTCAGCCCTGATTTAAGCAATGAGGAATGAGGAATTTCTAATCTTTTTTCCCATGCAACAGTGAAAACAAAAAATTTTCACAATTTATTTGTCCAATAAAAACACCTTTTTTTAGCTAATAAATGTTGATTTTTTGCAGCAAGTGTAGAATTATCTCCTCAAAATGTGGAAGAAAAAAAAGCCATTTTTGATTTAAATTACTTCAAACTAAAATTAATTTAAAAAATATATTCCTTGCTATTAAATACAAAACCATTTTTTTAAATACTCGACCTTTTTTGTGGATTTACGGAATGATTATTGAATTTTTCAAGATAAAGTTTTTAATCCTAAATTATAAAAATGAAATATAAAAAAGCCTTGCTGGTTGATGATGATGCTGACAGCAACTTTGTCAATAGCTGGATTGTTCGCAAAGAATTCGCTGAAGAAGTACTTGTTATGCAATCTGCAGAAAATGCGCTGGAATATTTAAAAACAAAAAGCAGGTACAGAGAAGAATTACCTGATGTGATTTTTCTTGATATCCGGATGCCCATAATGAGTGGTTTTGACTTTCTTGAAGAATACAATAAGCTACCTGATGTAGTAAAAAGCAAATGTAAGATTATTATGCTTTCATCTAGTTTTGATAAAAACGACTACCATAAAGCAATAGGCAACCAATTTGTTTACAGGTATTTAAACAAGCCTCTTACTGTTGAAGCATTAGCTGATATTTAGTAATGATTTTTACTATGAAAAAAATCAAGCTATAATAAATTATATTACAAGATATAAAATGTTCCAAAAACCGGAAAATCATGCTAACAGTAAATTAAATGCTGTTTTTGAATGTACACCGGGAATGCTCTTGCTAAATTCCTCTGATTATAAAATCATTTCCATTAATAGCACCCAAACAAATAAAATTCCTGATTTTAAAACAGGAGAGATTTTTATTGAAAGTATAAGTGAAATTATTCCCAAAGAAAACCAAGGATTACTGAATGAAATAAAGTCTGTTCTGTCTGAAGTTATTACTCAAAAGCAAAACAGGCTTCTTGATCAAAAACAGTATAATATTAGCTTGGATGGGATAAAAAAAGAATATACAATAGATTTGAATTTTATTCCTCTTTTAAATGAAGATATTGTACAAAACATACTGGTTTTATGGAATTACACTCCTCTAAAAGGAACTAAAACCGCTCTTGAAAAAATCTTTGAACTTGAAAAAAAATTATTTTCTGTTTCACAAAAGGATATTTCTTTTGATACCACTCTTAATTATATAATCAACATTATTGAAGAAAACTTGCCTGACTTATTATGTACAATAATAATAGCAGAAAATGGAAATTTTATTCAAAAATCTTCTGAAGAATTTCCTAAGCCCTTTTTGAATATAATAAAAGATAAAGCACTGGAATTATCATTACACCAGAAAAATGTAAATGAAGATATTGTAGAGGAATTTTTTAGTTTGATGAAATCAAATTCTGAAAATTTCCATTTACAGCCTTGCAAATGTTATTCTTTAACCGGTGCTGAAAATACTTTTTTAGGAATTTTAAACATCTTTTGTAAAAAAGAAAGGAACCTTACTTTAGATGAACTCAAACTATTGAAAATAGTAGTTGAAATTTCTGTTATTATTATTGAAAGTGAAAATCTTAATAAACATCAGAATAGGCACAGAGAAATACTTGATGAAGTAAGTGATTCATTCCCTGGAGTAATTTTTCAGTTTATGAGAGATTCCCATGGAGAATATCATTTTACTTATTTTACACAAAAAATAAAAATGTTGTTTAATCTGGAATTAGATGAGATTTATAAAGATACTGAAAAAATCTTCAGGCAGGTGCATCCGGATGATTATAACGGTTTAATGAACAGCATTGATAAATCAGCTCAAACACTTGAACCCTGGTTTTTTGTATACAGGGTAAAAAGGCGAAAAGCAAATAAATTCAGATGGATTAGAGGAAATGCAGTTCCAACAAAAAAAGGTGATATTATTACTTGGAACGGGACATTAATAGATATAACTGAGTTTCATGAAGAGGCAGAAAAAACTATAGAATCAGAAAAAAGATATCGCTTGATTTTTGAAAAAAATCCATTGGCATTGATGATTTTTGAAAAAGATTCCTTAAAGCTTCTTGAAGTAAATTCAACAACAATTAACACTTTTGGTTATGAAAAGGAAGAATTACTTGAGTTAGAATTAGCTGATTTAATTCCAGGTGAAGATTACAAAAAATTACTTCAATCACTAAAAGACCTAAAAGAAGGAAAAGATTTAGAACTTCATATAAAAAACAGAAAAAAAAATGGGGAAATAATTCATGTTGAATTTCTTATCACTGAATTTAATTATCAGGGCACCAAAGCTTACATGAAAATAGTTACTGATGTTTCAGAAAAAAGAAAAACAGAAGAACTAGTAAACCGGCAAAACTTACTATTTAAAGAACTATTTAACGCCTCACCTTTTGGAATAGTTTTATTTGATAAAATGGCAAAAGTTAAAAAGGTGAATAAAGCTTTTGAAGGCCTATTCCAGTTTAATTTCGAAGAAATTGAAAACAAGCATATAGAAGATTTTATATTTCCAAAGGAAAAGAAAGAAAAATTCATTGAAAAATTCCAAGCCGGGAAGAAGCTGGATCTCCTTCAAATGGAAACTCAAGTGAAAAGAAAAAACGGATCCTTCTTTGAAATTTTAATGGTAATATACCCTATAATAAATAATAAGGAATTAATGGGTTTTTATGGGATTTATGTAGATATTTCATCTCAAAAAGAAGCAGAAAATAGCATTAAAAGAGAAAAATATTTTACCGATTCAATTATAAACAGTATCCCAGAGATAATATATGTAATTAAAATTGAGAATGAAAAACTCAAACTTGTTTTGTGGAATGAAAACTTAAGAAAAGTAACAGGATATAAAGATGAACAAATAAAAACAATTACACTAGGAGATCTGTTCAAGGGCAATGACGATCAAGTTATTAAAGAAAAAATTCGGCAGGCAATAGAAAATGGCAAATCCGAAACGGAAGCAACCATTGTTTCAAAGTCAGGAAAAGAAACTTTATATTATTTTACTGGAGTACTGGCAGAAATAGAAAATCAAAAATATATTATTGGAATGGGCTTGGATGTGACAGAACGCAGCCAATATCAACAAATGCTGCACATACACGAAAGAGCCTTTGAAAGCGTAGCAGAAGGTGTGATAATTACTGACAATACTAAACCAAACAACCCTATTATTTATGTAAATCCAGAATTTTGCAGAATCACTGGATACAGCGAGGAAGAAGTAATTGGCAAGAGTATTTTTCTTTTAAACGGTTCAAGAACAAGAAGAAAAATAATTAAGGAGATGCAAGATGCAATTGAGTATGAAAGAAAATTTAGGGGAGAGTTGTTAAGTTATTGTAAAGATGGTACTTCTTTCTGGAATTTAATGGTTTTAGCACCTGTTTTTAATAAATACAAAAAGGCCACCCATTTTGTAGGAATGATAAATGACATTACAGATATTAAAAACTGGCAACAGCAATTAGAAGAAAATAATATTAATCTGCAAAAAGCAAATGAAGAATTAGATAGGTTTGTTTATAGTACCTCTCATGACTTAAGAGCTCCACTTACCTCAGTATTAGGCTTAATTAACATTTCAATGGCGGAATCAAATCCCGAATTAATTAAAGATTTTCTTATAAGAATGAGAAACAGTGTTTTAAGATTGGATTCTTTTATTCAGGACATAGTTAACTATTCACGGAATTCAAGGTTGGAAGTTTTAAAAAATGAAGTAAACATGGAAAGTTTACTCTCGGATATAAAAGATAAACTGGAGTTCATGGAAGGATATAAAAATATAGACTTTAAAATAAACATTCAGGATGATCAAAAATTTTATTCTGATAAAAACAGGCTAAATATAATTTTAAGTAACATAATTTCTAATGCAATCAAATATCAGGATCCAGGTAAAGATTACAATTATGTTCGTGTAGACATTAAAATATTAAAAAACAAAGCCTGCATAAAAATAGAGGATAATGGGACAGGTATTTCTAGATTATATCAGAAAAAAGTATTTGAAATGTTTTTTAGGGCCTCTGAAC
>JALYPI010000167.1 GCA_030856445.1 Bacteroidota bacterium
CATAAAAGCCAGCATAGAAATATGGGAATTCTTTAAAAGACACACTTCAGACTTGCCAAACTCTGTGGTAAATTTTAAAGGACTAAAAAATGATTTGGTAAAGATTTCTCCGAATCCTGTAAATGATAAGTTACAGTTGAATTTTCAGGAAAGCAAATCAGATAAAACAGTAACTATTTATAGTTATACAGGAGAACTCATTTACAATGAGAGGATTGCTCCTGCCCTTAGCTCAACTTCTGTTGATCTTAGCTTAATTAATTCTGGTTTATACTTTGTAGTTGTTACAAGTTCAGAATCCAAAAACGTGTTTAAGATAATAAAGAATTGAGTATTTATATTCGTTCAGACTTTTATCCCAATCATACAAACATCATCAATTTGTTCAAAAAGTTGAGTTCCTCCTTCAGGAGAAGTATAGTTTTTCCAATTATCAAAGGAGTTTTCTAATGTCTCTTTTTGAGATTCCATACTCGAGTCCCTTGTTGAGATCAGAAGTTTTTTTAATTGATCGTATTTATATTTTTTTCCTCTTGGGCCTCCAAATTGATCAGCATAGCCATCAGAAAAAAGAAAAAACATATCGCCTTTTTGAAGTATAAGGTCATTGGAAGTAAAATCTTCTAAAATCCCTGTTCCTGAATTTCCAACTGGTTGTTTATTCCCTTTTATAATGGTAATTTCAGGTTCATCTTTTTTTAATACCCATAAAGGATTATAGGCTCCAGTATACTGTAACTGTACTTGATTGTTTTCAAGGTAATTAATTTTGCAAAAGGAAATATCCATTCCATCTTTTTTCTCTCCGGAAGCATCACTTTTAAATGCGTTAATTATGCCTTTTCTAAGCATATTAATAATCTCACCAGTGCTTTGTATCCCTTTTTCAATTACAATTTCATTAATAAGAGAAATACCTATCATACTCATAAAAGCACCTGGTACTCCATGACCTGTACAATCAGCTACAGTAACAAAAGCAGTATTGTCTTTTTTAGTAAACCAGTAAAAATCACCACTTACTATGTCCTTAGGCCTAAAGATTACAAATGATTCAGGGAAAATAGCAGATAGTTGGTTCTCGTCAGATAAAATAGCATTTTGAATGTTTTTAGCATAATTAATGCTATCGGTTATATCTTTATTTTTTAATTCAATGATGTTTTTTTGATTACCTATTCTTTCATTTTGCAGTGTAAGCATAGAGTTTGCTCTTTTTCTTATCTGATTTCTGTTAAACAATAAAAAACTAAGCGCTAGCAAGAGAACTAATCCGCCAATAGAGGCGAAAATTATTATTCTTTGCTTGTTCAAATTATTTTGTTGTGTTTCCAAATCAAGTTCCTGAATAGCCTTATCCTTTTTTAGTAATTCAATTTCCTTTTCTTTTTTTTCATTTTCATACCTGCCCTGCATCTCATTAATCTGCTTATTATTTTCTTCATTAATAAGGGAATCCCGCAGTTGCATATAATGCTTCATGTAATCAGCAGACCTTTTATAATCTTTTTTCAAATAATATATCTCCGAAATATCTTTATAAGCATCTGAAAGATGATGCCCAAGGCCAACTTCTTGTGCAATATCAACTGATTTGAAAAAACTTTTTAATGCTTTATCATACTCTTGCTTTGCTGATTGACAAATTCCAATATTCAAATAAGAATAAGAGATCCCATTTTTATCATTCAGCTCTAAAGCAAGATTTAAACTTTTATCGAAATAACTCATTGCTAAGGCGTAGTCCTTTCTTTGAGTGTATATATTTCCTATGCTTATATAATGATACAATAGGTCAGCATGGTTATTTAAGTCTTCATTGCTTTTTGCTGCTTTTAGGTAATAAGTAAGAGCTTCTTCTTCTCTCCCTAAAGCTTTATAAGCTCTTGCCAAATTATGAATGGAAGCTGAAACCCCTTTTTTATTGTCTGTTTCTGTAGCAAATTTCATTGCTTTATTATGATAGTACAGCGCCTTTTCATAATTTTTGAGATTATGATAGGTAACTCCAATATTTGTATAGGTATAAGCAAGACCAGCATTATCAGCTATTTCTTCTTTTATTTTCATTGAATGAATATAATATTCTATTGCTTTATCATAATCAGATCGATTAAAAGAAATAAGACCAAGATTGTTATAAATAGCTGCGGTCTCTTTATCAATATTAAATTGCTGACAATATTCAACTGCTTTTAAATAAAACTCTTTTGCTTTAGTATAGTCACCCTCCAGATAATAAAAATTACCATACATTTTATATGTTTGACAAAGCCCTGGAGTATAGGAATCTTCACTAATTTTTTTTGCTTTATCAATGTATTTAAAAGCTAATTCTTGTGATTCAGCTCTTAAGCTATAAGACAAATGAAGAAAAGCTAAGATTTTTACAGAATCTGATTCTGAAGTTTGGGCGAGATTTAATAGACTATCATTATTGCTAAAAACTTTTAAAGAAATTATCAAAGAAATGAAAAGAAGGAAAAACAAACGCATTTATGACAGGATATATAAATATTGATTTTTATTAAATGCTACTTTATATTTGTAGCAAATTAATAGTACCAAAGTCTTTGAATAAAAACATTATTAAGAATAAGCAGTAAAGAAAAATCTTGTTAGTTTCCAACAACAATAAATTCAGCTCTTCTGTTGAGTTCATGCTCCTGGTCAGAGCATTCAATATCCTCGGTACATTTATTAACTAATAGGGCTTCTCCACTTCCAACAACTGCTTGTATTCTTTTAGCACTTATCCCATTTTTTACAAGATATTGAGCAGCTGAATTTGCTCTTTTTTGTGATAAGCGAAGATTGTATTTTGCTGACCCTTTAGAATCTGTATGGGCAATGATTTGAATTTTGATTTCAGGATTGGCTTTCAAAATACTTATATTCTTGTCTAGAGCTATTTTAGCATCATTTCTTATTGAAAGATTATTAAAGTCATAATATATTTTTTCAAAACCATAATCAGATTCATTTGCAGCTACCTTCTCTTTATCTGTTTGTGTAGCTTGATTTGCATCTGCAATTAAAGGTTCAGCAACTTTTTCAATTACATTTATGAATTTACTTACGCAATAATTGTTCGTGGTAAGTTTGGTTTTATGAAATGCTTCCAGTTCCATTTTAACTTCAAAAAGACCTAAAGTATCAAAAGTATGAGATGTTTTTAATTGTTCAGCTGTTTCTCCGTTATCAAATAACCAATAAACATTACCTATTTCAGAATCATTTACCCTGCTTTTTGATGCATCAAATACCACTTGTTGCCCTTTTATTATTGTATCAGGATTGCTGAATGTAATAAATCTTGTTAATTCAGGAGAATCATTTGTAATATCATTAATAACTATACATTCTTTAAATTCTGGTTCTGATAAATAAGTAAGCCTGTAAATATCCATATTACCAAGCCCTTCTGGCCTTGATGAGGAGAAATAAGCTTGTTTTCCATCTTTTATAGGAGTATAATAAATATCATCAGCCATAGAATTAACTGGTCTTCCTAAATTAACCGGCTGGCTCCATTTTCCATCTAAAAATTTAGAATAAAAAATATCATAACCTCCAATTGTATTATGTCCTTTGGAAGAAAAATACAAGGTTTTTCCATCTTCGGAAATATATGGGCTATCCTCATCAAACTTTGTATTTAATTCTAAACCAAGATTTTCAATTTCACCCCAAGACCCGTCAGTTTGAAGGGAAGATTTATATATATCTAAACCTCCGGCCCCATTTTTTCTATCACTAGAAAAATACATTGTTTTTCCATCAGGACTAACAGCAGCATGTGGTTGATACGACTTTTTATCATTGATATTCTCATTGAGCTTCTCAGGACCTTGCCAGTTTCCTTCTTCAGTAAGATAAGAAATCCACAAGCTATTATCTCTAAATGTGAGTAATTTTTTTTCGTCACTTGAAAAACCTACAACTGCATCATGCTTAGGAGAATTAGGAATCAAACCAATATACTTATCAGAAACAAGGAACTTTTCAGCCAATAAAAATCCGCTTTCTCCTTTTCTTGAAATGTACATATCTTCAAAAAAATCATCGTCTCTGTAATCTTTTTTACCACCTAGTGTAGTGCTTCGTCTGGATGTAAACATTATAATATCCTCTTGAATATTAATAACAGGGGAATATTCTGAAAATCTGGAATTTATATTACTTCCCATATTTTCCACTTTTACTTTTTTATCCACTGCTATTGCAAATGCTTTTCCACCATAACACTGGGCAATACGAAGGTTTACATCTGTATATAATTCTCTTCCTGCCTTATTATCCTTAACAAATCGTTTCATTATAGAATAAGCATCAATTGCTTTAGCTAATTCTCCAGTATGTTGATATAAATCTCCTAAATAGAAAAAAAGCTCTCCAATTGTATCCTTAGGTGAATTTTTTACTGCATTTTCAAAATATGGAATAGCTTCTTCCTTGCTATGGAAGGTGTAGTAATAATTTAAGCCTAATTCATAATTATAAATAAACTTATTTGGTTCTCTTTCCACCAGAATAAGCAGGTTTCTTCTTGCAACATCATACTCGCCTGCATTTGCAAATCTTTTTGATTGTCTGAAAAGCTTTCCGTTTGAAAATTCTTTTTCTTTAAGATTTTCTTGAGCAAAAGCTACCTCAACAAAACTCATTAAAGTAATAATACTTAAAGTAAGTATAACTAAAGATTTAATTTTCATAACAATACATAATTTGGAAATAGGGAAAAATAGCATTTTCAAAATAAAAAAGCAAGTAAAACACCAAAAAAATTACAACTCAGATAATTCTTTTCTTACAAAGTCGGCCAATTCCTTAACATACTCATCAGAAAAATCAAATTTTATACCTGCTGTTTCATAAATTTCCCCAATTGGTTTAGTATAACCTAGTGTTAAAGCTGCAGAATATTGTTCCAAGGCCTTTTGCTGATTTATCTTAAAGTTTCTCCAAACAGCAATTGCACCTAATTGAGCAAAACCATATTCTATGTAATAAAACGGCACTTCAAATAAATGAAGTTGTTTTTGCCAAATATTTGCTTTTACCTCTTCCATTCCGCTCCAATCAACTATACTGGAATTAAATTCGCTGTAAATTTCATCCCATTTTTTACTTCTTTCAGCCATACTATGTTCCGGGTTTTCATAAACCCAGTGTTGAAATTTATCAATGGTAGCAATCCAGGGAAGGGTACCTAATACTTTTTCCAGTTGTTCTCTTTTGGCTCTTTTTAATTCTTCTTCATCTGTAAAAAACACATCCCAGTAATCCATACTGATAAGCTCCATGCTCATAGAGGCAAGCTCAGCAACTTCAGAAGGAACGCTTTTAAATGCGGTAAGTTCCAAATCACGAGAGAGAAAAGAATGAATTGCATGTCCACCTTCATGAATCATAGTTATTAAATCTCTTAATGATCCAACAGCATTCATATAAATAAAAGGAACTCCAATTTCATAAAGTGGATAATTAAATCCCCCAGGGGCTTTCCCCTTCTTAGATTCAAGATCCAAATAACCCATTTGTTTCATGATTTCCAGACGTTCACCAAAGTATGGACTAATTTTATAAAAACATTCAATGGTTTTGTTAACTAACTCTTCCTGATTTTCAAAAGGCTTTAAGGCAGGTTTTCCAGTTATATCAACCTCAGTATCCCAAGGCCTTAACTTTTCAACTCCAAGAGCCTCTTTTCTTTGAACATCCAACTGATTTAATACAGGCGTAATTTGAGTTTTAATAGAATGATGAAAATCGTAACAATCATTAACTGAATAATCAAATCTTCCCAGGTCAGCGAATTTATAATCACGGTAATTCTCAAAACCCGCATTTTTTGCTATTGTAGTCCTGATTTTAATTAATTCCGAATAAAGCTGATTAAGCTTATCCACGTCCTGTGCTCTTCTTAGTGTGATTTTCTCAAATGCTGCTTCCCTTTGATCTCTATCTAATTCTTTAAGATATTTTGCAGCTTGCTGAAGGGTAATTTCTTTACCTTCTAATTCAACAGTCATTAGTGCATTAATTGAACCGAATTTTTGTTCTTCCGTGTTCAATTGGGTAAAAAGGGGAATATTCTGTTCTCTGAAAATTTCTATCTCCTTTTTTAATGCACGCAAATAAATAAAATATTTATCCTTTTCCAGTTGATTGACAAAAGTGGATTCAATTAGCTTTTTATTAAATTTATCATCATATGGTGCAATTTTTGGCTGGATTTCTGAAATAAAAAAATTAAAATCATCGGCTAAGTTCTGATCTGTAGTATCAATATTCATTTTAATATATCTCCATGCAGCATCTTCTTCTAAAACAGCTTCCAATTCGCTTCTATCTCTTAACCAATTCTCCACATCTTCTAGAGAATTTAAACTTCTGTTTAATAAATTTTCAAAATAAGGACGTATAGATTCCCAGGAATTTATGGTTAAAATATCTGAAAGAAAAGTTCTCTTTTTTTTTGTAGGTAAAGATGCTGTATAGTTCATAAATTATTATTTTAAAATTATTAAAAAGCTCTTTGATTTAGTGTTACAATCAAAGAGCTTTTAAAAAGAATTATATTAATACTTATTGTCTTTAAGCACCTGTTTTCCTAACTGTTTGTGTTTTTCCAGTTTTAGCCTTAGATGTTTTAGGGTTAGCCTTTACTGCTTTTGCAGCTGGCTTTGCCTTTGATTTTACAGTGTCTGTTTTTTCTTTACTATCAGACTTCGATTTTTTAGATTTCGCACCTTCTTCAGTTTCTTCAACCTCTGATTTCTCTTCAACTACAGGAGTTATAAGGCCTTCGGCTTGTAACAGATTGTACCAGGAAATCACCTTTTTCATATCGGAAACATACACTCTGTCTGCATCATATTCAGGAAGTACAGTGTCAAAATATTTTTTTATTTTATCAGGATCTGATTTAGCGTCAATAGCTGGACCTCCTTTTTCTTTCTCAAATATTTTTGTGAAAACTTCTGACAAAGGCATATCATCATTATTAGTAAAAATACTAATATCCTGCAATGCACTCACCTTTTGAGAAGCATGAACCTGTAATCTCTTTTTCTCTATTAGTGACTCTACTATTAATCCGTTATTTGCCTTGGCTATTATTTTAAATAAACCACCTTGCCCTGAAACAGAAATGTATTCGCTTAATTCCATATTGTTAGTTAAATTTTTACAAAAATAAAAAAAATTATCTTTTTAAAGGTAATCCAAACTTTTTATTTTATAACTGTCAGTTTAGCTGCTTGTGAATAGGAGTTACTTGACAATCTATAGATATAAACTCCTGCATTAAGCTGACTAGTATCAAAAGTTATTTTATTTAGGCCCTCAGGTGATGTATCATCAGTTAAAACGGCTACTTTTTGCCCAAGACTATTGTATAAGACCAATTCTACAGGAGCAGGTGAAGGAAGATAAAATTCAAATGACACTAAATTTTTGGTAGGATTTGGATAACAATCTCCAAGCCATATTTCATTTTCATCAATAGGCTTATGATTTCTATTATGTGGTATCTCATTGTCATATTTGTATTGAGCAGCTGTAGCGCTAGCTTTAATATCATCTAAGTCCTCACCGGCAATTAATGCAAATGCCACAAATGCTGTATCCCCAGGGGCAAGGTTATAAGGCCCTGTACTCATTACATCAATTATATCATTACCGCTTTGATTTGCACCTGCCTCATTTCTATTGGTACTAAGAGTAATGAATTTTTTGTAATTGTCGAATCCACTTGTAAGATCAACCCCACCTGCTCCCCCATTTATGTTATCTATAGCATAATGAATAGCCGGAGCAGTTGAACTTAAAAGTTTTATTGCTGTATATAATCCACTAGCCTCCATACTATATGCATAACCCATGTTGTTTTGAGAATCGTATTCCACTCTGTTTAAACTGTAATCCATGATGTCCCAGTCTGCAAAAAGCCCGGCATGTAAGTTATTTATAGTACTATTCCCTTTATTTATAATATCATAAAGGACAATAATATATTTGCGATTACCAACAGAACTCCAAGCATATGCATTGTGATTTACTGAAATATTTAAGGGTGTTGCAGAAATATTGTCATTGAATTTTCCTTCCAGATCAAAATCAGAAACTTTCAAAGCATTGGGAATTACTCTTAAAATTGAACTGAAATCTTGGTTTGTTTTTCCTGATTCTCCTCTAACGCAACTGGAAACATTATTTTCTGACGTGCCAATCATTAATCCGGCTTCATAAAGTAAAGTTGGATGATGCAAATAAGTAAATCCAAGTCCATATTGTTGCCCCGCCTTGTTATAACCTATCTTACCTGTACTGGTAATAGTTGTAGCAACATCATTTATCTTAACATTAATAAAATCAACATTCACAATAAGTGTAAAAAAATAACCGGCTTTGTAATTTCCATCCTGCACTGTTAAAGTAAAAGAGGCCTCAGAATTTATAGGTGCATCCTTTAATATTACTATCTGAAAAGGATCAGAAACATTATTTGAGCTTCCCAGTGTAGCAATTGGGCCCAAGTAGGATGAACCTTTTATAACTTTTATAAAACCAACATTGGCTTTTAAACTAACTGATGCATTGGTGGCCGGAGCAAGGTAGTTTTTAAAGAAGCAGGAAATGGATACCGTATCTCCAACTATAAAATAATCATTCTTATTTCCTTTAAAAGTTTGATCCATTAGCACAACAGATGGCGAGTTAGTTTGGGTAAGTGCACGATATATATTAATTCTACCTGTCCCTAATTTTGATTTAAGAGTATCAGCATTAACAAGTTCAATGTTATCAGAGGTGACTTTTAATTGTTCTGCTATTTGTAATGCACTATAAGAAGGAAAACGAGACTTAACAAGCGCTGCTGCTCCTGCTGCATTAGGAGCAGCCATAGATGTGCCTGATGATGAACCATAGCTGTTATCTGGCAGAGTAGAATAAATCCCATCACCCGGAGCACAAAGATCAACAGAATAACCATAGTTGGAGCCTGCCCATTTTTTATCATCCTTATTAGTAGCTCCCACAGACAAGCTATTTTTATAAGAAGCAGGATAAAAATTTTCATCTTTACTGTTATTTCCAGCAGCTGCAACTACAAGTGCACCTTTATTAAAAGTGGCATAGTTAATAATATCCTGGCCAAATTGTCCTCCTCCTACACTTCCCCAGGAACAATTAATTATATGGCAACCCTGATCAGCAGCATAAACTATCCCATTGTAAGCCTGAGTTAAAGCTCCATTAAGATTTGAAATTTTAACTGGCAAATATTTGCAGTTAAACCCTACTCCGGCTATTCCAGTGCTATTATTAGTTCCTGCTGCTGCAATCCCTGTAACATGCACTCCATGGGAAGCAGAATTACTTTGAGGATAATTATTATTCTCACCCAAATCCCATCCATGAAAATTATCAATGTATCCATCTCCATCATCATCAATTCCATTTATAGGATCATTATAGTTGTATTTAATATTTCCTGTAAGATCAGGATGATTAAAGTCCGTGCCTGTATCTAATATTCCAATAACAACGCTGGTATCCCCTTTTGAAATATCCCATCCCTGATAAGCTTTTAAAAGTTCTAAGGAATATTGATTTGATATATTTATATCATTGGGAGTATATAAAAGTTTAGGGACGTAAATCGGCTCAGCATATTCTATTACTCCTGTTTGATAAAGTTTATTAATCGCCTTTTCAAGAGAAATAGCATCAGAAATATCAATTTCATAGATAAGAGAAAGATCAACCAGTTGATCTCCTTTGTCATTTGAACTTTTTGTTAAGTTTTTTTGATCTGGGAATTTTTTACTAATATTAGTTACGCCCAATTGCTCAAGCTCTTCTTTTAAAACAGGTATTTCAATGGATCTGCTTTTTGCTTGTCCCTTAAATTCGGGTTTAATTTTAAGTATTATTTTACCAGGGAGATAATCTTCTTTGGTTAGATGTTCTGATAATTTAAAATGAGAAAAAGATTGTTTCTCATTTTTTTGAATTGTTTGAGCTAATGCAAAAACAGGAATTGCAATGAAGGAAAATAAAACTAAAAAAAAAGTAAAATTTGATTTCAATTATAAATCTTTTAGCTGCCTTTAACGATTTTACTACTGTATATATTTTCTTTATTTATTAATTGAATAAAATAAATTCCCTTATCATATCCAGATAAATCCACAAGAATCTTAAAATTATAATTAGAGTTAACTATAAGTTCAGACAATACGATTTGCCCAAGCACATTGATGACATTAATTTTTGTTGATTCTCCTATGTTATTCAATATATCAATTTCAATAGGACCGGAAGTTGGAACTGGATAAATATTTGCTTTAAAATTTTCACCAGTAAATAAAACAAAAGGAAAAATATTTGAGAAAGCTGAACATTCATTTGAATTAGTAATTTCAACTGAATAATCTCCATCTTGCACTGCATTGTAATTTAATGAGTTTGCACCAATGATTTTTTCTCCGTTTAAATACCATTGATATTTGTTGGCAGCAGCTGTATATAGTATATTTTCTTCCCTCCATATTAAGGGAGTGGATGGATTTTTAGCAAAGCCTACATTATAAGGAGCAGAAGTTGATTTACATTTTCTTTTATCATAAACTGATAACTGATATTCCCCTATAGAAACAACATTTAATGATTTCAAAGTATCACCAGTATTCCAAAGGTAGGAATGAAAGTTTTTATTTGATGATAAAACCAAGGTGTCTCCTTCACATAAAATTGATGTGTTAGAAGTAGAAATATTGGACCGTATAACACCTTTGGAAACAACACCAGATGCACTAATTTTTCCATAACCAAATACAAGATTAGGAGTAGCACCTGTATACTCATCTGAAAAGGCTGTTTCAATTATCGCTTTTTTAATATCATCCGCATGAGCATTTGGGCATAATTGAAAATATAAAGCTGCAATTCCAGCCACAACAGGAGAAGCCATTGATGTTCCACCTCCTATTGTATGCTTGCCACCTTCCACAACTTTATTTGGGTCAGAAATAATAAATTGATTAAGAGTTGCTAACCTTCCCGGGCATATTATAATATTACCAGTAGCAGCAACATCAGGTTTTATCAAACCCGTTCGTGCAGGTCCAAGACTTGAGGAACTTGAAATTTCCCCCACTGTAACATTTATATTTACTGTATTACCGTAGTAAGCTGTAAAGGAATTCCGATTTGTATAATTCCCAACAGTCAAAACGTCAGCAGAACAACTAAAACTGCTAACTATTGACTGTTTATTATCAGGAGAAACATAATTACTAATCTCAGGAAAAACAGCTGGGGTAGGCAAATTAGTGTAAATCATATTGGAATAACCCAACCAGTCAGCAGACCAGGTATCAAACCTGCCACTTCCTTTAGTAATAAAACGATAATAATAATTAGAAGAATCTGTTTTTGTAATTTCAACTTGCATTAAATATCTTGAATCTATCTGTTCACACCAGGTTTGAACAATTCCTAGTAGATTTCCATCAATAGAAAACAAACTGTCGCTTTTAATGATATTAAGCCTGTTATTTATATTGAAAAAGGGGGTGCTTCCTCTAAAATCATAATAGGGCAGCACTTTATCCGCTCCGAAAGCAAATTCTGCATTGTTAAAGTTTACGGTATCAGTCCACAAATGAAATCTTACTGTTCCATTACTTTGCGGTGCAAACCAGGTGAATTTTGGTGTGCTTGTTATATTATATCCTAAATGAAAAACAGACTCTCCCCTATTTCCTGCAGCACATACAAAAGCCCTTCCGCTTTTTTCAGTTGTCATTGTAGAAATAAGTTGTGCGGCTAAATCTTTTGCATCATGTGAACCGGAGTAGGTACCAACACTGGCGTTTATAACACATGGCATCCCTAAGGAATCAGCCTTGCTGAAAATATAGTGAGCAGCATCTACCACTGTTCCTAACCAATTGGCAGAACCAAATTTTGAAGAAACTATAATAAGATCGGCCTCAGGTGCAACACCTTTATATTTTCCTATGGCAAGTCCATTTCCAGCAGCTGTTCCCGTTACATTGGAGCCATGTCCATAAAAGGCAGGTTGGTCATCATGAGGACAGATTCCCTGATCTATATCAGAACTGCTCCATTCTTGTCCATAATTATATGGTTGGGGAGTCCTAAAGGAATTGTAAGGGTAGTTTTGATCCCAAATATATTTAACTCTGGTTTTTCCTGTAGAATCTTGAAAATCAGGATGGTTAAAATCGATCCCGGTATCAATAATTCCTATTAAAACGCCTTTCCCAGTTAACCCTTCCGGAATTCCATCAACTAAACCATCATGCACAAGATCAACTTTATTGTTTATGAGCATTTGATCATCTAAAGGTATTCCATTTCCATAATGAAATTCAATATGTTCAATTGCATCACTTGTATTTAAAACAAAAGAACGTATTTGGGAAACCGGGATATTTATGGCAAAAATGTCATTATAACTGTATTTTATTTTTCCTCCAGCAGCAATTACTTCTGCCTTAATTGTTTTTACTTCACCCTTTATAATCAAAACCAAGGCTTCGGATGAATTTTTCTTTTCCTCAATACACTGATTTAATGAAAGACTTATTTTTTGCTTTTGTTGAGAATAACTCAATAAACTGGCAAGAAAAAACGAAAAAAGAATAAAGCATTTACTGAAAAATTTCATCTGTCTTATTTTATGCTTTCATTATAACAAGGAATTTCCTTGATAAAGGTAAAGGAATTTGTCTGATAATCCATAAAGCAGCAATAATGGTCCATTCCATTAGTAACAATTAGCAAATCAACCCTAAGTTGCATGTTGTATCTTGCAATTTGTTCAAATACACCTGCATTTATTTTTATTCCAGGCGCTTTGCATTCAACTATTAAAGTAGGCAGGCCTTTATTATTATAAATCACAATATCAGTCCTTCTTGCTAGATTGTTATATTTTAATCCCTTTTCAATTTTCATTAAAGACAAAGGGTAATTTTTTTGAGTAAAAAGAAAATTAATAAAGTGTTGTCGTACCCACTCCTCAGGAGTTAAAACGACATATTTCTTTCTTATTTTATCAAAAATTTGCGTTCTTTGACCATCCTTCTTAAT
>JALYPI010000169.1 GCA_030856445.1 Bacteroidota bacterium
ATTAATCTAAATGACAGGATTAATGAATGTTGTGTAAAAGATGATAGTAGGCCTATCATAAGCGATGTGCAAGCATAGCTTATAAACTACCTCTCGGTGCTAGTTTGGTAACAAACCGGTATTGAACCCTGTAGGGTCTCAAATAAAGTTGGTTTGGTAGGATATCAATATGGGCAACCTATGGGAACTTGGATACAAATTTATGTTCCTAAAGGAGTTCCTTATAAAAGTGCCGGTGTAAAATAATAATATGTGTAAATTTTGCTTTCAAGAAATAATTAGGGGCTTTTATTCTGAATTAGAATTCAAAAAAGTTGAAATAGAAATAGAAAAAAGGGAAAAGGACGGAATTTTAACTTATATCGGTGATTTTGGTGGTGAAATTAAACCTTTTATAAAAATAGCTGGAATAGGCATAGGAGGAGAAACAATTCCTGGTTATAGGTTATATCTTTGTAATAAATGTGGAATCAAATGGAAATTATCTATTCCAGAAAATGCCTGGAGAGGGTTTTTAATTAAAGAAGATAAATGAAAATAAAAAAAATTTTAGTAGAAGAAGGAAGAAATTTAATCATTAGTAAATATGACGGGGAACACTTATTAGTAAAGCAAATTTCTAATGATTTTAAAAATGAAATAGAAGAAGGTCTAATAGAGGGGTTTATATTTTATGCTAGAACAAGTTTCTTTTCTTTTAAAAAACTTTTTTTTTGTTTTTGCTTTTCCTCACTTGAAAATAGGGAAGAATTAGAAATGGCTTTAGATGAATCTGTAAATCGTTATAGTGAGCTTCAGGATAATGGAAATTTATATATCATAAAGCTGTCAGGTCAAGTACCTAATGAATTAGATTTTATTAGGACATTAGAAAATAACTTAATTCCTTTTTCAGCTAGTGTCCCCCAGTAGGCGCGAAGCTGAAGCCAGGGGAAGTGTGTGAGGGCTTCGTGACATAGTACCAGGCCAAGCTTTTAGAAAGAGTTTATAACTCTGTCCTTTTTCATTTAAAAAACGGTTTTTTGAATAAAAGTGGGTCAACTAAAAGGCTTACTGGCAATTAATAGTGAGAAAACAAGAAAATTTGCTTCTAAAAATCCTAATTCATTATTTATAACTGATAACAAAGGGGAGAAAATGGCTCATGACACTTTTAATTATGGAAATTTTTTATGGGGTGTAGCTATGAGTAGATTAACAATTCCACATAGTGATGCAATAATTGGAGCGCATCTCGATAATATGATTCATAATAAGGGAGAATTAGATTCTAAAGATGATCAAAAATCTATTAAAGCAGGCTACGATTGGAATAGAAACAGATAATTTATGAAGTATTTATGTTTTTTCTTGATTTATATCATCAGTTTTGTTCAATGTAAACAAGATGAAGTGGGATCTTTAATTGAAAGGTATGAGCAATATGATTTAACTCAATTTCATAATTGGGAAATATCTCCAAGAGATGATGGGAGTCAGTTTTTTATGAAATATTTTGAAACAATTGAAGATTCATCAGGAAAATTAATAAGAAGGAAACCGTTATTTATTGTTGGGATTGATAAAAAATATGGATCAATTCGAAGTAATGATATAGGAAATCCTGAAAAATTAATTTATTGCCAGGAAAAAAAAATAGATACTTCTGATTTTAAAAGTCATTTACATAAATTATTTAAGGATTTTCTATCCTATAACATAACTTCATTAGAAAACTGGAAGGGAATTTATTTTCTGAAGGAGAAAAATTATTTAATTGCTTATTCAGAAGATAGTAAAAATGAAAAAGAAATTTTAAGTTATTCTTTTGTAAAATTTAAAGACAAATGGTATTATAAACATAGAGACTAGTAAACTATAATAAAACTTAAAAGATCTCGATTTAACAGGGGGCTTCAGCCAGTAAAAATGTTCCCTTAGAGGCGATTGAAAAAGCAGTAAAATGGCATGTTTAGGACATTTGAAAAAGTAATTCAGAATCGAAAAGCAGGTAGCTACACTTGCAGTATCCAGGCAAAGACAAGTAGTTTCTTCACTTATTACCGAAAGCCTTTTTGGTTTTAAAGTTCTGGATTACGTTGTCAATCAAAAAGAACAAATGCTGTTTAGTATCAGGGTCAAGTTTTTTAATATCTTCAATCCTTTTAAGCACATCCTTGTCAAAAGAGGAAAGTTCCCCTTCCCCGTTGAGCGTAGAGTGTTAAAATAACAACAGAAAGCAGTTGGGCGTAGCGTCCCGCTACGTCCAATTTAACAAGGCTTCCAGCCTAAAAAAACAGTTAACTCCAAATTATTAAAACAACTTGCCTGAAAAAATAAATTTCGCTTGCTTCACCTTAAAGTTTATTAATTTTACCCCCGTCCATTGACAACCGTTTTGTCGAATAAAAGAGAATATATATTCAACCGCTAAAGATTATGCCGGAGAAAAGGGATTAATCTCAATTGAAAAAAATATATTTGATGGAAAATTTATTGACAGGCGGGACGCCTTGTTAGAAGAGTCGTAGCGGGACGCTACGCCTAACAGGGTTTTGGAATGGCAAAAAGCAAAACGGTGGCGCTCCTGATGGAATTAAAAGAATTACAATAAGTGGAGATAGTCATGCAGACCAAAAAGCTATACGGAATGGGTATTTTTCTAAATAACTTAATATTAACACTGTTATTAACAAGTTGCATTATTAATAATAAAGCCGTTCAATACAATAAAGCCGTTCAATATTATACAAAATATTGCAAAAAAATTGACATTAAAGAGTATTATGGCTATAATATTAAAAAGAGAAATGATGCTTACATAGTCTATATCAAAATGAACAATGAGATGTTGATGTTACCCCTATTGAACTATACAGTAGCCAATCCGAATGAACTAAAGACGTTTGTGGAGTATGAATCCAGATTTGAGAAAGTATCGAAAGAGAAGGCAGTGAGTATAATAGAGTTGAAGAAAACATTACATAAACTATTAACTAATTTTAGAAATCTTCAAGCAGTAGCAATTGAGGGCATATATTTAGACAATTATAAAAGTGTAAAGTTCTACTTCACTGAAAAAGATATTTTGATTTATATACCAAATGAAAGTATGAATAAATATGGGACATCACTTGATTCAAAAAAGAAGATAGATAATAATTGGTATTATTATCAGCAGCTAAGTGGAGTAACGTGGTAGTTTTCAAAAATTAAAGATAACCCCCAGTAGGCGCGAAGCTGAAGCAAAGGCGTGGTGAGGGTTTCGTGACATAGTACCAGGCCAAGCTTTTAGAAAGGGTTTATAACCCAGTCCCAGTAGGCGCGAAGCTGAAGCCAGGGTTGCGTGTGAGGGCTTCGTGACATAGTACCAGGCCAATTTATAGGCCAGTCCTTTTTCATTTTTAAAACCCCAGTAGGCGCGAAGCTGAAGCCATGGGGAGTGTGTAAGGGCTTCTTGACAGAGTACCAGGCCAGGCTTTAGGAAAGGGTTTATAACCGAGCCTTCGCATTCCCCGTTGGGCGTAGCGTCCCGCTACGTCATATTTAACCGGCATCTTGCCGGAATATACCAAATTGAATAATTGTATCCCAGTAGGCGCGAAGCTGAAGCCAAGGCGTGTGAGGGCTTCATGACATAGTTCCAGGCCAAGCTTTTAGAAATACTATCCGGAGCCCATAATCTTAGAAAGGTTCCCTCATGGCAGGACACCGCTATGTAACCAGCACGGAAGCATACCAGTAAACAATATTGAAGAACTGCGGGACAATATAAAAAAGTCCATCCCAACGGATAAAAGAATTAAATTTACACCATCAAAATAAGGGTGTCGCAAATTGTTACACCCTCCAAACATCAATGATAATATGGCAAAGGAAGAAACAGCAATAACAATCCCTGATGAAATCATTATGCAAAAAATCTATTACATCAGGGGACAGAAAGTAATGTTAGACTTAGACCTGGCCGAGCTGTATGGAGTAGAAACCAAACGCCTGAAAGTACAGGTGAAAAGAAATATGGAACGCTTCCCTGAACGTTATAT
>JALYPI010000172.1 GCA_030856445.1 Bacteroidota bacterium
TGTATCGGTGGGAAAGGTATTAACATTGGCACGTAATAATTTTTGCTCTGCCGGGCCAAATTCAAATGCAGAACAATGTTGCCATGCTTTGTAGGAATTTAAATATGCTGCCTGACTTTCCTCTAAACGTGCAATATTAGGAGAGGAAGTGAAATTATCAGTTGTGCTTTTTAAATCTTGTAATTTTAAAACAAGGTTATTGTAATTAGGGATAATAATATTATTACCAATATTTTCCAGCATTACTTTTCTGTCAAATGGAACTTTATCCTTATTAATTTTATTGTCCTTTTCACAGGATGTTGCAGTAAAAAGCAGCGCTATCCCAAAAGCAAAAGAAATACTAACAAAGGAAATTTTCATGGGATTTGTTTTTATAAATTACCCGATTCTACAAAGAGTACCGGGTAATTGTTTAATTTTTATAAAACCTACTAATGCCTATATAATTACAAACTAGTTTTAATGCTGTCAAAACCATAAATTGTACTTAACTGATCTCTTGCTGATTCTATGGATTGTTGGGCGATGTTGTAAAAATTGCTACCCAAAGTGTTTACAGCAGTATCAATTTGAGTTATTGAGATTTTTCTATTGGTATTGTATTTTAAAGCTTTAATAAAAGCAAGAGCTTCAGAAAGTTCATGGTTTCTAAGAGCATCATCTGCAAAATTAGATTTGGCTTTATTTAAATAAGATATAGCAGTTGCTGCAATTACTTTTTCCCACTCTTCTCCAATAACTTTTATCATTTGATCCTTCACTTCCATATCTTTATGTGAAATAGCTGCTCTTCCTTTTATAAAGGCATCCATTAATGCTTTATTTGAATTTAATTTAGCATTTCGTGAATCACAGTATTTACCATAATATCTAATTCCGGTTAAATTTGTCGGAAAATCCCTAGGAACACCAAAATATCCAAAAGCTTCATCCCAGTGGTGTTCCATTTTTGTTCCTTCTCCTGTTACTACTGTTGTATTATCTACTGCGGCTCCAATTTTATCCTCACTTAAGTAAACTGAAGTTGCTTGGTAATAAGTAATTGCTCCCATTAAACCTTTTTCTATTAATTGCAGGTACTCAATTCCATTTTCATCAAATAAATATTTTTTTGATCCATCAGTAGAACTAGTAACTACACCTGCTATGCCATTTGAACCTGGTGTGGTTGAAGAACTTGCAGCTGCTAACTTATCCATGTAGTCTTCAAATAGGATTCTATCATCTACAAAAGTCTTATCTTTTAATTGTTTAGTAGATGTAAAGCTAAAATGTCCACCTGTATTACTGTACATTTCTTTTAGCTTTAAGGCGCTAAGAGCTGTACCTTGTGTATTGCTCTTTTTCATTTCTGTAACCAATTCGTCAAGCATACCTAATCTTTCTAATTGACCACTGTAGTTTACATTAGCGAAATCATAAGTAGTAGGTATTGTGTAAGTAGTGGTGGCATAAACACAAGAGCCATCTGATTTTTTAGCTTTTTTATCGAAATTAATCGCATTGGGATCATCACAACCTTCTCTAATGCAAGAATTTAAACTTATTGCACAAGCAAACATAATTAAAGCAAGAACTTTACTATATTTTATCATAAAAAAATTAAATTGATTTTATTTAGACTAATTATAAATAACGGGACAAATGTATAATCGGGAAACAATTAAACCAATACCTTAAATATGGTATTTTGATTTTTTTAATTGTTGATTGGATGATTTTTTGAGAGGATGGATTACTATTGAGCTAAGATGCTTCTTGTTAATTTGGTTTAATGAACTATTCGAAATTAATATTCATCTGAATTGTTTAATTCCTTTATTAAAATCCTGTCAGAACCATTAAAATATGGTGCTTGTATAGAAATTGCCTTCATAGGGATTTTAGAAGTTACGGTTAATTTATGGATAGTGTTTTTGGGAATGAAAATAAAATCTCCGGGTTTTATTTTTATAAGGGTTTCATTTAATACGAAATCTGCTTCCCCCTCTATAACATATACATGCTCACTGTGTTCAATATGTTTATGCGCAGCAACTTCATTTCTTATCACTATTAAAAAACTGCTGGAAAGTGAATCTTCAAAAAGTTTAGTTACATGTATATTCTCGAGTTGAGTAAAAGTTTTTTGTTCCAAAAGGTTTTTAACTTGCTGGGCTGAAACAAAAGAAGAAATACAAATTAGGCAGGAAATCATGTAAATTTTCAACATACTGATTGATTTAAAATGAATGAGTAAATTGAATTACAAGAATAAAAAAATCGATAAGAAAAAATTAAACAAATAATTCTTAATTAGGAGTAGAAGAAAAAAGATATTTATTAGGGCTTATGATCTCTTTTTTAATTGCATAAATCACAATTCCTGCAGTATTGTTGACTCCTATTTTGCTCATGATGTTTTTACGATGGGTATTAACTGTATGAGGGCTTAAAAAAAGCAGGTCAGCAATTTGTTTATTGGAATACCCCTCAGCAATAAATTTGATTATCTCCTCTTCTCTTTCAGAAATATTGACTCCTTCACAAGAAGCAACTGAATTAATGCTAATCGGGTTTACAATCTCTGCCGGATTTACAATTACATCTAAAACTTTATTGCAATAGAATTTCTCTCCTTTTGCTGTTGAATAAATAGCTTCTATTATCTCTTCTCTGTCGCAGTTTTTCAACAATATGCTTGCCACTCCTGATTTAATTGAGGAAACAAAAAACATTTTTGACTGGTCAGGAATAATTGCAAGGATATTTACTTTTGGCGCAAGTGTTTTTATTTTGGCAATATCATCTAATTGAAATGCTGTGGAAGCATGATCAATAATTAAAACATCAGGACAATTTGAGTTAAGGTGGTGTATTAATTCCTCTGTATTTTCAGCTACTCCAACAAATGCAAAACCAGCTTCGGAGTGGATAAGAGACTTTATTCCCTCAGCCGCTATGAATTGATTATCAGCTATTAGCACCTTTACAACATCCATCCTCTTTTGAGCTATTTAGATTTAATTTAAATAAGGACAAACATACAGAGTAAACTTCAATAATCAAAATGTTAATATCAACAGGTTTTTCAACTGGTAAAATATATTCAAATCAAAAGCAAACCAATATACCAAACCTTTTTCATAGCGATCTTTACGCCTTTGGGTGAAATTTAAAAAGAAACAAAAAGCAAATTTTAAGACATAGCATATAGTAAAAATCAGTAAAGGTTGGAAAGAGAAAGGAACCAATATGGTAAACTTTTTTCATGGCGAGCTTTGCGCCTTTGCGCCTTTGCGTGAAATTAAAAAATGTTTTGGGCATCTATGGTTCTCTATGATTTCTCTGTGTAAATCTGTAAAATATAGGACTATGCAATTTATATCTCGCAAAGGCGCAAAGCTCGCTATGAAAAAAGATTTATGATACTGTTATATATAATGTGACTATGCATTTTATTTCACGCAAAGGCGCAAAGCCCGCAAAGAAAAAAAGGTCTTATCTCATTAAAAAAGTATAAAATAGTCGGCTCAACTATTTGTAAATGAACCACCTCCAAACTTCAGTCTAATATATGGCCCAGACAAATTAAAAGCTGGTCCGCCCTGCACATTTGTATTAAACATAAACCATCCATCAGCGGGAAGAGCCAGAGTATACCCTAAAGAAATACCAAAGTGAAATCCATTAATTAGTATTGGCATTGTGAAATAATCAAGATTTAAAGAAAAATTTAATAAAAAACTATTTGTTGATAGCTCCAGTGATCTTGCTGGATTTGCCATTAACTGATTAAAAGCAATGCCATTTGAACGTTCTGCAATTTTAAGATTTGATCTTCCTCCGCCAACTCCAATTAAAGGATATAATAATAAATTAGATGAGGCAATTCCCCGATAACCCATATTAAAAAAAACATAACCTGAATTTAAACTGGCATCATAAGCTGTTGAATTCTTTTCTTCATTGAAAATAAAATAACCTTCTGCTCCTATGAAAAAACACTTATACATTCGCAAAGCCCTGCCTCCAAATGTTACTGCATAATTAGAAAACATAGGGTAGTTAAAAGAATTTAATGTTTCATTTAAAGCCCGGGTATTTAAAAGAGTCCATCCATAAGAGAAGGAACCGAAAACACCGTTATATCTTCTAACTATACCTATTGTATCTGCTTTACTATCATTTACAAGTAAAGAATCTGATTGTTCTGGAAATACTTGCTCTGATTTTTCAGATTGATTTGGCTGCTGGGGTTGATTATCGTTTAATATTTCCTGAGCATGGGTAGAAACAGAAATAATAAAAAATCCAATAACAATAAAATAAAAAATCTGGAACTTTTGCATGGCTTTTGGGATTTGTTATAACTCCTAATGAAGTTCGGAAAATTTTAACAAAAGTGCAAAAGCAAAAAAAAAAGAGTCATTAGCCTTATTCTTAGTGAGCTTTGCGCCTTTGCGTGAAATAAATCCAAAGCCATATTATATTATAAACAAAGCAACATTAACCCTATTCTTAGCGAGCTTTGCGCCTTTGCGTGAAATATATCCAAAGCTATATTATATTATAACCAAAGCAACATTAACCCTATTCTTAGCGAGCTTTGCGCCTTTGCGTGAAATAAAATCCATAGCCATATTATATATAACAACAGCATCAAGCACAATGCTATATGGATAATCTTAAATCAAGATAAATTAAATGAAAGTTTATTTTGATAGGACCTTAAACTCAGTACGTCTGTTTAACGCTCTTCCTTCGGGAGTGCTATTATCAGCTACCGGAACAGCATCTCCGTAACCTTTAAAGCTTAAACGATCAGCAGACACATTATTTGAAATCAAGAAGTTATATACTGACTTGCCCCTGTCATTGGAAAGGTTAATATTTGATTTTTTATCACCGACATTATCCGTATGTCCGCCAATCTCTATTTTAATGCTCGGGTTTTTTGTCAGAAAGGTAACCAGTTTATTCAGTTCCACCTTTGACTCCTCTTTCAATTCTGCGGAAGCAGTGGCAAAAAACACATTTTTCAAAACAACGATTTCTCCCTCTTTAATTCCCTGTAAAGGAATATCCTTTTCCACTGGTTTGGTTGCAGTACCTTTTTCCTTTAAGGCAAAATTCTCTGAATAAAAAAGATAACCTCCCTTTGAAACATTCAATGCATAATCTTTATTGATAGGCAAAGAAACCAGGAATTCTCCATTTCCAGGATTAGAGAAAGATTCTACAATTACATTTCCTGTTTCCAAATCAATAAGTTCAAACATGGCCTCTAAAGGTCTCTTGGTTTGATTGTCAAAAACTTTTCCTTTAAAATAAGTCACCAGCAAAGGACGGTGTTGAACAGGCATTTCAAAAGAATAAATATCCAGGCCACCAAAACCACCTTCTCTATCTGATGCAAAATAAGCTATCTCCCCACTTGCTCCAACCAACAAGCTGTTTTCATCACCATGTGTATTTATAGGATAACCTAAGTTTACAGCTGTTCCCCATTGCCCATTTTCATCTTTTCGAGAAATATATAAATCTGTACCACCCATCCCCGGATGTCCATTTGATGCAAAATACAAGGTTTGATTATCAGGATGTATAAAAACAGATTCTTCTTTTAACGGAGTGTTAATTTTAGCACCAAGATTAACCGGATTGGACCATTCACCTTTTTCATTAATCTGGCTCATCCATATATCAGATTCACCAAAGCCTCCTGCCCTACTACTCAGAAAATAAAGAGACTTTCCATCAGAAGAAAAAGAAGGCTGTGATTCCCATTTAGAGGAATTAACTGGTTGTCCCATATTCAAAGGTTTAGACCAATTATCTCCATTTTTTCTGGAATAAAAAATATCGCAACTTCCATAACCTTTTCTTCCAGGACCGTATTCGCCAAACATTTCACACGCGGTAAAAACAAGAATATTTCCATCTGCAGAGAGTGATGGTGCCCCTTCATTCAATGCAGTGTTAATAGGTGGGCCCATGTTAAAAGCAGGCTTCCAGAGTTCATTCTGTTTTATTGAAATATAAAAATCTTCCTGGGTACCACCTTGTAAAGCCCTTTCATCTCTTCTGTTTCTTGTAAAAAGAAATAATTTTTCATCCGTGGTAACAGCAGGAAAATACTCATGTTCAGCCGTATTTACACTTGGACCAAGATTAAGGGGATTAAAAGGTACTGGAGATTTTATAGCATTAGCCCCAAATTCACAGTTTATTAAATCTCTTTTTGCAAGTTTTTCTATTTCAGGATGTATCCTTCCAAAAGTAAATAAAGCTTTATAACTTTGTATGGCCTGCTCGTACTGGCCTGTTTTCAATAAAGATGAACCAAGAGAATAATATAAACTGGAGGTATAACTAGGATTTATTCCAATGGCTTTTTTAAACAAATCAATGGCTAAAAGGAAATCTTTGGCATCATAATAAATCGTACCTAAAATTATATATGGATCAATAAAAAGGGCATCAGCTTCAATGGCCTTTTTTAATTCAACGATTGCCAATTCGTCATTTTTGCTTTCATATGCTGTTTTCCCTGCATTAAAATGCTTAAGGGCTTTTTTATTTTTGCTCTGCAATTCCTTCATTTGAGCAAAAACACCAATATTTAATGACAGAGTCATTATAAGAAAAAGGGAAGAAAACTTAAACAACATAATCTGGTTTTTTTTTGAAAAACGAAAGAAAAATAAATAAATTCTTAAACTAATTATAATTTTACTTCAAATGATTCCCCTTCGACTGCGGGGAAAGTATTTTTAAATATCGTTTGTGCCTCTATAACAAGAGGTTTAACATCTTTATACCTTGCAGAATAATGCCCGATTACAAGTTTTTTCACTCCTGCTTTTTCTGCAATTGTTGCAGCTTGTATTGCAGTACTATGAAATGTTTCTTTTGCCCTTTGCACTAATTCCTGAGTAAAGGTAGCTTCATGATACAATAAATCAACATTTTTTATTTGATCTATTATTAATTCATTATAGGCAGTATCTGAGCAATAAGCATAAGAACGCGCAGGAGGAGCATCAAAAGTAAACTCAGCATTTGGAATAACTTTGCCTTCAGCTGTAATAAAATCTTTGCCTTCCCTTAATTTTTTAATTGCTGGAATTGATAATCCATACTCAATTAATTTTTCCTTTTTAAGGCTTTTCATTCTTGGCTTTTCCCTAAAAAGAAATCCACAACAGGGTATTCTATGCTTTAACAGAATGGTTTCCACAGTAAAATAAGGATCATCAACAAGCATAATGCTTTTATCGTAGGCAAGATAATTGAAAGCAATCTGATAATTAAGCCTGGTATCAGAGGCTTTTAACTGTAGGTTGATTATTTTTTCCAGATCGGGATGAGCATGTATATGTAAAAGGTTTTTTCTACCCAATAAATGCATTGTTGAAAGCAGGCCAATTAAACCAAAATAGTGATCACCATGCAAATGGCTTATAAAGATATGATTGATCCGCTGCATTTTCACCTTGTATTTCCTTAATTGCATTTGGGTTCCCTCGCCACAGTCAATTAAAAAAAATCGCTCAAGTATATTAAGCACTTGAGCGGTAGGAAATCTGCTTGAAGTTGGGGTAGCTGAACTGCAACCCAAAATTGTCAGTTCAAATTTCATAAGTTTTGTTATTCTAGATCACGTTCTATTTCTTCCATAAAAAGAAGATCGATTGCTTCATTTAATGTAGGAGTAATTTTAAGAATGGTATCAAGTTGTGAAATTGAAATTAATTTTTTAACTGAACTTTGTAAACCAGTAATAATAAAAGTGCCTTTGGCATTTTTGCATAAACGATTGCCGACTAATATAGCACTTAAACCTGAGGAATCGCAATAACGGGTATCACTTAGATCAAGAATAATATTTTTTTCTCCATCAGAATTAATTACAACCAATTCAGATTTTAAAACCGGAGATATGTTACTATCTAATCTTTCCGATGTTGATTTAATAAGAGTAAACTTATCTTTTTTATCGTAAACAAAGCTCATAATTCAATATGTATTTTAGCAAAAATAGTTAAAATTAACAATATGGCAAACTGTTAAAATCAGTATTTTGTTGCTGCTATTCAATTCTCCCGGCCAAAAGGTATAAAACTGCCATACGAACAGCAACTCCATTTTCAACCTGATTGAGTATAATTGATTGTTTTGAATCAGCAACATCACTTGTAATCTCCACTCCCCTATTAATTGGCCCGGGATGCATGATAGTAATTTCTTTATCCAAAGAATCTAATAATTTTTTATTAACTCCATATTGCATAGTGTATTCTCTAATGGAAGGAAAGAATCTTGTATCCTGTCTTTCCATCTGAATACGCAGCATATTGGCAACATCACACCACTCTAAGGCTTTTCTTAAATTGTACTCCACCTTTACATTAAGCTGTCCAATATATTTTGGAATTAAAGTTACAGGACCACAAACCATTACCTCTGCTCCTAATTTTTGAAGGCAGAAAATATTGGAAAGTGCCACTCTGGAATGCAAAATATCTCCTACAATTACCACTTTTTTTCCTGCCACATCTCCAAACTTCTCTCTGATTGAAAAAGAATCCAGTAAAGCTTGCGTAGGATGTTCATGTGCTCCATCTCCGGCATTAATAATTTTAGCTTTCACATTTTTTGATAAAAACACTGCAGCCCCAGCATTTGGATGGCGCATTACCACCATATCCACTTTCATGGCTAGTATATTATTAACTGTGTCAATAAGTGTTTCGCCTTTGCTAACTGAAGAGGAGGAGGAAGCAAAATTAATAATATCGGCTGAAAGTCTTTTCTCTGCAAGTTCAAAAGAAAGTTTGGTTCTGGTGGAATTTTCAAAAAAAAGATTGGCAATTGTTATGTCTCTTAAAGAGGGGACTTTCTTAATAGGACGATTGATAACGTGTTTAAAATTATCGGCAGTTTCAAAAATAAGGTTAATGTCATCAGCAGTTATATCTTTAATTCCCAACAGATGATTAACACTTAAATTGCTCATATTTTATCAGTATTTGGGGTATATAACAAAACTTTATCTTCACCTTCAGATTCTTTCCATTCTACTTTTACTCTTTCAGTGGAAATGGTATCTACTATTTTTCCAATATAATTTGGCTGAATTGGCAAATCCCTGCTGAACCTACGATCAATAAGAACTAAAAGCTCAACTTTTTCTGGCCTTCCAAAAGCAAGCATGGCATCAAGGCCTGCCCTGATTGTTCTTCCAGTAAAGAGCACATCATCAACCAGTATCACATTTTTACCCTCAATTATAAAATCCATTTGAGTTGAATTGGGTATCAGAATTTCATCTCTTCTTCTGAAATCATCTCTGAAAAAAGTTACATCAAGATTACCGCAATCAATATCTTTTATGGAAAGTATTTTTTTTAATTCCTGTTGAATTCTTAAGGAAAGATAAATGCCACGGGGTTGAAGCCCGATAATTACAGCTTCTGAAAAGTCATTGTGGTTTTCAATAAGTTGATAACAGAGCCTTTTAATGGTAAGTTCAAAAGATTCGCTGTTTATAATAACTACTGGCTCCATATTATATAATTGTGCAAATATAATTTTTTTTTCTGATTTTTATATCTACATTAATGTAGTATTAGTTATCAATACTAATATAAAAAAGTCTAACTGTTTTTTTATCCTTGTTTTTCTTGACATTAGCCAAATACAGGAGTTTTTATCCACATTCGTTAACTCTTATATCTTTAATATTTAACTATTTATTATAAAAAACGCTATATTTGTTCGTGAAATTAAAAGAAAAATAAATAAAAAATTTCTACTATTATATGTAGATTTCATGAGCTGATATTTTTAAAGCTTCTTTATCGATCATTTTTAATTAAACAAATATGAAATAGCCATGCACCGAACAGTGCACAAACACTAAAGAATATAACATGGCGTACCCGATACCTATCGGGTACATATGACAATTTAAAAACAAATTATATACATATGAATAGCCATGCAGCAACCGTGCACAAACAGCAATGAATATAACATGGCGTATTCCATATGACAATTAAAAAAACGAATTATATACATATGAAAAAACCGCAATATTTTAAATGACCATTATTTGCCCTATTAACAAATAAATAAGTCGACTTTTCATCGAAGGACTTTTGCCTTTTGACGAATTCAGGAAACATTATTTATAAAAAGTCTTCTTAAAAAAAACTTTTTTTGTAAATTGTTCGGTCATTATAATTATATAAACTAAGCCAAATCAAATTGTTTCTTTATTTATTTAAAGTTCCATTTTCTAAGCATTGACAATAATTCAGATTATTCATTTTTTAAATTAACGCAAAAAAAATCTTTTACTAAATACAAATTATAACTATTACAATTATGAAAAAAAAGTACTTACTATGCTTAATACAAGCTTTTCTTTTTATAGCCTTTTCATCGGCTTCTTATGCACAACTTTCCGGAGTTAAAACTATTCCGGGTGATTATTTAACTATTGCAGCGGCTATAACCGATCTTAATGCAAATGGTGTAGGATCAGGCGGTGTGACTTTTGATGTTGCCGCTAATTATACAGAAACAGGAATAATGCCCATAATTACTGCAACAGGTACTGCTGGGAATCCCATTGTTTTTCAAAAATCAGGAGTAGGAACAAATCCTACCATTACTGCTGGAACTGGTATTGGTACAAGAGATGGTGTTATCATTTTACGAGGAACAGATTACATTACATTTGATGGTATTAATATAGATGAAAATGCGGCAAACACAACCGCAACAACTCAAATGGAATGGGGTTATGCTTTATTAAAAGCATCTGGAACTGATGGTTCTCAAAACGTTATCATCAAAAACTGCAGAATTATTTTAAGTCCCTCTAATATATCCTCTGTTGGTATATATTCAGCAAATCAGACTCCTGCTACAACTACTTCTTTATCTATTTCTAATATTGATGGTACAAATTCCTATAATAGCCTTTATAGTAACATCATTGTTGGTGCATATAATGGAATTGTTGTTTCAAGTTCTCCTGCCTTTTATGATATTTTTAATGAAATAGGAGTTTTAGGTGCAAATATTATTGCCAATTTTGGTGGTGGGACATCTACTGCAAAAGGAATTTATACTTTATTTCAAAACGATTTAAAAATTGTTAACAATAACATCACCAGTAGTACAGGAACAATCGGTATTGTTTATGGTATTCATAATGATCTTGCTACATCATCCAGTGTAGAGATCTCCAGCAATACAGTAACTATTCATGGTGGAGGAACTACTCAGGCAGTAATGGCCATATATAACCAGGCGGGATCAACCCCTTCAGGGAATAATGTGATAATTAACAATAATATAATCCAGGATTGTACTTACCCAACTGCCACTTCAGGTGGATTTCAGGCAATTCAAAATAATGGAGCTGCTGCAAATGTTAAAATTAATGGAAATACTATTTCCGATTTTAATTATGGAGGTACAGCCGCTTTATATATGATCAATAGCAACACCTTTGATGCTGGTATGCTTTTAGAAATCAATAACAATACAATAAATAACATTACTCGCACAGGAACCGGAACAGGTGATACTTATATAATAAGTGCCTCAACTGCAGCATCAATTAATTTGAATAATAATTCCATATCTAATATAAATAAAGCCGGTACTGGGTTATTTAGAATTTACAGTAATACAGCATCTCCCCTTCAGGAAAATTATTCTGGAAACAATATTTATAATATTACCAACACAGGATCAGGTGTTACTGCTGGAATTTATTCTATAACCACTACATCCACTATAAGCACTATCAATAGCAATGCAATATATAATTTTAATACCAGCTCAACTGTTACTTATGGTATTTACAAAACAAACGGTACTTATTCACTGGAAAGAAACAAGATTAATGATATAAATGCTGATATGGGCGAGGTAGTTGGAATTTATACAGGAGCTGGAACTGCAACACTTGTTAATAATTTAATTGCCAATTTAGATGTTAACGGATCAACTGGAGCAACTATGGTTTCAGGAATAAAAGGTGCCGCTGGAAGTGCTTTGTACTTATTTTATAATACAATTTATTTAAACGCTACCAGCAACACAACTACCAATTTCGGAACAAGTGGTATATACATAAGCGGAACAACTTCTCCTGTTTTGGATATAAGAAATAATATAATCATTAATAATTCCACTCCAAACGGAACGGGAAGAACGGCTGCTTTTAGAAGATCATCAACCAATAACAGTGGTATATTGGCAAGCACAAATAACAATATATATTATGCAGGAGTTCCTTCTGCTACTAATGTAATTTATTTTGATGGGATTAATAATTACCAGTCTATTTCTGACTATAGAAATTTAGTTGCTCCGAGAGAAGACTTTTCTGTAACTGAAAACACTGCCTTTATTAGCACACTTGGTTCATCTGTTGATTTCTTGAAAATAGATCCTGCAATTCCAAGTATTGCAGAGAGCGGAGCACAAACAATTTTCGGATACTCCAATGATTATTTCACCAATAATATAAGAACCGGATATCCATTATCAGGTCAGGTTAATGGCGGTGGAACAGCACCTGATATGGGTGCTATTGAAGGTGATTATACTCCAAAGGTAATTGTTGATTACGGCATGACTGAATTTCTTAGTCCTGAACCTGGAAATTGTTATACAGCAAATTCTGACATAATTGTTGAAATACAGAATTATTCAATTTCTACTGTTGATATTGCTGATTACAATTTCACTGTAAATGTTACGGCTACTGATCCTGCCAGTTTGGTTACATCTTTTAGCATTGTGGTGAATTCAGGAATTTTAATGCCTGGTGAAACTATGCCAGTTAACATCAGTTCAACTTATGATATGTCTGCTTCAGGTACTTATACCTTTACCGCAACAACTTATTCTATAGATGACATTGATACAAGCAACGACTCCCTGAATCCTGCATATACTTTTACCATTGCTAATGGAAATGTAAGTGTGAATAATAATTCTGTTTGTTCTAACTCTCCAATTCAACTCACCATAAATGGATCTTCGGGAACAATACAGTGGCAAAGTAGTACGGACAATGGGGCTACCTGGGTTAACTCAACAGGAGCCGGAAGCACTTCAGCAACCTTTAATGATACTGTACCTAATACAGATGTGCTTTACAGAGCAATAACCTGTGGAACTTTAATTTCGGATACTGTAGCAGTTAATGTGACTTTTGTTGCTCCTCCAACATCAAGTAATGTTACAAGATGCGGAACAGGGCCAGTTACCTTAAATGCAACAGCAACAAATGGAATTGTTTCTTGGTATGATGCAGCTACGGGAGGAAGTCTGCTTCAAACTGGAAACACATTTACTCCTACGGTTGCATCATCAACTACTTTTTTTGCACAAGCAACAGATGGAGGTTCAGGATCAGATTCCTTAACAACAACCTTTGCTGGAGGAAGTGGTTGTGATTTTGGAAACATGTTTGACATTACAGCTATTTCTAGTGTTGATATTTCTGGATTTACAATTGTACCTAATGTTACTTCAGCAAGCCATGTGGTGAACGTTTACTATAAAACCGGCACATATGTGGGTTCAATAAATACACCTGGGGCGTGGACTCTGGCAGGAACAGCAACTTTAAATGCTACAGCAACAGTACCTATTAAATTTAACCTTTCAACACCATTTGCTTTATCCGCAGGTCAAACATATGGAATTTATGTTGAGCACAACGCTCAATATACCACAGGTGCAAATACTTATTCCAATGCTGATATATCTGTGACCACTGGTGATGGTTTATGTGCATCATTTACTTCTTGCTGTAATCCAAGATCTTTTAACGGTAGAATTCATTATTCTTCAGGGTGTGCAAGCTCCAGAACTCCTGTTTCAGTAACAGTTGACCCTGCACCGGCTATTACATTAACAGCAAGTTTAACTGAAATTTGTGAAAATGACACAACATCATTAGCGGTTAGCAGCACAAACAATGATTATGTTTATTCCTGGACACCTGCAGCAGGATTGAATACTACAACAGGTACAAATATTCAGGCAGGTCCTGCTGCAAACACCACTTATGTAGTATTTGCAGAGGATTCAAATACAGGTTGTGAAATTTCTGATTCTGTAACAATTGATGTTAACCCTGCGCCACTTGTTAATGCTACAGCTACTCAAACAGAAATTTGTGATGGAGATACTTCTCAATTAAATGCGAATGCAACATCTCCAATACAAGGACAATTTATTGGAACTAATTCATTTTCTAATTCAACCACAGGTTATCCTGCACCTTATGGAAACTGGTACTGGGGAGCTAAACACCAAATGCTTATAACAGCAGCAGAGATGACTACATATGGGTATTTAGCAGGTCCATTAACAAGTTTATCTTTTGATGTTACTAATACAAATGGATCCCCTGCATTATCCAATTTCACAATTGCATTAGGCCATACAACAGCTACTTCAATGCCAGCTACATATCAAACTGGATTAACTAGTGTTTATTCTGCAACGAGCTATATTCCTGTTACAGGTATTAATGAACATATTTTTTCTGCACCATTTGTTTGGGACGGAGTTTCAAATATAATAGTGGAAACTTGTTTTAATAATTCAAGTTATACCTACAATGCTAGTTTTAAACAAACTACTACTTCATTTGTTTCTGTTATCTATACCAATAGTGATAATGCGACAGTATGTTCAAATCCTGGATTTGTTAACACCAGTAGCAATCGGCCGGATATGCGTTTTGAACAAAACACTGCATTCACTTATAGCTGGTCACCTACTAGTGGATTATCAGATGCAGGTATCAATAACCCAATGGCTTTTCCTCTTGTAACTACTACTTATGAAGTTGAGGCAACAAATGTTAATACCGGGTGTTCTGAAAAATCCAGTATAACAATTACTGTTAATGAAAAACCACTAGTTAATTTAACAGTAACGGATAATAACATATGTAACGGTGGAGCAATAGGTAGTATTAGCTCATCATTAACTAATCCTATTGCAGGTACATTAACCTACAGCTGGTCACATGATGTTAATGAAACAAGCAGTTCAGTTAGCGGATTGGAAGCAGGAATTTATATTTTAGAAGTAACTACAAATCTTGGTTGTACTGGTATTGCACAGGATACTGTTACTGAACCTGCACCAATGGTTAATAATGTTACAATTTCAGATGTTGATTGTTTTAATTCTACTAATGGTCAGGCAGAGGTTACTTCAACTACAGGAGGTAACGCGCCTTATACTTATATATGGAATAATGACCCTAATTTAAACAGCACATCTATTTCAAACCTTGCTTCTGGAGTATATTATTTAGAAGTAACAGATGATATTGGATGTACTCAAGTGGATACCGTTACAATTGCGGAGCCAGACTTAATTGCTATTACCATAACTGCATCTCATCTTTTATGTAATGAAGATAATTCTGGTCAGGCAGTAGCCACAGCTATTGGAGGAACAGGAGTAATTTCATACAATTGGAGTAATGGAATACTAAATGATACAATCAGTGGATTAAGTGCCGGGCAATATACTGTCACTGCTATGGATGATAATGGTTGTTCAGAAACTCAAACTGTAAATATTACTCAACCTGATGCGTTTACATTTTCTTCTACTGTCACTAATGAATCTTGTACAGGCACAAATGACGGAGCAGCTAGTGTTAATGTTTTAGGAGGGAATAGTCTGCATATGCTTACCTGGAATACGAACCCTGTTCAAACAGGAAATATTGCAACAGGATTAGCTACTGGAACTTATATTATTACTGTTGTAGATAATGAAGGTTGCACTGATCAGCATACAATTACAATTAATAATAATAATATCCAACCAATAGCAGGTTTTTCATATAATTCGGCTGGTACATCAATTGATTTTATTAATAACTCAACTGGTGCAACTTCCTGGTCTTGGAATTTTGGAGATAATTCAAGTTTAAGTAATGCTCAAAATCCTACTCATTCTTATGCAATAAGTGGTCCTTATACTGTTACCCTTATTGTTTCCAATAATTGTGGAAGTGATACAATTACTCAGTTAATAACGGTTACAGGAATTAATGACCTGAAAAACGTTTACACACTTGATGTATTTCCAAATCCAACAAGTGATCAATTCACTGTTAAATTCGAAAGCGAGCAAAGCAGAAGTTTTGCTATCAGAATTATAGATATACAGGGAAGAGTTTTGGAAAATGATAATTTGAATCAATTCAATGGTATTTACAAACAAACTTTTGACATCAGGAATTATGCAAATGGTGTTTATACGATGCAAATTATAACTGATAAAGGGGTTATTACAAGAAGGATTGTTTTGAATAAATAAAAGGTTAATCAGATAAAGTCTAGATAAACTATCAAAACAAAAATCCCTGAGTGCCTTTGGTACTCAGGGATTTTTGTTTTTGAATAATGGAATACATGATAAAACTCTTTTGAATTTAAAAATAAAACACTCAATTAAAGTGCTTTTTTAATAGTCTCTGTTTATTTTTATATTATTTGTTCTTAAATAATATAAAAATAAGAAAAAAAAGCGCTTTATCTTCGAAATATAGATACGCTATTTACTGGCAAAAATATAAAAACATCTCTTATTTCCTAATATATCGGAAATAAAAATACATTGGACGGAAAAAAACTAATTATCAGTTACTTGTATTTTGAATTTACCTATTGCTTAATTTTGTAAAATAATAATATGTTAAAACCCTTATAAAAAAACTATGAAAAACCAATACTCTTTAAGCTTATTGCAAGCTTTTATTTTTTTAGCCTTTTCATCGGCTACTTTCGCACAACTTACAGGGGTTAAAACTATACCTGGTGATTATTTAACTATTGCTGCGGCTATAACTGATCTTAACGCAAGTGGCGTAGGAACAGGAGGGGTTTCTTTTAATGTTGCTGCTAATTATACAGAAACAGGTATGATGCCAGTGATCACAGCCACAGGAACAGTGAACAACACTATTATTTTTCAAAAATCAGGAACAGGAACAAACCCTACCATTACTGCGGGAACTGGTATTGGAACAATGGATGGAATTATCATTCTGCAAGGAACTGATTATATCACCTTTGATGGCATTAATCTTGAAGCAAATACTGCAAATACAACGGCAACAACACAAGCGGAATGGGGTTTTGCTTTATTAAAAGCATCTGCTACTAATGGCTCCCAGAATGTTCTCATTAAAAATTGCCGAATTATTTTAAGCTCTACTAATACAACTTCTGTTGGAATATATTCGGCAAATCATACTCCTGCTGCAATTACAGCTCTAACTGTTTCAGATATAAGTGGAACAAACTCATATAATAACTTTCATAATAATATAATAGTTGGTGCATATAATGGAATTTCATTGCTGGGATTCAATTCTATTACTTATTATGATATTTTTAATGAAGTAGGGGTTTTAGGTGCTAATACTATCGCCAATTTTGGTGGAGGGGCCGCAACTGCAAAAGGGATATATACTAT
>JALYPI010000178.1 GCA_030856445.1 Bacteroidota bacterium
GCATGGACAATTCTAGGTGGTTTTATTTTCGTTGGCTCTCAAGCCTGGGAATGGTATCATTTTATTCATGGTACTGAGCAAGGTGCATTGATGCTTGCCGATGGTACTGTTTTACAATTTATTCAGGATGGACTTGGTTTGAGACTTCCTGGACCTAATGGAGCTGAAATCACTGGAGCCGAAGCTGCAGCAATGATAGAAGCCGGCACTGTAATTCATGGAGCCAATTTAGTTGTGAATGAATATGGAATTCCTCTTTTTGCTAATTTCTTCTTTTTCATTACTGGTTTTCACGGGTTCCACGTTTTTAGCGGTGTTATAATCAACATTATAATTCTTACTAAAGTAGTAGGAGGTGAATTCGAGCGTAAAGGGCATTATGAAATGGTAGAAAAAACAGGTCTTTACTGGCATTTTGTGGATCTTGTATGGGTATTTGTATTTACTTTTTTCTACCTTCTGTAATAAAATAGTAACTATAAAGGATTAGTATTCTGCTTGTTTACACAAAAGTATTCTATACTAAATAAATAAACTGACGTTAATAAAAAATTAGACAAATGAAAAGAGATGATATAATTGAATATTCACTGGATGCACATCATTCAGAAGAGGAAGGGGTTAAAAAAAGAAAGAAAATATGGCAAATATTTTGGATTCTTCTTATAGTTACTGCTGTTGAGGTTACTCTTGGTTTAATGTTTTCCAGAGATCCTGGAATGAAAACCTTTTTGTTTATAACCTTTATTGCCCTTACTTTAGTTAAAGCAGGTTACATTGTAATGTCTTACATGCATCTTGGCGATGAGGCAAAAACTTTTAGATTGACTGTTTTAGGTCCATTTATATTCTTTATTCTTTATCTTGTATTTATTGCACTTGTAGAGGCGACCTATATTTTTAGGATCGACTCCTTATTTGGATGGTAATTTAAAATGTCAGAAAAAAAAAGATCAAAATATATTAAAACATTTTTTTTAATAGCCCTGTTACTTTTACCTGCATCGGTTTATTTTATACTAACTCTGGGAAAGCACAATATGCTTTCCCTTCCTTTTTATGGACACAAAGAAGTTGAGGTAAACATTGTTGATGGAAAACAGGTGATTGATACTATTTACCATACTATACAAGATTTTTCTTTTGTAAATCAACATGGTAAAACAGTAACTCAAATGGATTTTGAGGATAAAATTTATGTAGCCGATTTCTTTTTTACTACCTGTCCTGGTATTTGTCCTAAAATGACAGCAGGGATGCTGCGTGTTCAGGAAAAGCTTAAAGATTATCCTCAGGTAATGTTCCTCTCTCATACAGTTGATCCGGAAAAGGACACTGTGGAAGCGCTTGCTGCTTATGCACAACAAGCTCATGCAAGTGATCGCTGGCACTTTGTTACCGGTGACAGAGAAGAAATATACAAACAAGGAGTATATAGTTACTTGGTAAGTACACAAGAAGATGCCCTTGCTCCTGGTGGTTTTTTGCATTCCGAACTCTTTGTTTTAGTAGATAAAAAAAGAAGGATAAGAGGCTTTTATGATGGAACAAATCTAACAGAAATTAATAGTTTAATTGATGCTATTAAAGTACTGATTGCCCAAGATATGGTGCCAAGAAAATCAAAGAAAAAAGAAGAATCATGAGCTCTATCGTTAAAGAAAAATCATTAATGCCCCTGATAATAGCAATTTCCATTATTATACCTTTAGCTGTTGCTGTGTTGTTTTTTGCTCCCAAAGCAGATTTAGGTGGTAGAATTACCATTTTGCCTGCAATTAATGCTGTTATTAATGGCTTAACTGCAATTGTACTTATACTTGCCTTTCTCGCCATAAAAAATAAAAACATTGAATTGCATAAAAAACTTATGTATGGTGCATTCTTTCTTTCCGTTCTTTTTTTGATTCTTTATATAGGTTATCATGCAACAGCCGAACCGGCAATTTTTGGGGGAGTGGGATTTATCAAAAATGTGTATTATTTTGTATTGCTTACTCATATTGTACTTGCAGCTGCAATTGTACCCCTGGTGTTAATTACATATTCCAGAGCCTTTACTGAAAAATTTGATAAACATAAAAAAATAGCAAGATGGACATTACCTCTCTGGCTTTATGTTTCCATTACCGGAGTTATCGTTTATTTAATGATTGTTCCATATTATTAAAAGCTTTTACTAATTTTGACTTATGCCTAAGCTGTTAAAATTTTCCTTACCTCTACTTATACTGGTAGCTCTTGTGATTTTTTCTGAGTTTTCCTTTGCTCAATGTGCTATGTGTAAGGCTGTAGCTACCTCCAATTTAGAAAACGAATCAAATAATGTGGGCAAGGGATTGAATTCCGGTATCCTTTATTTAATGACTGTCCCATATTTACTGCTAATGGGCTTGTTTTATCTGTTTTTTAAAGATAAAATAAATGAGAAGCTAAATAAGTTAAAGACTCAAGGATTTAAGCTTTTTTAATTTATTTTGACTTTTAATCCTTCCTTTTAATAAAACCGGCAATTTTCAACTTGCTACTTTAAACTTTATAAAATTGGATATAAATAAAGAATTAGAAAAAAGAATTCTTGTAATAGATGGTGCAATGGGTACTATGATTCAGGAATACCGTTTAACTGAGGAAGATTACCGGGGAGAAAGATTTAAAAATTTCCATAAAGATATTAAAGGAAATAATGACCTTTTATCAATAACTCAGCCCGATATCATTGAAGCTATTCATAAGGCCTACCTTCAGGCTGGAGCCGATATTATTGAAACCAATACCTTTAATGCCAATATAATTTCACTTGCAGATTATGACATGCAAGAGCTTGCCTATGAACTTAATTTCAATTCTGCAGCAATAGCCAAAAAAGCAGCTGTAGAATTTACCAAAGCAAATCCTGAAAAGCCCCGTTTTGTTGCCGGAGCCATCGGTCCTACTAACCGCACCGCTTCCATGTCTCCTGATGTAAATGACCCGGGATATCGTGCAGTTACCTTTGATGAACTGGTGGAAGCTTACACGGTGCAGACAAAAGGATTGGTTGAAGGCGGAGCCGATTTAATTCTAATAGAAACTGTCTTTGATACTTTAAACTGTAAAGCTGCAATATTTGCCCTTGAAACCTATTTTGAACTTTCAGGGAAAAGATTGCCAATAATGGTTTCAGGAACTATTACCGATGCCAGTGGCAGAACATTGTCTGGCCAAACTGTAGAAGCTTTTATTAATTCAGTTTCACATGCTGGATTGCTTAGTATAGGTTTGAATTGTGCACTGGGCGCAGCAGACATGCGGCCTTACATTGAAGAGCTATCTCAAAAGGCCCCATTTTACATAAGTGCGTATCCCAATGCTGGTTTACCTAATCAATTTGGAGAATATGATGAATCCCCTTCTGATATGTGCGGTTTTATTCATGATTTTATCTCAAGTGGTTTTGTAAATATAGTTGGAGGGTGCTGCGGTACAACACCAGACCATATAAGACATATTGCTGATGCCGCTGCTAAAGGAACTCCTCGGGAAAAGCCGGAGATAGAACCTTTGTTAAGATTAAGTGGATTGGAGCCTGTTACTTTAAGAGTTGAAAGTAATTTCATGAACATTGGGGAAAGAACAAATATTACAGGATCAAGGAAGTTTTCCAAACTAATTACTTCAGGTGATTATGACTCTGCCCTTTCTATTGCCAGAGATCAGGTTGATGGTGGTGCCCAGGTTATTGATGTGAATATGGACGAGGGAATGATTGACTCTGAAGCTGCAATGGTTAAGTTTCTAAATCTAATTGCTGCCGAACCAGATATTTCAAAGCTTCCCATTATGATAGATTCTTCCAAATGGAATGTAATCGAAGCCGGACTCAAATGCGTACAGGGAAAAGGAATCGTAAATTCTATTAGTTTAAAAGAAGGCGAAAAAGCATTTATTGATCAAGCTCTTAAGGTGAAAAAGTATGGAGCCGCTGTTATAGTGATGGCTTTTGATGAAACAGGACAGGCAGATACTTATGAGCGAAGAATTGAAATCTGCAGCAGAGCATATTGTATTTTAGTTGATAAACTGAGTTTTCCTCCACAGGACATAATCTTCGACCCCAATATTTTTCCAGTGGCAACTGGAATGGATGAACATAAATTAAATGCTCTTGATTTTTTTAATGCTACTAAATGGATCAAACAAAATCTTCCATTTGCTAAAGTTAGTGGGGGAGTGAGCAACGTTTCTTTTTCCTTTCGAGGGAATGATTTGGTAAGAGAAGCAATACATTCTGCTTTTTTATTCCATGCAATTAATGCAGGTATGGATATGGGTATAGTAAACCCGGGAATGCTACAGGTTTATGATCAGGTTCCAAAGGAATTGTTGGAACTGGTAGAGGATGTACTTCTCAATAGAAAAGAAGATGCCACAGAAACCCTGGTAACTTATGCCGAAACAGTTAAAGGGGAAGGTAAAAAGACTGAAAAAGATTTGTCATGGAGAAAACTTGACCTTCAACAAAGGTTTACTTATTCCCTTGTTAGGGGAGTGGTAGATTACATTGAAGAAGATTTAGATGAGGCAAGGAAAAAATTTGACAGGTCATTACATATAATTGAAGGGCCTTTGATGGCTGGAATGAATGAAGTTGGAGACCTTTTTGGTTCAGGTAAAATGTTTTTGCCACAGGTTGTAAAAAGCGCAAGAGTAATGAAAAAAGCAGTTGCTTATTTATTGCCTTTTCTTGAAGCTGAAAAATCCGCTACGGATGTTTCAAAAAACGCAGGAAAAATTCTTTTGGCAACTGTTAAGGGAGATGTTCACGATATTGGAAAAAACATTGTCGGGGTAGTGCTTGCTTGCAATAATTTTGAAATAATTGACCTGGGGGTTATGGTTCCTGCCGAAAAAATACTTGAAGCCGCAAAGGCTGAAAAAGTTGATATTATAGGCCTTAGCGGACTAATTACTCCTTCCCTTGATGAAATGGTGCATGTTGCCAAAGAAATGCAAAGGCAAGGATTTAAAATCCCTCTATTAATAGGTGGTGCTACTACTTCAAAGGTGCACACAGCTGTTAAAATAGCTCCGGGATATTCATTGCCTGTTGTACATGTAAATGATGCATCAAGAAGTGTTACTGTTGCTAGTACATTATTATCGGAACATTTAAGGGGTGAATTTTTAGAAAAGACAAGCATTGAATATGATCGGTTACGTGAAGCAAATAAAAATGCTCATGGGGCAGTTAAATTTATTTCTTTAGACCAAGCTCGAAGAAATAAGCTTAAAATAAATTGGGAGCAATCAACAATAAAAAAACCTGCCTTTACAGGAAATAAGTTTTTTGAAGCATATCCTTTAGAACAAATTGCTGAATTTATTGACTGGACCCCGTTTTTTCATACCTGGGAGATGAAAGGCAGTTACCCTAAGATATTATCGGACCCGGAAAAAGGTGCGGAAGCAACAAAGTTATACAATGATGCGCGCACTATGCTTTCAAGGATTGTTAATGAAAAATGGATTCAAGCCAATGCCGTAATAGGATTTTATCCTGCTAATTCAACCATTGATGACATTATCATTTATGAGGATGATTCATCTGGAAAAGTTAAAACAATGTTGCATACCTTAAGGCAGCAAACTTTAAAACCACAGGGTCATAGTAATCTTGCATTGTCGGATTTTATTGCCCCAAAGGAAAGCGGATTGACTGATTATATTGGAGGTTTCGCTGTAACTACTGGAATTGGAATGGAAAAATGGATTGAGCAATTCGAAAAAGACCATGATGATTACAACAGTATAATGCTTAAAGCACTGGCTGATCGCCTGGCAGAGGCTTTTGCTGAATTAATGCATCTTAAAGTAAGAAAAGAATTCTGGGGTTATGCAAAGGATGAAAAGCTGGATAGAGAAAGCCTTATCAAAGAAAAATATCAAGGTATAAGACCAGCTCAAGGCTATCCCGCATGTCCTGACCATACAGAAAAAGTATTGCAATTTAAATTGTTTGAAGTAGAAAAAACAACAGGAATTAATCTTACCGAAAGTATGGCAATGTATCCCGTTTCCTCCGTTTCTGGACTATATTTTTCTCATCCTGAATCCCAATATTTCGGACTTGGAAAAATCACTAAAGAGCAGGTTGAAAATTATGCTAAAAGGAAGAATGTTCCCGTAAATGAAATAGAAAAATGGCTAAGTAGTAACCTTAGTTATTAATTGGGATTAACCTTAGTTATAACTTCCTGTCTATAAATTAAAAGCAATATTTTTAAATGAATTACCTATTGTAAAAGTGTTTTGAGCTTTCCATAAAACCAAATTATTTGCATTATCAACTTATTTCATTTAATATTGCACCCTGATTAACAGTAAAAATGAAAAACAATAACAACACATATTATTCAATTTCGATTCCCAGTCCTTGGCATCGAATGTGTTATTGTTTGCATCAGTAGATGCCAGGCCGATAAGGCCATCCCTTTTTTTTCCTTTTTTTAATTTCTTTTTTGAAGCCTTTAGTGGCTATAATACCTATAGTTATGACTGTTTTTCCAGATATAATACTTGAAAAGTTAAATACCCTTGTTGTTGTGATCAACAATAAAGGGAAAGTTGATTATGTTAGTCCCGCTGTTTCCAATGTTCTTGGCTTTTCTCAGGAACTTTTAAAAGGGGAGGGGTGGTTTAATCTGACAAGGAAAAACCATGCTGAAGTGATTCATGTAAAAGAAGATGTGCAACTCATGATTGAATCCGATGTGATGCCAGCTCCCTTTGAAAGACAACTTAAAACAGCCAGGGGAGACAGCAGGTGGATATTGTGGAGCTCCTCAAAGGGACCAGACAATAGTATTATTGGAATTGGTTATGATATTACCGATAGAAAAAATATGCAAGAAGATCTGGAACTAAAAAACCGGGAATTGCAAAAGAAAAATTCCGAACTTTTAGATAGCCTGAAATATGCTCAGAATATTCAGGAGGCTATTTTGCCAGATATTAATTCTTTTAAAGCCTCTTTTAATAAAGCTTTTGTCTACTATAACCCAAAAGATATTGTGAGCGGAGATTTTTACTTTCACTACAAAAAAGACAATAAAACTTTTGTGGCTGCTGTGGACTGTACTGGCCATGGAGTTCCGGGGGCTTTAATGTCAGTTATTGGCAATTCTTTATTAAAAGATATTATAGTTAAAAGAGGGACAGAAAACCCTGCGGAAATATTGCGCCTGTTGGATGAAGAGTTGTTTTTAGCTATAAATAAATCCGGTAAAACAGTTACCAGCGATGGAATGGATGTCGCTCTTGGCGTTTTTGATTTTGATAGAAAAGTACTTACTTATGCTGGTGCTTTTAGAACTTTGCTTTATGTTCGAAACGGCCTGATAAATGAGGTTAAAGGAAGCCGTTATCCTATTGGTTTTTATCAGGATATAGTAAAGTCATTTGAGGCCACAGAAATTGATTTTCAGGAGAAAGATTCTTTTTATTTTTTTTCTGATGGTTATGCAGACCAGTTTGGTGGAGAGGATGGAAAAAAGCTCAATAGAAAAAGATTTAAAGAGTTGCTCTTAACTATAAATGAAATGGAAGCCGATGAACAGGAAAGTTTTCTTGATTATGCATTAACAAACTGGAAACAGGAAGAAGATCAAACAGATGATATACTGGTTATAGGTATTGAAATTTAGTAGAAATCAGAATAAAAATAAAATAAAAAATAAGATATGCGTTTTAAAAGGGTAACTGTCGTTACAAGATTTGTAAACGGACTATAAGCTATTTAGTCAATGCTGCCAATCTTATGTCTAACTAATAGAAAGGAGGGTTCAAATGTCTCATCCCATTATGACTTTATCAGTAAAACACATTTTAAACCTTTCAGAAAAAGAGATAAATTAAATTTTGTCTTTATTTCCAAGGCTTTTCAGTTTTCTGATAAAGTTAAAAAGGATAAAAAGCCCCGTTAATGACGGGGCTTTTTAATGCCATTCATAATCTTTTAACTCCGTTCATTAAATTTCCACTTCGCCTTAAAGTTTCCTTGACTATATTTACATTTGTAAATCATATATTCTTAAAAGATTTAGTGTAAAATGAATTTGATTAAAAAAACAGGGAGTATTTGTTTTGCATTGTTTTTCTCTTTTACATCATTTATATCATACTCCCAAGAGGCGTGGGATTTAAAAAAGTGTATAGATTATGCTCTGGAAAATAATTTGCAGGTAAAACAAGCTGTTTTAAATACTGAATTAGCCAATGCAAATTCCTGGCAAAACAAAGCCAACACTTTACCCACTATAAATGCAAATGCTTCTCACGCATATAATTTTGGTCGTACCATTGATCCCTTTACCAATCAGTTTGCTGATGATTTAATTCGGTCAAATAATTTTTCTGTAAGTAGTGGACTTAATTTATTCAGTGGTTTTCAAAACTTCAATTCTGTTCAGCAGGGGCAATTAGAATATCAGGCAAGCAGGCATGATGCTGATAAAATCAGAAATGACATTGCTTTAAGTATTGCTACGGCTTATTTACAAATATTATTTAGTGAAGAACTTTTACAAATAGCCAATAATCAGGTAAGTATAACTACTCAGCAAGTTGCCAGAACTAAAAGGCTTGTAGAGGCAGGTACTCTTGCCAGAGGAAGTTTACTTGAGGTGGAAGCCCAGCTTGCTACAGAAGAACTTCAGGCTGTTAATGCCCAAAACCAGTTGGATATGGCCTATTTGTCGCTCAGGCAATTTCTTGCTTTGCCAATCAACCAGGAATTGATTATTGTAAAGCCTGTTTTGGAGCTTCCCGTTGGCGAAATTCTCAATGTAACTCCTGAGGCCATTTATGTTTATGCCTCTACTGCAATGCCTGAAATAAAAAGCGCACAAGCCAGATTGCGTAGCTCCGATAAAGGGCTTGCTATTGCAAAAGGTGGAATTAGCCCAAGAATATTTGTTAATGGTGCCCTTGGAACAGGATATTCCGGTTTAAGACAACGTATTGTTAATGTTGAGCAAAATGGTTTTCAAACTATTGGTTATACTGCCAGTACAGAGGAGGCGGTTCTGGCCCCTTTATTTACACCTGTTTTTGAACCCATCCCTTTTAATGATCAGATTAATGAAAATTTTAATAAGTCAATAGGCTTTTTTATGTCTATTCCAATATTCAATGGATTACAAACAAAAACGGCTATATCAAGAGCGAAAATTGCGCGTTATAATGCACAATACAATTTAGAAATAGCAGAACTACAATTAAATAGAACAGTTACCCAGGCTCATGCTGATGCAGTAGCTTCCTTAAAGAAATATGCTGCAACAGAAAGAGCACTTTCTGCATTAAAAGAATCATTTAAATATGCAGAACAAAGGTTTAATGTAGGAATGATAAATGCTATTGAATACAACAATGCAAAAAACAGATTAGTAAATGCTGAATCTGATCTTTTACAGGCTAAATATGATTATATTTTCAAATTAAAAGTACTTGATTTTTACCAGGGCAAACCCTTGGTTTTAGAATAAAATTTAAATTATGGCTCGAAAAAAAATAAAGCTCTATTGGTATTTGATAATTATCATTGCTGTTGTAATAGCAGGGGTATCCATTAATAGCCAAATGAAGTCTAATGCAGAATCAGTAGTAGTTGAACTGGCAGAACAAAAAATAATTATTGAAACAGTAGCAGCCAATGGGAAAGTGCAACCTGAAGTTGAAGTCAAAATAAGCCCTGATGTTTCAGGTGAAA
>JALYPI010000187.1 GCA_030856445.1 Bacteroidota bacterium
GGTAGTGGATAAGCTTAAACCACTGCAGGAAGTAGGATTGGGCTATGTTCATCTTGGGCAATCTTCCAGTACCTTAAGCGGAGGGGAAGCCCAAAGAATAAAGCTTGCTTCCTTTTTGAGCTTGGGAAGCGGTGGAGCTCCTACTCTTTTCATATTCGATGAGCCCACAACAGGTTTGCATTTTCATGATATTAAAAAACTTCTTACTGCCTTTAATGCACTTATTGAAAAAGGGCATTCTTTGGTTGTTATTGAACACAATCCTGATATAATTAAATCAGGAGACTGGATTATTGATTTAGGCCCTGAAGGAGGGGATAAAGGAGGAGAAATCATATTTCAAGGCACTCCTGAAGATTTAATTAATTGTGAACTATCTTATACTGGTAAATATTTAAAAGATAAAATTGTGGAGAAAGTTAAATAATAGGATCACCTGGTTGTTTTACTTAATAAAATTTTAAGGTTAAGTCGTAAAATTTCTGCCATTGATTCACATTTAAGAAACTTTTTAATTTCATGTTGCTTGGCCAACTCTTCCCTTAACTGAAATATTTTTTCTTTGGTGGAAATAGTGTCATTTTTTAAATTATCCATTAAATCTTTTATCCTGTAACGATAAGTCTGTATTCTTTTTCCGATTATAGTTCTTTCTTCGTATTGATATTGTTTTACAGTTTGTGGCTTAAGCAATTCACTGCAAAGTTTTACCATTTCCAGGTTTTCTTTATAAAATTGAGGTAAATAAAGACTTTTTCTCCCTTCATAACATTGTTGATCAAAATCAATTGCCCTTATCCTATACTGCTCATCTTCAAAATCAGGTGTAATATCAACAACATAATTATAAGAGCGCATATCTCCTAATAACCTTACAAAACAACGTTCATTAAATTTTACAAACTCTTTGGCGATTCGTACCTTATTTATTCTTTCACTTGTTAAGTATTCGGAAATGAAGTTATCACCAGGAATGCCAGCGATATGCTCCTCAATAAGAGTTTCGCCTGCTACAAAAAAATTGATGTGATTTGGGGAGAGCATATGTTCTAGTTCCAAACCATAAATTCGGGAGGCATCAGCTCTTTTAATATAAAAATAATCATAATTGTCATTGAGCTGATTTACAATTCTCACCCTAAAAGGTTTTGAATTCCCAAAAGTGCAAAAATCTATTCTGTCTAAATACAGATGTTCCATTACAGAGGTATCGCCATCGGTTTTCAATAGAGAATACATTTTGGTAAATCCCTTGCTTAATTCCTCATACCGGTACTGATCAAACATAATTGTTTCCCAGAGTGTATCCTTTCCATATTTATCGATAAGTGGAAATGCCTGTGCATACTCAAGTAAATCTTCATAATTAACTTCAAAATCAACAACTCGCTGATATTTTTTCAGATATTGATAAAGCCTGCTATTAATTTTATAATAAGGCTTTTTCTTAGAAATATTGTTCATCATTTTTTAACTTGGAATTTTCATAAAATGAATTGAATAAATCTCATTTTATAAATACTAATTTAATGCTTTTCTGATTAATCTAAAGTATAACTTATATATTCTCTATAATAAACTTCTTTTAATGGAAGATATTAGACATTCAGAGTTCCTTTGAATTGCAATTCAAATAATTTGCGATACTGACCATCAATTTTAAGTAATTCCTGATGGTTTCCGGATTCCACAATTTGGCCATGATCAAGAACCAAAATTTTATCTGCCTTTTGCACGGTTGCCAGTCGGTGTGCAATTACTATGGAAGTTCGGTTTTCGGTAATTTTATCAATGGCATATTGAATAAGTTGTTCAGATTCTGTATCAACAGAAGAGGTAGCTTCATCAAGAATTAAAATTTTAGGATTGTAAACGTAAGCTCTGATAAAAGAAATCAATTGCCTCTGGCCAACAGAGAGCATCCCTCCTCTTTCCATTACATTAAAATCATATGATCCGGGAAGTTTGATAATAAAATCATGCGCACCAACAATTTTGGCTGCTTCAATAACATCTTCCCGGCTAATTTCAGGATTATTAAGGGTAATATTATTTAAAATGGAGTCAGAAAAAAGGAAAACATCTTGTAATACTACAGCTATATTATCTCTTATAGAATTTACTTTATAATCTCTTAAAGAAATATTGTCTACAAATATCTCCCCTTTTTGATATTCATAAAATCTTCCTAAAACATTAATAATAGATGTTTTTCCCGAGCCTGTAGATCCTATAAGAGCCAGAGTTTCTCCTTTTTTGGCACTAAAAGAAATGCCTTTTAAAACATAATCCTCCTCATTGTAGGCAAACCAAAGATCTTTAAATTGTATATTCCCTTGTACTTTATCCATTAAGTTTGGCCCTGTATCTGGAATATATGCCTGGGTATCCATTACTTTGAAAACACGCTCTGAACTTACCATACCCATTTGAAGGGTATTGAATTTATCAGCAAGTTCCCTAATGGGTCTAAAAAGCATATGAAGGTAAAGTATAAATGCTGTAAGTGTTCCAAGTGTGACTCCTTCAACTTGTTGTATAACAGCATTTGCTCCCCACCAAATTAACAAACCAATTGAAATTGCAGAAAGAATTTCAACTACGGGCAGAAAAACTGAGTAATGCCACACAGACCTAATATTTGCATCACGGTGACTGGCATTGATATTTTCAAACTTTTTAATCTCTGTTTCCTCCCTATTGAATATCTGCACTATGCTCATGCCTGTAATATGTTCCTGTACAAATGCATTTAAATTTGAAATTTGGGTTCGTACGTCCTGAAAAGAAGACTTTATAGCATTTTTAAAAACCCAGGCGCTGAATACCAATACAGGCATTACGGATAAACTAATTAAAGTGAGTTTTACATTGAGTAAAAACATTACACCAACAATAACAATGATTTTTAATAAATCACCAATTATTACCAAAAGTCCCTCAGAAAAAATATTTGAAATTGTTTCAATATCAGATATGGACCGGGTTACCAATGTACCTATTGGAGTTCTATCAAAATATTTTAGTTTAAAACTTAAAAGGTGCTTATAAACATCTACCCTTAAATCTTTAATAACTGTTTGTCCAAGCCAATTAGCCATATAAGTGTTGTTGTATTGGATAATAGCCTCCAAGAACAATAACGCAGTCATAATCAGAGTCATGGTTAACAATCCGGTAGGACTAGCCAGTAAAATAAAGTTATCAAATGTATATTTAATTAACCATGGTCTTAATGGCGATAAAGCAGCAAGAAGTATAGTTGTAAAACAGGTGATAAAAAAAGTTCTATTATAAGGCTTAACATATTGTAATACCCTCTTTAAAAGGTAAAAATCAACAGCTTTTCCTGAAACGCTTTTACTCATAACATCAAATCCTCAGGATAGGTTATTTTATCAAGGAATAATCCACAGGCAGGGACAGAAAAACCTGCGCCAGAACGGTCTTTATCTTCAATTATCTTTTTAAAACCATCCAGGGATAATTTATTTTTTCCAACATCTAACATTGTTCCAACAATTGCTCTTACCATATTCCTTAAAAACCGATCAGCTGTTATGGTGAATAAAAACATACTATTGTTTTTTTCCCAATCAGCTCTGCTTATTTTACAAATATTTGTTTTTAGTTGAGTTCCGGTTTTACAAAAACTACTAAAATCAGAATAATCAAAAAGCAAGAGTGCAGCTTTATTCATCATTTCCATATCCAAAGAACCATGAAGGTAATAGGAAGTTTCAAAATTAAAAGGATCTTTTTTTTGTGAAATATAATACTTGTATGTCCTTTCAACTGCATCATAACGGGAATGTGCCGTTTGAATTACTTTGTTGATTCCAAATACGGCAATATCTTTAGGTAAAAATTTATTTAATTTATAAATTAAATCAGGATGAACCAAATCTGTTCTTTTTGAATCAAAATGCGCAAAAAAATCTCTGGCATGCACTCCTGTATCTGTTCTCCCGCATCCGGAAGTTTCAATTTTTTCTTCAAACACAGTAGATAGGGCAATATCCAATTCGGATTGCACAGAATTTGCATTTTGCTGAATCTGCCATCCATGATACCTGGTTCCTTTGTATGCTAATTGTATGAAATAACGCTGCAATTTCTCTTTTTTCAGTATGAACTGCAAAATTACTAAAAGTTAAAAATCTACAAACAGAGATTTAAGATGTTTTTTTTAAAAAGACACAAACCAACGTTTTTCCAAGCAAACATTAGGATTCAGGCATATTAAGTACTTAATTGTTAACAACTTCTACTGAAAAAATTGTTGCGATTAAAAATATAATTTATATATTACCTCATATTTTCTAATTTAAACCATTTTATTAATTAATAACTACTATATGAAAAACTATACTTTGATTTCCAGAGGAGCTATTTCTCTTCTTATGTTGGTTTTTATTTTTTCCTGCCAAAAAAGGACAATTGATGATGCCAGTAATGAGGTTAAAGCTTTACACCAGGTAACAGGTAAGGTGTTAGCCAAGAACGGAAAAACTCCAGTTGCCAATGCATCTGTTTTTGTAGACAATAAAGGAGATGTTTACTTTACAACCACTAATGAAAAGGGAGATTTTAACCTAAAAACTCCTGAAGGTAAACACACTTTGAATATTCAGACTGGAGGAGGGCATATTTTCAGAACAGAAATGGAAATTGAGGTTATTGCCAATGAGGTTAACAATGTAAATAAATCAAGTCAAAACAATGGAATTACATTGTTGCAAGCAGGAAGCCTTGCATATATTGTAGGTTACTATGATGCTATTGAAAACATCATTGTAGATTCACTTGGCTATACTGCAACAGAAATTTTTGTTTCTGATTTAAATAGTTTAACCACAATGCAGCAATATTCTGCTATCTTTCTTAACTGTGGCAAATCAGGCACAATGGATAGCACAAAATACCACAACATCGAAAATTATGTAAAAGCTGGGGGAAGTATTTATGCTTCTGATTATGCGGTAAATTATCTTACAGGAGATGGTTTTTATAAAACATCACCACATTCTGGCAAAAATGAGAAAATAGAAAATCATAGTAATCATAATCATCTTGTAAAATCAGGTCCATGTAGCTCCAGTATGGGAGGTTTTATTCCTGATACAGAACTATGTACTGATAAAACAGGTTCGGCAACTACCTTAAATGGGGCAAGTATTGTGGCTTTAGACATTCAAAACGCATTAGGTAAGTCATCTCTTGATATTTATTACAACTTAGGAAGTTGGGAAGTTATAAATGTATGGAACCAATGGGAAGTGTTGATACAAGACAATGGAACTTACGGACCTCTTGCTATAAGAAGAAACCTTTCCAACAGCAATAGTAGTGCAACAAATACTAATGACAATAAAGTTACCATCTGCCATATTCCTCCTGGTAATCCTGGTAATCCACAAACTATTACTATTTCTGTAAATGCCCTGCAATATCACTTAAACCACGGGTGTTCTGTTGGAACTTGTTCTGGAACTGGTGGAAATATGTATTACACTACATTTCATAATAAGCACAATGGCACAATCAGCCAGGATGTTCAAAAAATACTTGAGTATTTTATTTTGAATCTTTAAATAAGGGTTTACAAATATTCAAAGAATAAAACTGGCAGTTTATAAAATTTTATAAGCTGCCAGTTTTATATATAACACATTAAATAGAAGGGAAACATGAAGAGATTTAGTATAATATCACTCTTAATTATTACTTTATTCACAGTCGCATCTTGTCGTAAAGACAATAGAAGAGCAAAGCAACTGGATGGCGAGTGGAAAGTTAAATCAATACAATGGGATGGGAAAGTTTTAGCAATAAAAACTGATTTATTTGAATTCACAAAATGCAAAGTAACAAAAGAAAACTGCCAGGGTTTACTTACTGCAACTGATGGCTCTAAAGAGAGCTTTGAATGGCAAATTTATTCTAAGGGTGAAGAATTTGCAATAATATACAACAATACTGCCGTTAGTGACACAACAAAGATTCAATGTATTTATGAATACAATGATTTTAACTGGGAATTGCCATGCAATTTAAAGAATGCTCAAGTTGAATGTTTATATTTTTCAGGCAACTACACTATTGATACGTGGGAAGATGATTTGTTTGTGATTTCAAGTACTAACTGTACCGGATGTTATGATAAAAGTCTTGTTGTCATTCTTGAGAGAAAGTAATAAATCAAGATTCGTTTGACTTTTTTTTCTTTAAATCATACTTTTTTCATTCTTTGAATTGCCTTTCCATGGAATCTCCATATATGACGTAAGTCCTTGGTGGATTTAAACCATCTTTTCTATTGTACTTACAATTATTAAAGTAGCATTGCCTTAATCTTCACTTGCTATTGTTACCTTTGAAAGGCAAAGTGGAATGAAGACTTTAAAAATCATCTGATATAAAACATTAAATAGAATATAAAAAGATTGATTTCGTTTTAAATAATTAATTTAGTGGAGAAAATAATTTATGAAAAAAATAAACAAAATTGAAATCCGGCATCTTACTATAAAGGATTATGAGGCGCTTAAAAAAGTAATGATTGAGTCTTATCCTAACTGGCCGGGAGCGCATTGGCAACTAGAGCATATTGAAAATCTGATTAACTCTTTTCCTGATGGTCAATTGTGCGTTGTAGCGGATGGAAAATTAGTTGGTTCTGCCTTATCTATTAAGGTTAATTATAACAATTACAGTAAAGACCATACTTATTCGGATGTAACGGGAAATTATTCTTTTACCACCCATGACCCCGAGGGAAACACGCTGTATGGAATAGATGTGTTTATTCATCCAGATTACAGGGGAAATAGGCTTGCTAAGCGCTTGTATGAAGCAAGGAAAGAATTTGTTGAAAATGCTAATTTAAAGGCTATCCTTTTTGGTGGCAGAATTCCAAATTACCATAAATTTCAGGAAGGACTAACGCCTAAAGCTTATATAGAAAAGGTTAAACACAGAGAAATTCATGACCCGACTTTAAGTTTTCAATTGTCAAATGATTTCCATGTAGTAAAATTACTTAAGAATTATATGCCAGGTGATGCTGAGTCAGGAAATTATGCTGTTTTATTACAGTGGAACAACATCTATTACTCAGCTGAAGAAAAGTTAATTAATGCAGAGAAATCAACAGTTAGACTAGGATTGGTGCAATGGCAAATGCGTTCGCTTAAAACTTTGGATAACCTTTTTGAACAAATGGAGTTTTTTGTTGATGCGGTTTCTAATTACAAAAGTGATTTCATACTATTTCCAGAATATTTTAATGGTGCACTGATGGCTGATTACAACCATTTATCGGAAGCAGCAGCAATCCGGGAGCTGGCAAATTATACCGATGCAATTCTTCAAAAGTTTAAGCAGCTAGCTATTTCTTATAATACAAATATTATTACCGGAAGTATGCCAGAGGTTGATATTGACGGGCATTTACTAAATGTAGGTTTTCTTTGTCATAGAAGCGGAAAAGTAGATAAATATGAAAAATTGCACGCTACCCCTGATGAAGTAAATACTGGGGTCTTTCAAAAGGAAATTCCTTGAAAACTTTTGATACGGATTGTGGAAAAGTAGGGGTGCTAATTTGTTATGATGTTGAGTTTCCTGAACTATCAAGATTGCTTGCTATGGACGGAATGCAAATATTATTCGTGCCTTTTTTAACAGATACTCAAAATGGATTTGCAAGGGTAAGAACCTGCGCAATGGCCCGAGCAGTTGAAAACGAATGTTATGTAGCCATTGCAGGGAGCGTAGGCAATTTGCCTAAGGTGCATAATATGGACATTCATTATGCTCAATCTGCTGTATTTACACCCTGTGATTTTGCCTTTCCCGCAAATGGAATTAAAGCAGAAGCTACTCCCAACTCTGAAATGCTTTTGATTGTTGATGTGGATATTGAGCAGCTAAAACAACTCCACATGTCTGGAAGTGTAAGAAATTTAAAGGACCGCAGGAATGATTTATATGAATTGAAATTGAAAATTTAATTGTTCAACCATTCTTTTTGAATAAGGGGGCTTGTTTTTTCTTAAAAAACAGGAAGGAATAAATATATAATCAATTTTTAATTCTGTTAAATCTCCCATTTTTTCATCAATACCGAGGCATTCAAGCTTTTAAAGTTCAGGGAATCTCTTAGGCTCTTTGTGACTTCTCTGTGTAACTCCTTAAAATAACAGCGGGCATGTAATCTGTGCAGACACTGCTTTTTTATTTTACACAGGAACACAGAGGTATCACAGAGGGGATCGGAATAAATCCTAAAAGTTTAGGGAATCTCTGTGGCCCTCTGTGACTTCTCCGTGCAACTCTGTGAAATAAAAGAAACTATGCCATCTATAATATGAAGCTCAGCGTAATGAGGAATCAATATCGGGGTGCAGAAGTTTCATTTATAATCGTACTCAGGTTACTACTTGTTACCTAATTAATGTAACATCTCCCTTTTTAACAACCCTTTGCCCGCTTTCCAGCATGGCATCCACCATAAAAACATACACTGCCATAGGCGCTGCTTCGCCTTTATAGCTGCCGTCCCAACCCTGGATTAAATTGTTGCTTTCAAAAACCTTTTCGCCCCAGCGGTTGTATATGAAAAATTGTACATTTTTAATTCCTTTGCCCCGCACATAAAGCACATCATTTTGGCCATCTTTGTTGGGAGAGAAGATGTTTGGAATGTAAACATGTAAATCGTCATCCACAAAAACGGTAACGGAATCCCTTGTGAAACAGCCGTTTTCAGCAGTTGCCATAAGATAATATGTTGTTGTTTTTGCAGGCGCTGCATAAGGGTTTTGGCAATCGCTGCAACTAAGGCCAATATTTGGGTACCACGAATAGGAAACCCCTCCGCTTACTTTCAGTGGCGTGGAAGTGCCTTGTAGAATTGTGGTGTCTTTTGTTTCAACAAAAACTTCAGCGGTATGGATGCTTAGGTCAATTTCAATAATGCTGTCACAGCCGGCAGCGTTGGGAATGATGGAAGTGTATTTGCCACTTTGGG
>JALYPI010000200.1 GCA_030856445.1 Bacteroidota bacterium
AAGTTGCAGAACAAAAATTAACAGTCGAATTTGATTCAAGAAAGATTACGTTGAAAAAATAGAAAAAAGTGAAACATATGAAAAATTACATACTTTTTGTAAAATCAACTTTAGGTTTTTTATAATATTTTTTATGTAAATAGATTAAACGACCTGTTTTTTTGATTCATCTACAATTAAACCCACTATTTATTTCGTTTTTCTATAAATTTAAATTTTGGTAATTAATCTTAAATCACCAAAAATCCCCCCATTTTTTTTAAATTTGAAGTTGGACACAATTAGAAAAGACTATGGAGAACAAGATGGAAAGTATAGAAGCCTATAATAATGCGTATAAAAAAAGCATAGAACAACCTGAAGAGTTCTGGGAAGAGGTAGCTGAAAGTTTTACCTGGAGAAAAAAATGGGATAAGGTATTGGAATGGGATTTTGAAAAACCCGATATTAAATGGTTTAAAGGAGCAAAACTTAATATAACCGAAAATTGCCTGGACAGACACCTTGAAAAAAAAGCCGATCAAATTGCCATAATATGGGAACCAAATGAGCCTGAAGAAAAGGAAAGAAAAATTACTTATAAAGAGCTTCACGCTTTAGTTTGCCGTTTTTCTAATGGCCTTAAAAAACAAGGTGTCAAAAAAGGAGACAGGGTATGCATTTATATGCCTATGGTTCCAGAACTCGCTGTTGCTGTCTTGGCATGTGCACGTATAGGAGCTGTTCATTCTGTTGTTTTTGCTGGTTTTTCTGCAAACTCTATTTCTGAGAGAATTAATGACTCTGCTTGTTCACATGTAATAACAAGCGATGGGGCTTATCGCGGTTCAAAAAAAATACCGATTAAATCAGTAGTGGACGAAGCCCTTGAATCTTGTCCTTCCGTGCAAAATGTAATTGTTTACAAAAGAACAAATACATCTATTGAGATGAAACAAGGCAGAGATGTATTCTGGGATACTCTCATGGAAAGTGTAAATGAGGAATGTGAAGCAACAGAAACAGATGCAGAGGATATGCTCTTTATTCTTTATACTTCAGGTTCAACAGGAAAGCCTAAAGGAGTGGTTCATACTTGTGCGGGCTACATGGTTTATACACAATATACTTTTGAAAATGTTTTTCAATATAAAGAAGGGGATGTTTATTGGTGTACAGCCGATATAGGATGGATAACAGGACATTCCTATCTTGTTTATGCCCCATTGCTTGCCGGAGCAACAACTGTAATGTTTGAAGGAGTTCCCTCTTTTCCTGATTATGGCAGGTTTTGGCAAATAGTAGATAAATATAAAGTGAATATTTTTTATACTGCCCCAACTGCCATAAGAGCTCTTGAAGCAGCTGGGACACAATTTGTAAAGCCCTATTCTTTAAGTTCTCTCAGAGTTTTAGGTTCTGTTGGTGAACCTATAAATGAAGAAGCCTGGCATTGGTATAATGTAAATATCGGAAAGGAAAAATGCCCAATTGTAGACACCTGGTGGCAAACAGAAACTGCTGGTATTATGATTTCCCCTCTTGCCGGAATAACTCCCACAAAACCCGGTTATGCTACTTTGCCTCTCCCAGGCATACAGCCAGTACTGGTGGATGAAAAAGGAAATATTATAGAAGGAAATGGGGTGGAAGGAAACTTATGCATTAAATTTCCATGGCCTTCAATTATCAGAACTACCTATGGCGACCATGAAAGATGCAGGCTGAATTATTTTTCAACCTACAAAAATCTTTATTTTACAGGAGATGGCTGCAAAAGAGACAGTGACGGGTTTTATAGAATCACTGGAAGAGTAGATGATGTTATTAATGTGTCGGGCCATAGAATAGGTACTGCAGAAGTTGAAAGCGCTATTGATATGCATGAAAACGTGGTGGAATCTGCAGTTGTTGGTTTTCCTCACCCTATTAAGGGCCAGGGAATATATGCTTATGTAATCTGCACTGGAACTAATTTCGATTCACAGGAATTAAAACAAGAGATAGTAAATATGGTGAATAAAATTATTGGCCCAATTGCTAAACCAGATAAAATTCAAGTAGTAAGCGGACTTCCTAAAACCCGTTCAGGTAAGATTATGAGAAGAATATTAAGAAAAATTGCAGAAGGGGAAATGGAAAATCTTGGAGATACAAGTAGTTTACTTGATCCTGCTATTGTTGATGAAATTAAAGAAGGTGCTTTGTAAGAATAAAAGACAGTAGTACTAACTTATTCTACTGAATCAGAAGGGTTCATGTCTGGTTCTTCAATAACTTCAATGCTTACTTTTGCCAAACCGCTTTTAATCATTTTTAATTCTTTAGCTGCTTTTACAGTTAGGTCAATTGTACGAGTTGATTTTAAAGGCAATCGGTCATTTATTCTTACGGTTACTTGATTGCCATTTTTTAAATGGGTAACTTTTACAATTGTTCCAAAGGGCATGGTTTTGTGAGCAGCAGTAAGGTTTTCATTGCTAAATATTTCTCCATTAGAAGTTTGCCGGCCTTCAAACCTTTGATGATAATAACTTGCGACTCCTTGATAAATAACTTTTTGAGTTTCAGGTTCTTGACAAAAAGAAAAGAACAGGAGCGGTAAAAGAAGTAATTTCATAGATATAAAAGTAAGAAATTTTTTTAAAAAATACATCTGTTTAAATCTTTTGCAACTGTTAAAACAAAACTACTTATCTTCGCAAAAAAGCTTTTAAAAATTGTCGGATAGCATAGTAATTATACCAACCTATAATGAACGGGAGAACATCGAAAAGATTCTCCGTAAAGTATTCTCCCTTGAGAAAAGCTTTCATGTGCTTATTGTGGATGATAATTCACCCGATGGCACAGCCAATATTGTAAAAACACTGATGGGGGAATTTTCCGGCAGTTTATTTATAGAAGAGCGTAAAGGAAAGATGGGGCTTGGAACAGCTTACATCCATGGATTTAAATGGGCCATCAACAAAAAGTATGGCTATATTTTTGAAATGGATGCCGATTTTAGTCATAACCCTGATGATCTTACTCGCCTTTATCATGCTTGTGCAAATCAAGGTGCTGACGTTGCTGTGGGTTCAAGATATGTTTCGGGTGGAAAAGTAAAAAACTGGCCATTAGGAAGAATACTGATGTCTTATTTTGCTTCAGTTTATGTACGTATTGTATTGTGGATTAATATCAGAGATACAACAGCCGGTTTTAAATGCTATAAAAGGGAAGTACTGGAATCAATAGATTTGGACCTGATCAAATTTATGGGTTATGCTTTTCAAATTGAAATGAAATATACTGCAATAAAACTGGGTTTTAAAGTAGTGGAGGTTCCAATAACCTTTATTGATCGTAAAGAAGGAACATCAAAAATGAGTTCCAGTATTTTTAAAGAAGCGTTTATTGGCGTATTACAGATGAAATTTTCAAATATAAAAGCAAGGCGTTTAAAGCCCTCGAGTGAAACTACTGCTGATACTTTAAAATCAAAATGAATAAAAATTATTTGATAAAAGGCGCTTCAATAGTAAATGAAGGAAAAATTGAAGTAGCTGATGTGTTAATCCATAATGGCAGGATTTCCGCTATTAACAGCACTATTGATCCTATGCCAGAAGTTATTATTATTGAAGGGCAGGGAAAAATATTGCTTCCTGGTGTTATTGATGACCAGGTGCATTTCAGAGAACCAGGGCTTACCCATAAAGCAGATATTTATACTGAATCAAAGGCAGCTGTTGCTGGAGGTGTTACTTCTTTTATGGAAATGCCCAATACAGTTCCAAATACACTTACCATTGATCTTTTAGAAGAGAAATATAAATTGGCAGAAAATAAATCACTGGCAAATTATTCCTTTTTTATGGGAGCTTCCAATGATAATATGGATGAGGTTTTAAAGGTTGATCCAAAGAATGTTTGCGGGGTTAAAATTTTCATGGGTTCCTCTACAGGGAATATGCTTGTAGACAAAAGAGAAACCCTGGAAGGAATATTCTCTAAATGTAAAATGCTCATTGCAACCCATTGTGAGGATGAAGAAACAATTCAGTTAAACACCCAGGCCTATATAAACAAGTATGGAGAAGATATTCCAATTGAAGCACACCCTTTAATCCGCAGTGCTGAAGCTTGTTTTAAATCATCCTCTTTCGCTATAGAATTAGCCAAAAAACACAATGCTCGATTGCATGTGCTTCATATTTCAACAGCAAAAGAGCTGGAACTGTTTGAAAAAAAGCCATTAAAAGAGAAAAGAATAACTGCGGAGGCCTGCATACATCATCTTTGGTTTTCTGATGAAGATTATAAAACTAAAGGAACCTTAATTAAATGGAACCCAGCAGTTAAAACAAAAAATGACAAAGACGCTATTTTAAATGCTGTTAAAGAAGGCTTAATTGATATTATAGCTACTGATCACGCACCACATACTCTTGAAGAAAAGCAAAACAAATATTTAAAAGCCCCCTCAGGAGGCCCTCTTGTTCAACATGGACTTGTTGCAATGTGTGAATTATATCATCAGGGCAAAATCACTTTAGAAAAAATAGTAGAGAAAATGTGCCATGCTCCTGCTGAATTATTTGAAATTGAAAAAAGAGGCTTTGTTAAAGAAGGCTATTGGGCTGATCTTGTCCTTTTGGATCTTAATTCACCATGGAAGGTTGAAAAACAGAACATCTTTTATAAATGCGGTTGGTCTCCCTTTGAAAATCAAGTATTCAAATCAAAAATCACCCATACTTTTGTAAATGGGCACTTAGCTTATGATAATGGGAAGTTTGATGAAACAATAAAAGGTTCAAGATTAAGGTTTGACAGAGACTAAAAGGCTGAGATGAAAAAAAATCTGTTGTTTATATTTATTAGCATTTTTATACTTACATCTTTTGGATGCAAAAACAAATCTGTAAATATTCCCTCTCATATAATAAACAGAGATACTATGATAACCATACTTACTGACATTCATATTATGGAAGCCTTATATATTCAGGAAAGCATAAAGAAAAACGATTCTTTGAACAGCCTGGAAATCTACAAGCAGCAAATAGTTGACAAACACAAAATGGATTTAAAGCGTTTTGATGAAAGTTTTTCTTTTTATGCCTCTAACCCCCAACTTTTAAATTTGCTTTACAATGATGTGCTCATAGAGTTGAGCGAAAAGAAAGCAAAAACAGAGAATTAAATCACCTTTTTTCTTCCAGGAAAATTTTACAAATATCTTTTATAGATTGAGCAACGGGAATAAACTCAATGTTTAGTTGCTTTTTAATTTTTTCATTTGAAAAATAAACACTGCTTCCGCTGGCTTGAGCTGTTTCCCTTGTTATTAAAGGTGTTGAGCCAACAAACAAACTCCTGATAAATTCTGTCCTCCAAGTTAATCCGGTTAAAAATTTACCAGCCTTTATCGATGGCCTTTTCCTTCCAAGATGATCATGCAATAGGTTAAACAAATCCCTGTAGTTAATATTTTCCGAAGAAATAATATAACGTTCACCACTAAGAGTGCTTTCCATTAATTTGATCATACACTTACTTACATCCCTCACATCTACAAATCCTGTAGTTCCGGTGGCGTAAAATTTCATTCCTTTAAAAGCAGTTGAAATAATTCCTGCTGAACCTTTGCTCCAGTCTCCAGGGCCAAGAATTACTGACGGATTTACAATTACTACATTCAAACCCTCTTCAGCGGCTCTCCATGCTTCCCTTTCAGCTGAGTATTTGCTTATGGCATACCTGGAATTTCCTGGTGTGTTTTTCCACCAATTTTTTTCAGTTATTTCGGAACTAAGATCGTGTTTTCCAAGAGCAGCTACAGAACTAACATGACAAACTTTTTTCACTGCTTTTTCAAGGGCGATATTCATTAAATTGGCAGTTCCTGTTGCATTTATTTTCAACATTTTATCCCTGTCAGAGGGATCAAAAGAAACCATTGCAGCACAATGATAAATATAATCTACTCCTTCTAATGCTTGAAAAAGTGAAAACACATCTAGGATATCGCCTTCAACCCATTCTACAGAATCATAAAGGGATTTTTCAGGAGCATAAAGTTTAAAGATTTTTTCAACCACGGCAAAGTTGCTGTTTTCTCTTTTCAATGCCCTTACTTTTTGACCGGATTTAACCAGATCAACCAATAAATGAGCACCCAAAAGGCCTGTAGCGCCTGTTACTAAAATCATATGGCAAAGGTAGGGAAAAGTTGTTTGATTTGTCTGCTTGTTATCACCTTATTGAACGAAATATTAATATTACATTTGCCGTTAAGATTATATTGTGAAAAAATTCAAACTCTTATTCCTTTCTTTATTAAGTGGGGTTCTGTTAAGTATTGCCTGGCCAGCTACAGGTGGGCTGTTTTTTCTTGTGTTTGTGGCTTTAGTCCCCTTGCTATATGTTGAAAACATCATTTACAACAACAAGGATAAATATAAAAGCTTTCATTTTTTTAATTATGCCTATGTAACATTCTTTACCTGGAATGCTATTACTACCTGGTGGATTTATTATGCTACCGCAGAGGGTATGGTGGCTGCAGTAATTTTCAATGCCTTATTCATGGCTGTTATTGCGCTGCTTTTTCATTTTACAAAAAAAGTATTAGGATCTAAACGAGGTTATGTTGCCCTTGTAGTTTACTGGCTTTCATTCGAATACCTGCATTTGGGCTGGGATCTTTCCTGGCCTTGGCTTACCATTGGTAATGTATTTGCCCAAAACATACAAATTGTCCAGTGGTATGAATATACTGGTGTAATGGGAGGAAGTCTTTGGGTATTGATTGTAAATATTTTGTTGTTCCGCCTATTCAGGGAAATATATATATTAAAGAAAAGTTCCAAAACTCAGATTAAGGAAATTATAACAATCAGTGTAGTTTTATTTGCTCCAATAATTTATTCCTTGATTGTTTATACTAATTATCAGGAAAAGGTAAATCCTGTAGATATTGTTATTGTACAACCTAATATTGACCCTTATACTGAAAAGTTTAATGGCCTTACCCCCGGTGAACAACTGGAAAGAATGAATAACCTTGCTTTAACCATGATTGATGAGCAAACGGATTATGTTGTTTTTCCTGAAACTGCTTTGCCTCAGGGAATTTGGGAAAACAAATTAGAGATAAGTGAACCAGTTAGAATTATTAAAGAATTTATAAAAGACTATCCAAAGCTTCATTACTTAACAGGATTAGTTTCATTCAGAGAATACAATCCAGGTGAAAAATTTTCAGCTACAGCTCGTCCATACCGGGACGGTGGTGGTGGCCATTATGATGTGTATAATACAGCTATGCAAATTAACCATAGCGATGAAATTCAACTTTACCACAAATCTAAACTAGTTCCCGGGGTGGAAAAAATGCCCTTTCCTTTCTTGTTTGGCTTCTTAGAAGCCTATGCCATCGATATCGGTGGAATGACTGGAAGCCATGGAATAGATCCAAAAAGAATCAGTTTTTCATCTGCAGATAATAAAATAAAAGTAGCTCCTGTAATTTGTTATGAATCGATTTATACCGAATATGTAGGAGATTATGTGAAAAACGGTGCTGATATTATTACTATTATTACCAATGATGGATGGTGGAACGATACCCCTGGTTATAAGCAACATCTTCAATATGCACGACTAAAAGCAGTTTCCAATCGTAGAAGTATTGCCCGTTCGGCAAATACAGGTATTTCCTGTTTTATAAATCAAAGAGGGGATATTCAACAAGCTACCTCCTGGTGGGAACCTGCTGTTATCAGGCAAACGGTTAATGCGAATGATGAAATTACATTTTACGTAAAACACGGTGATTACATTGCCCGCGCGTCAGTCTTAATGGCTATTTTAATTCTTCTTGGAGCAATAGCCTTTAGCCTGAATAAAACCAAACAAAGGTTAGGTTAATTTAAGCCAGGTTTCTCATTTTGGCCACCCAAATTTATTCCTTCATTTATTTGGCTTTCTCTATGTTGAAACCAGTATAGGTAAACGGCCCAATACCCAAAGTAAACAATGTTAAAATTCATGTTTATTCAAACATAATTTGTTAATTTCGCACCGTTATTATTATAAATAGAGTCTCTTGTTTTTAGAGTATTAATCGAAATAAGTTTAAGAATGAAAAATTACGATGTTATTGTTATAGGTTCAGGTCCAGGTGGATATGTGGCTGCTATTCGATGTGCTCAACTGGGAATGAAAACAGCCATTATTGAAAAATATCCAACTCTTGGAGGCACTTGTCTTAATGTAGGATGCATTCCTTCAAAGGCTTTGCTTGATTCTTCTGAACATTTTCACAACGCTTCTCATAATTTTAAAGAGCATGGAATTGAACTGAAAGATTTGAAAGTGAATCTTGCTCAAATGATTGAGCGTAAAAGACAAGTAGTTTCTCAAACCTGTGATGGAATTAGTTTTTTAATGAAAAAAAACAAAATTGATGTTTTCATTGGTCATGGTACTTTTGCAGATAAAAATACTGTCGAAATAAAAAAAGAAAAGGGAGATTCTGAAAAAATAAGCGCGCCAAAAATTATTATTGCCACAGGTTCAAAACCTGCATCACTTCCTGGAATTGAAATAGATAAAAAAAGAGTAATAACATCCACCGAAGCCCTTGAATTAAAGGAAGTTCCTAAGCATATGATTATCATAGGCGGAGGTGTTATTGGATTAGAACTTGGATCAGTATATGCAAGACTTGGTGCTAAAGTTTCTGTAGTAGAATTTGGTGATTCTATTATTGGCGCAATGGACCGATCATTAGGGAAAGAATTGCAAAAGGTGTTAAAAAAATCAGGATTTGAATTTTATCTTAGCCATAAAGTTACCGGAGCTAAAGCCAATGGTAAAGAAGTTGTAGTTACTGCTCAGAACAGTAAGGGAGATAATTTGGAACTTAAAGGAGATTATTGTCTTGTTTCTGTTGGTCGTAAACCTTATACTCAAAATCTTGGATTAGATAAAGCAGGAGTAAAAATGGACGATAAAGGCAGGATAGAAACCAATGATCATTTGGAAACAAATATAAAAGGAATTTATGCGATTGGTGATGTGGTAAAAGGTGCAATGCTGGCTCATAAAGCAGAAGAGGAAGGAATGTTTGTGGCAGAAACCATGATGGGTCAAAAACCTCACATGAATTATTTGTTAATTCCAGGAGTTGTATATACTTGGCCTGAAGTAGCAGCAGTTGGTTATACTGAAGAACAACTTAAACTCTCAGGAAGAGCTTATAAAACAGGTTCTTTTCCTTTTAAAGCAAGTGGAAGAGCTCGTGCTAGCATGGATCTGGATGGTTTTGTAAAAGTTCTTGCCGATAAAGAAACAGACGAGATACTTGGAGTTCACATGATAGGACCAAGAGCAGCAGATATGATCGCAGAAGCAGTTGTAGCAATGGAATATAGAGCAAGTGCTGAAGATATATCTCGCATGAGTCACGCTCATCCAACTTTCACTGAAGCATTAAAGGAAGCTTGTCTTGATGCTACTGAAAAAAGAGCTTTGCATATTTAATTTTACGTTTTGCTCCGTTTAATAAGAGCAGAAACATTATAAAACAAAAAGAATTGAAAACAGGAGTCCTTCTTATTAATCTTGGAACCCCAGATAGTCCTTCCACATCCGATGTTAGAAAATATTTAAGCGAGTTTTTAAATGATCCCAGGGTTATTGACATTCCTTATTTATCCAGGAAACTCCTTGTAAATCTTGTCATTGTTCCCTTCAGGTCACCCAAATCAGCAAAGTTATATAAGGAAATCTGGACAGAAAAAGGATCGCCTTTGTTGATTTATGGAGAAGAACTCAAGAAAAAGCTTCAATTTGAATTAGGAGAAGATTATGTGGTTGATTTTGGTATGCGTTACCAAAAACCAGCATTGGCAGATGCCCTGGACCGCTTAAGAAGACAAAAAGTATCTAAAATTAAAATTATCCCGCTTTATCCTCAATATGCTTCCAGTTCTACTGGGTCCACAATTCAAAAAATAATGGAACTTATGGCTGGATGGGAAGTTATTCCCTCGATTGAAATCACCAGTAGTTTTTGTAATTATCCTCCATTTATTGATGCATTTACTGCCGTAGCAAATAAATACAATCATGCTGAATATGATCATGTAGTATTTAGTTATCATGGTTTACCTGAAAGACAGATTCTAAAAGCCTCCGCTCATTATGGCGATAATTATTGCAAACTGGATAAGTGCTGCAATAAATTTTCAACAAACAATCAATATTGTTACAGGGCACAGTGCTTTGAAACTACCCGTTTGCTTGCTCAAAAGCTTAATATTCCAGAAGAAAAATATACTGTAAGTTTTCAATCCAGATTAGGCAAAGACCCTTGGATTAAACCTTATTCAGATCATGTAATTATTGAAAAAGCTAAACAGGGAATGAAAAATTTACTGGTCTTTTCACCAGCTTTCGTGGCTGATTGCCTTGAAACAATATATGAAATACAAGTTGAGTATCAGGAATTATTTGAGGAACATGGAGGAAAAAAGATCCAGCTTGTAGAAAGCTTGAACACCCATCCTGCATGGATTGATGCCTTGAAAAAGATGGTTGTAAATTAATACATTTCCTTTACAAAAGAATCTCCTTCACATTTGCCCTTATTCTTTGAGCAATGTCATCTGTGGGTAAATCATTGGCATCATTGCCAAAGGGATCTTCAATTTCCTCAGCGATAAGTTCAAGGCTGGCCAGCACATAAAAAGTAAAGATCACAATGGGAATGGCCCAGTAATGAAAATCACTCACAAAACCAAAAGGCATGGTCATTACATAAATAAAAATGAACTTTTTAATAAATAAACTATAGGAATAGGGGATAGGCGTCTTTTTAATTCTTTCACAAGCCCCGGTTATATCAGTTAAGGATCTAAATTCTTCATTTAATACAATTAATTGATCACCAGATATTTCACCATTTTTATAGGCATGATTAATTTCCGTTAATATTAGGCCGGCAATTTTATTTGGAATATGATTAACCTTAAAAAGCTCTTCTTTACTATGCTTTGGGTATTCTTCCAGTTCATCGGCTTTTACGCCCTCTCTTAAACTTTCCTTTAAGGCAAAAGGATAATTTCCTATTAATGCAGCCAGGTCTTTTCTTCTTTCTAACTGATCAGAAGGAAGAAAAGCATTAATTTTTATAGCAAGGTTCCTGGAATTATTAACCAGGCTTCCCCATTGTTTTCGCCCCTCCCACCAACGCTCATAAGCTGTATTGGTCCTAAAAACAAGCAAAAGAGAAATGATAAAACCAAGAAAGGAATGAACCAGGGTGGTGCTTTTATATTTTAATTCCCAAATTTCAATTTCAATATATATTACAATAAAAGTATAAATTCCTATTGCTAACATAACAGGAATTAATATCCGGAAAGTATCGCTTTTGTGAAATTGAAAGATTAGCTTAAACCAATCCTTTGGGTTATAGATTACCATCTCTGAGTATGTTTTTGAAAAGGTAAAGGTAATAAATCAAAAGGGCAGGAAAAGAAAAGAAGTTGCTTATTTGTAAAAACAAATTTGAAATTAAAAAGAGTGTAAAAATTACTCTTTTGGGGTTTTCATTATTGCAAAAATTTCAATAACAAAGCCTATTAGAACAATTGTAGGAGCAAGTGTTAATCTTTGAAAATTAAAAATAGCATCTGAAAAAACAGTTGGATCCTCAGATCCACCACCTATCATTAATATAAAACCCACAGCAATAAATGCCAGGCCAATAAGCATTAATATGTAGTTTTGCTTTCCAAAAGCAAAATCATGGGTGGCTGCTGTAGTAGTGGAAGTTTTAGTTGTACTCATAGTATTTAAACTAATTTTTTCTTTCGTTTTATTTGTAGATTTTATTGCAGTGCTGCTCATTTAATTTAACTTTTTTATCTTTTATTTAGTATAAATCCTCTGTTTTTAACCTAAGGAATTTAGTTACAGCAAAAGTAGTGCAAATCCATGAAATAAGAATTCCCAATACAAGGACAATACCAAAGATAAACAAAAATAATTGTCTGTCCTGAAGTTCAAAAAGTTCGGGAATTTCTTGTTGAGCAAGATAAAGAACGCCTACCAGTAAGCCAATTGCAATTAAAGCTCCCAGAATTCCCTGAGCTATGCCGTTTAATATAAAAGGTTTGCGAATAAAACCTCTTGTTGCACCTACTAATTGCATGCTTTTTATTAAAAAGCGTTTAGAATAAATCGATAAGCGAATTGTATTATTGATCAAAACTATTGCAATCATTAGTAACAATAAGCTGAAACCAAGCAAAATAAAGCTAATTTTTTTTAAGTTTTCATTTACCATTTCAACAAGTGATTTTTGATAAAAGACTTCCTTTATTTTAGTATTGGAAAGCAAATCTTTTTCAATCCATGCAATACTGTCATTGTTGGCAAAACTCGCGTGTAAATGAACATCAATTGAAGAAAGCAAAGGATTAAAACCTAAAAAGGAAATAAAATCCTCACCTAGATCTTCCTGAAGATTTTTGGCAGCCTGTTCCTTGGTGATATATTCAGTAGATTTAACATAATTGGAAGCATCCAAAGATTTTTGAAGATGAATAATGTCTACTTCTTTCACATTTTCCTTTAAAATAATAGAAACTCCAATATTTTCTTTTACATGGTCCGATAATTTTTTAGCATGTAAAACAATTAAACCAATAAGGCCCAGCATAAATAATACTAGGGTGATGCTGATTACGGTGGTTAAATAAGAGGTTTTTAATCTTCTTCCTGTTGATTTATCCTGGTTGTTTGCCATTAATTGCAGTTGATATAGCTGTTTAAAGATGTAAATTTAATAAAATTCATTAAGAGATGGATTTCCTATTGCTTATAATTTTATAAATTGTACTTATCCATGCAATTAAAACTTTAAGAATAGATGTTTTATTTGGAAAATCAACTATTAAAAATCATTTTCATATAAACTTCTAAAGAAAAGAGTATTAGTAAAATCAGCACTTAAATGATAATATCTTATAATCATGTTTTTAAAAAAGAGGATAAAAATCAGAGGGAAATAAATAATCTTCTTTGAGTTCGGGACATTTGGTTAATTTTGCCCTTTTTCGCTTAATGGATAGTGATTTTTGATGAAATGGGCACATCAATAATATACAAAAAGTGTATTGTTTATTCATTTTAATTATAAAACAGCGAAAATATTAAATGCAGTATTTTGTGTAATTTCACAATCTAAATAAATTAAAAAGATGGAATATAATTTTAGTGAAATAGAAAAGAAATGGCAGGCATATTGGAGTCTTCATAAAACATTTAGAGCAGAACAAGCTTCTTCGAAACCTAAATACTATGTACTTGATATGTTTCCCTATCCTTCAGGAGCTGGTTTGCATGTAGGGCATCCCCTTGGATATATTGCATCTGATATTTATACAAGATACAAAAGACTTACCGGGTTTAATGTATTACACCCCATGGGGTATGATGCTTTTGGGCTTCCTGCTGAGCAATATGCCATTCAAACAGGACAACACCCAGCTATAACCACAGAAAAAAATTTAGAAAGATATAGAGAACAGTTAGATAAAATTGGTTTTTCCTTTGATTGGGAAAGACAGGTAAAAACCTCTGATCCTAAATATTATAAATGGACGCAGTGGATATTTATTCAGCTTTTTAACTCCTGGTTTAATAAATCAACTGATAAAGCGGAATCTATTGATACTCTTGTTCAGGAGTTTGAAAAATACGGGAACAACCAAATTAAAGCGGCAAGTGATTTTACAGGAACTTTCACAGCGAATGAATGGAAATCCTTTGATGAAAAACAACAGCAGGAAGTTTTATTAAACTATAGGCTTACTTATTTGTCCGATACCATGGTAAATTGGTGTCCTGATCTTGGAACAGTCCTGGCAAACGAAGAAGTAAGAGATGGGCTTTCGGAAAGAGGAGGTTATCCTGTTGAGCGTAAGTTGATGAAACAGTGGAGTATGCGTATTACCGCTTTTGCAGAGAGATTATTAAATGATTTAGAAACAATTGATTGGACCGAAAGTATAAAAGAACAACAGCGCAATTGGATTGGAAAATCATCAGGAGCTTCTGTGTGCTTTGCACTGGATGGGCATGAAGAAAAAATCGAAGTCTTTACTACCCGCCCCGACACTATTTTTGGAGTAACCTTTCTTACACTTGCCCCTGAACATGAATTAATTGATAAGATTGTTACCCAAGAGCACAAAACCCAGGTAGATAAGTATGTACTTGTTGCAAAAAACCGCACCGAAAGGGAAAGAATGACCGAGGTAAAAAAAATTACAGGAGAGTTTACAGGAGCTTATGCCATTCACCCTTTCTCAGGAGAAAAAATCCCTGTTTGGACTGGTGATTACGTATTAGCTGGTTACGGAACGGGCGCAGTAATGTCTGTTCCTGCACATGATTTAAGGGATTACGCTTTTGCCAATCATTTTAACATTCCAATAGTGGAGGTTGTAAAAGGAGGAAATATTTTAGAGCAAGCCTATGAACCTAAAGAAGGCACACTTGTAAATTCTGATTTTTTGGATGGGTTACAAGTAAAACAAGCAATTGAAAAAGCCATTGAGAAAATTGAAGGAAAAAACATAGGTAAAGGCAAAACAAATTACAGGATAAGAGACGCTATTTTTAGTAGACAACGCTATTGGGGGGAACCTTTTCCTATTTATTATAAAGATGGGCTTCCTTATGCACTTAAAGAAGCTGATTTGCCGCTTGAGCTTCCTGATGTAGATAAATATTTGCCAACAGAAAGCGGTGAGCCTCCTCTTGCCAGAGCAAACAATTGGAAAACAAAGGAAGGATATCCATACGAAACCAGCACCATGCCAGGCTGGGCAGGTTCTTCCTGGTATTTTTTACGTTATATGGATTCGCACAATGAGCATGAATTTGTATCAAAAGAGGCAAATGAATACTGGCATAATGTTGATTTATATATCGGAGGCTCAGAACACGCTACTGGCCATCTTTTATATTCAAGGTTTTGGAATAAATTTTTGTTCGACCTTGGATACATTGCAGACAAAGAACCTTTTAAAAAACTTATTAATCAGGGAATGATTCAAGGAGTTTCCTGTATTATTTATAGGTATGATGCAGGATATAAGGAAGGCAACCAGTTCAAATACAAGGCAACCAACTTTTACTTGTCAAAAAAAATAGCGGAAAATGTGATTGATGGTGAAATTGCCGATAACTATTTAAAGCAAATAATTATTGAACAGGAAGGAGAAGAGTTCTGGAAGAAAAATGAAAAGCATTTAGGTTTTGAAATTAGCGCTGATGTTAACAAAGATGATATCACAACCGGGGTTAAGGTAAAAAAGACTCCTATTTATGTTGACATTAAATATTGTGATGGAGAAAATGTAAATGTTGAATTATTATCCAAAGAGGATGTTAAATTTTCAGAAGCCATATTTATTAAGGAGCAAGATGGTCAGTTTTTAAGTTGCCGGGAAGTAGAAAAAATGTCCAAATCAAAATATAACGTTGTAAACCCCGATGATATAGTAGAAGGATATGGAGCAGATACGTTAAGACTTTATGAAATGTTCCTTGGTCCTTTGGAACAATCCAAACCATGGAATACAAATGGAATTGAAGGAGTACATCGTTTTTTAAAAAAACTTTGGCGTTTGTATTTTGATGAAAAAGGGCAGTTGAATATTTCTGAAGATCATCCAGAAAAAGCCGAGTTAAAGATTCTTCACAAAACAATTAAAAAAGTAAAAGAAGATATTGAACGCTTTTCCTTTAATACTTCGGTTAGTAATTTTATGATTTGTGTAAATGAACTTACTGATTTAAAATGCAATAAAAGAGCGGTTTTAAAGGATTTGGCAATTCTATTATCTCCTTATGCTCCTCATATTGCTGAAGAATTCTGGTCACTTTTAGGAAATACTGAAAGCGTTACTTTTGCTCATTTCCCAAAGTACGATGAAAACTATTTAATAGAAAACACATACAATTACCCAGTGTCTTTCAATGGGAAAACACGCTTTATGCTAGAACTTCCATCAGACTTGCCAAAGGAGCAGGTTGAAAAAGAAGTATTGGAATCAGAAGAAGCTCAAAAATGGCTTGCAGGAAATGCGCCTAAAAAAGTGATCGTAGTTCCTAAGAAAATTGTGAATGTGGTGTTATAATCCAGCACAAAAGTAAATTCATAAAAAAGGCGGCTCAAGTTTTGAACCGCCTTTTTATAAAAAATAATTTTCAACTTTTAAAACGCAAATAATCTATTAAATTAGCCTTTCAAAGCTTCAGCACCACCAACAATTTCCAAAATCTCATTTGTAATTGCAGCCTGTCTGGCTTTGTTATAACTTAAACGAAGGTTTTTTAGAAGTTCTCCGGCATTATCTGTTGCTTTATGCATTGCAGTCATCCTTGCTCCGTGTTCAGCAGCATAAGAATCCAATAAAGCTTTGTAAAACTGAGTTTTTAAAGATTTTGGAATTAATTCCTTAACTATATATTCTTTATTTGGTTCAAAAATATAATCAGAAGAAAAAGTGCTTCCTGAAGTTGATATTTCTAAAGGCTTAACAGGTAAATATTGCTCAGTTGTTAAAACCTGCACAGCAGCATTTTTAAATTGATTATAAATAAGTTCTACTCTGTCAAATTCTCCTTTTACAAATAATTCCATAACAGTTTCAGCAACTGGGAAAACATTTACAAAAGACAGATCATCATAAAGTTCATGCAATTTCCTTGGCATATCACTTCCAATAATACTGTATTTTGTTTTTCTGAAATAATCAGTAGCTTTTTTTCCTATACATAAAACACTCACATTGCTGTCTTTGTATGTTTCAGATGCAAGCTTATTAGCCTGTTTAATAACATTGGCGTTAAATGCGCCACAAAGCCCCCTGTTAGAGGTAATCACAACAAGCAAAATGTTTTTAACAGCAGGTTGTTTAGAATATGGGTTATCTGCAGAACTCTCCAGGCTCGAACTTAAGTTTTCCAGAATTTCCTTAAGTTTTGAAGCATAAGGTCTCATTTGGGTAATAGCGTCCTGGGCCCTTCTCAATTTAGAAGCTGAAACCATTTTCATGGCGCTTGTAATTTGCTGGGTAGAAGAAACTGATGTAATCCTGCTCCGTACTTCTTTTAAATTTGGCATTTTTTATCTTTTATGCACTAAGACTTAATATTATTATTTTATAAATTTAGCTGAAACATCCTTCGCTGCTTTATCTAAAGTGGCTGTAATTTCATCAGTAAATTTACCGGCTTTTAAATCTTTTAACACATCTTTATGGTCTGCTTCAAGAAGTGAAAGATATTGGCTTTCAAATTCTTTTACCTTATCAGCAGGAACATTTTTTAATAAACCTTTTGTACCGCAATATATAATAGCAATTTGTTTTTCTACAGATAATGGAGAAAATTGGCCCTGCTTAAGAATTTCAACGTTTCTTACACCTTTGTCAATTACGTTTTTTGTAGCAGCATCAAGGTCAGAACCGAATTTAGCAAATGCTTCAAGTTCTCTGTATTGTGCCTGGTCAAGCTTTAATGTACCGGCAACTTTTTTCATTGATTTAATCTGAGCATTACCACCAACTCTTGATACAGAAATACCAACGTTAATAGCAGGACGAATACCAGCATTAAATAAATTTGATTCAAGGAATATCTGTCCGTCAGTAATAGAGATTACGTTAGTTGGGATATATGCAGAAACGTCACCAGCTTGTGTTTCAATAATAGGAAGAGCAGTAATTGATCCACCACCTTTAACAATAGGTTTAAGGGAATCTGGCAAATCATTCATACTTCTTGCAATTTCGTCAGAAGCATTGATTTTAGCCGCTCTTTCCAGTAATCTGGAGTGAAGGTAAAATACATCTCCAGGATAAGCCTCACGCCCTGGAGGTCTTTTTAATAAAAGAGAAACCTCACGGTAAGCAACTGCTTGCTTTGAAAGATCATCATATACAATAAGTACCGGACGACCTGTATCTCTGAAATACTCACCAATAGCAACACCCGCAAAAGGAGCATAAAATTGCATTGGAGCTGGATCTGCCGCAGAAGCAGCTACAACTACAGTATAAGGCATTGCCCCGTTTTCTTCTAAAACTCTAACAATATTAGCTACAGTTGAACTTTTCTGTCCAATAGCAACATAAATACAAAATACCGGCTCACCGCTTTCGTAAAATTCTTTTTGATTGATAATGGTATCAATTGCCACAGCTGTTTTACCAGTTTGCCTGTCACCAATGATAAGCTCTCTTTGTCCTCTACCAATTGGGATCATAGAGTCAATAGCCTTAATACCAGTTTGAAGTGGCTCATTTACCGGCTGACGGTAAATGACCCCTGGTGCTTTTCTCTCTAAAGGCATTTCGAAAAGCTCTCCACCTATAGGTCCTTTTCCATCAATTGGTGTTCCAAGAGTATTTACAACTCTTCCTACCATTTGCTCTCCTACGTTTATAGATGCAATTTTCTTAGTTCTTTTTACAATGTCACCTTCTTTAATAGCAAGGTATTCTCCCAACAATACAACACCAACGTTATCTTCTTCAAGGTTTAATACGATACCTTTTAAACCGTTTTCAAATTCTACAAGTTCACCTGATTGTACTTTGGTTAAGCCGTAAACACGGGCAATACCATCACCAATCTGTAATACTGTACCAACTTCTTCAAGTTCAGTTTCAGTTTTAAAATTTGATAACTGTTGTCTTAATATTGCAGAAATTTCTGCCGGTCTGATCTCAGCCATTTTATATAATTTTTATTTAAAAATTTTTGATATAAGGATTCTCTTTGAACTCTCTTTTTAATTTCTCTAGTTTATGTAATAAAGTAGTATCAATTCTTTTATCATCAAATTGAAGGGTAAAACCACCGATAAAATCAGGATTTACTTTTTCAACCAGTTCAACTTCCCACTTTGTACTATCAGTAATCATTTTCAGCACCCTTTGTCTGATGTTCTCATCTATGCCTGAAGCTGAGGTAATAACGGCTGTCATTACTTGTTTATGCTTGTTGTATTGTTTTAAAAATTCTTTTGCTATGTCTTCTACGTTTTGTTCACGTCTTTTTTTACAAAGAAGCTCAATAAAAGCTTGTGATAAGTCACCTACTTTACCAGCAAAGACCTCTTTAAAGACAGCAATTTTTTTATCCGTTTTTATAATGGGATTTTTGACAAAATTTGAAAAATCCTTGCTTTCTCTACAGGCATCTACAATATATTGCATGTCTTCTTTTACCTGCTCTATTTTTGCTTGTTCTAAAGCCAGGTCAAGTAATGATTTTGCATATCTTGATGCTACTATTGTACCTTTCATTAGTTCAAATTAATTTCATCAATCATTCCATTAATCAGGGATTTTTGTTTTTCATCCTCTGATAAATGTTCTTTTAATATTTTTTCAGCAATTTCAATAGACAACTTTGCTACCTGATTTTTAAGTTCAGTTATTGCAGACATTTTTTGATTTTCAATAGTTTCTCTTGCCTGGGCAACTATTATGTCAGCCTCAACCTGAGCTTTTGCTTTTGCTTCATTGATAATCATGTCCTTAGCTTCACGTCCGGCTTTTAAAATGTTATCTCTTTCTGCTTTGGCCTCTTTTAATACATTTTCATTAAAAGCTTTAAGTTTTTCAATTTCTATTTGTGCTTGTTCAGCAGCCATTAATGCATTTTCAATAGCATCTTCTCTTTCTTTTATAGTACCAAGAATTGGTTTCCAGGCAAATTTCGCCAGTAAAAAAAGAACAATTAAAAAAGCAAGGGTTGACCAAAATATAAGACCAATACCGGGTGTTACTAATTCCATATCAAATGAAAATTATATTTTATTTAAATAAATTTAAAATTTTTAAAAACCGGGAATAAAACCAACCGTTAAATTCCCGGTTTCTTTTTTATTAACCTAATACTACAAGTAGGCAAACTACAATCGCAAAGAAAGCAGCACCTTCAACAAGTGCAGCAGCTACGATCATGTTAGCTCTAATGTCACCTGTTGCTTCTGGTTGTCTTGCCATTGATTCTAGTGCAGAAGCACCGATTTTACCAATACCAATTCCTGCTGCCAAAGCTGCAATTCCAGCACCGATTGCGGCACCCATTATACCAAAAGGTTGTACGTCTAGTAAAACTGTTAAAAGTGTAGATAACATAATTTAATTATTAAGGGTTAAAAAAACAATTTTTAATGCGTGTGATGATGCTCTTCAAAAACAGCCATACCAAAGTATAATGCTGAAAGCAGTGTGAACACGTAAGCCTGAAGGAATGCTACTAGCAGCTCCAGAAAATTCATAAATACAATAAAAAGTATTGAAAGTACAGAAACTCCATATCCTGCCCCTACCGACAATTCTCCAAATATAAAGATCAAACTAAAGAATGCAAGGATGATAATATGTCCTGCCGTCATGTTAGCAAACAAACGCAGCATTAACACAACAGGCTTTGAAATCACACCAAGTATTTCAATTGGAATCATAATTGGCAAAAGCCAGATAGGAACTCCCGGTGTTTTTACAATATGAACCCAATAATGTTTATTTGCGCTAAAAAGAGTTACTACAAAAGTAAAAGCTGCAAGTACAAGAGTTACAGCAATGTTTCCAGTTACGTTAGCACCAAAAGGGAATATTGGAATTAGCCCCATAAGGTTATTTAAAAAGATGAAAAAGAATATTGAAAGCAAAAAAGGCATGAATTTTTGATAACTCGCTCCAATCGATGGCTTGGCAACTTCGTCACGTATAAACATGATCAAAGGCTCCACAAAGGATTGAAGTCCCTTAGGGGCTTTTTTAGGATTCTTTTTATATGCATTAGCAACAGGAATAAAAATAAGGCATAAAATAATTATGCTTAAAAACATTGCTGCTACATTCTTTGTAATGGAAAAGTCATAAAAAGAAATTCCTGCTGCTTCTTCTTCTGAATAAGTCTCAGTATCTAAAATAATTTTTCCTGGAGCCAATCGATATCCTTTATAAGAAGCATGCCCATGATCAAATTTACTTGACATAAAAACAGCAAGTCCTTTTTGTGGGGAATAAATTATTATTGGAAGGGGAATTGATATCGGGTGACCATCTATATCCATTATATGCCAGTCATGCGCATCCTTAATGTGATTAAGAATCATTTCGCCTGCATTAAACTTTTCATCCACATCGTGATCTCCTGCCAGAGTAGGTTGTACAGCCTGTGGCTGAGCAGTAGCTTTTGCTGTAAAAACAAAAGAAGACAGTAATACAAACACGAATAATGTTAGTGCTGCTACTGAATTTAGTCTAAAAGCATTGAATTTATTGACCATTTAAAAATATTTCTTTACTTTTTTTAAATAAGGTCGCAAAGGTAAATATTTAACATATATAATAAAATAAATTCGTATAATTTATTATTAAGAATCGATTTTGACTTATGAATTCTGTTTATGGTGGTCTAAATGTTTTATTATCAGGATGGTTTCATAGGTTGTGTAAATAAAATAAATCACAAAGAAAGTTACCAGGAAAGGTTTTGCTTGTTCAGGATTTTTTACTGCATAAATCAGGATAAAAATCATAGAAAGAAACAGCTTAAGAGTGATTCCACCCATATAATAAGCAGGAAAGCGCTTTGAGTTTTTTGAAACAGCTTTTAATAAAAAATAATGAATGACTGCAATAACCACAAAGAAAAAACCAAAAATATAATACAGAGCAGTCGGTTTAGGAAGGGGTAAATAGTTAAAAGTAAAATAACTTATTATTATTAAAATAAGAGTTAGTCCTATAAGTTTTTTTAAAAAATCAAGAAAATCTTTATTCATTTGAATTATTTATCATTAGTTACCTGTCTTATAATTACATACATAGCAAGTCCCACAGACAATAATGATAGTACAAGTTTAAATATTGGATAATCAAGCTGGAATTTATCATCAAGCCATATTCCTGCATATACACCAGCAAGTATTATGGCAATCATTTGAAAAGCGATGCCTGAATATTTTATAAAATCGCTAGGCGGTTTTCCCTGAGAGCTTGATTTCTTCCTTTTTTTCTCCATGCTTTATATCCTTAATAACGCCACCCATGCTGCATGATCCTGTGAAAGTTGCTCCTGGTTCAATAGATAATTTACTGGTAATAATATCACCATTTAATTTGGAGGAAGCCTTAAGGGATAAAAGCTCAGATACAGTGATTTGACCTTGTAC